>NZ_JACBWT010000003.1:0-326394 GCF_016774595.1 Maritimibacter sp.
CGGTCTCGCGGTCCAGCACGTTGAAAATGCTGTTCTGCTCCAGAACGCTCAAGACCCGGTCATGCGCCCAGATCCCGAAGTGCGACCCTTCCCGCAACGACAAAAGCCCCACGAGGGCATCGACCTCGCCATTGGCGAGCAGGACACCCGCAATCGGGCTGTCGCGAAGCTTTCCATTGCGCGGATGCAGTTCGGGTATGTCATTGATCTGCTGGCGCAGGTCAGGCGACGCATTCACGAGAAACCAGTTCTCGCCGTCCGCGCTGAAGGCAAGCGAGGCCTGCCCGTCCGCCAGCGATGAATCGTGCCGTGCGGCCTGACACGACGCGCAGTTGCAGTTCCACTGCGGAACCCCTCCACCCGCCGCGCCACCAAGCACGATCAGTCTTAGGGTCAGGACTCATAGCCATTAGATGACGGTGGCGGCGAGTGCGATTGCCGAGAGGAAGACCTTTGGGCATCTGTCGTATCGTGTCGCCACGCGTCGCCAGTCTTTCAGTCTGCCGAACATGATCTCGATACGGTTGCGCCGTTTGTATCGGCGCTTGTCGTACTTCACGGCTTTTTTGCGCTGCTTTCGACCGGGTATGCACGCGCGTATCCCTTTGTCTTTCAGTGCTTCCCTGAACCAGTCGGCGTCATAGCCACGATCCCCAAGCAGCCAGTCGACCTTTGGCAGGCTGCTGAGCAATGCCCGCGCACCGATGTAATCGCTGACCTGACCGGCGCTGACGAACAGGTTGAGCGGTCGCCCCTGGCTGTCGCAGATGGCATGCAATTTGGTGTTCATGCCGCCTTTGGTTCGGCCGATCAGGCTGATCCTCCCCCACTGGAGTGGTCCGCCGTTATGTTTAGGAAAACGGAGGATCGGAGCTCACCCCGTTTCTGGTCCGGGTTTCATGCGACCTTTCGGGTGTCGTTCAGTTGGCA
Source organism: Maritimibacter sp. (assembly GCF_016774595.1). NCBI lineage: Bacteria > Pseudomonadati > Pseudomonadota > Alphaproteobacteria > Rhodobacterales > Roseobacteraceae > Maritimibacter > Maritimibacter sp. The sequence goes on from NZ_JACBWT010000003.1 coordinate 931, forward strand.
GCCTTCCTCAGTCAGAATGCTGCTGGAGCGGGCAGAGCGCCTCGGCCTCTTGTAGGCGCTAATGGTCGGCAAACCACTCTGTTCGCTCGGCCAAAATCTTCCAGAATCATCGCTTCAATTGGACGAAAGCCACGTAAATATCCAACAAAGCCTTTGGGTTAGTTCGCGCGAGCAGAAAATATCTCGAAGGGTATCGGCTTCGCTAGATACGACTTTTATCATTTTAATCAATGCGTTATCTAGCGCAAGCCCCGCGGGGCCAAATTGGTGCTGTGGATAACTTTTCCACTACATCTAGATTCTTCTTGCCGGACTCAGATGTTCGTGGCATTTCCATTCTGACGGCAAAACGCGTCAGACGTGGCTTCGACCGTCAGAACGACAAAGAGCCTTAGCAAAGGCCACGAGAGGCGGCAGAACATGGATGATCGAAATACGGGCTACGCGCAAGGCATAGGCTCTTCCGACATCGGAGCATTCGCAGACAGTCTTGCTGAGTCGCTTGACCGGCAGATGAAAGTTGCGTTCGAGCCAGAAGAACGCAAGTCCTTGCGCCGCTTCAGCTCGACCGAGGTCGCCGAGTTGCTGCGCGTCAGTACGTCGAACCTGCGCAATCGCCACAAAGATGGCAGCTTCCCAGAAGTTCACACTGACGGTCGCGGTCATAGGTTCTACACGGCCGAAGAAGTTGACGACCTCCGCAACATTTTGGCGCGGACAGGCAAAAATGCTGACGCGTACAGACCTGGCCGCCGAGACGGCGACCGTCTTCAGGTCATTTCGGTCGTGAATTTCAAAGGCGGCAGCTCGAAGACAACAGCGACGATCCATTTGGCACACAGGTATGCCCTGCGTGGCTACCGCGTGCTTGTGCTTGACCTCGACCCACAAGCCAGTTTGACGACATTTTTCGGCTTCCGGCCTGAGCTCGAATTTGCCGAAGGCGGCACGATCTACGACGCATTGAGATACGATGATCAGGTTCCGCTCTCGGAGGTCATCCAGAAAACATACTTTCACAAGCTCGACATGGTCCCGGCTGGCTTGATGTTGTCCGAGTATGAAACCGAGACAGCGAACGCCCTTGCGCGCAGGGTTCAGCCGATTTTCGCGGAGCGTCTTGCTCTGGCGTTAGAGGAAGTCGATTCCGATTACGACATCGTGCTGATCGATTGCCCTCCGCAATTAGGCTTCCTGACATTGACAGCATTGGCAGCATCCACGGGCCTGCTCGTGACGGTGGTCCCCGGCATGCTCGACATCGCTTCTATGAGCCAGTTTCTCAAGCTTGCTTCGGAAACCGTCAAAGCCGTCGAAGAGGCGATTGGACGGCATGTCACTTGGGACTTCGTAAAGTTCCTGATCACACGCTACGAGCCGTCGGACGGACCACAAACGCAAATGGCCGGCTACCTGCGTTCAATCCTCGCGGGCCAAGTCATGACTGAGCCGATGCTGAAGTCGACGGCGATTTCTGACGCCGGCATGACTCAGCAAACCATCTACGAGGTAGACCCGAGCCAGCTCATTCGAAAGACCATTGATCGGGCTTTGACCAGCGTGAACAGCGTTGCCGATGAGCTGGAGCAGACAATCCAAATGGCATGGGGACGTCGCTGATGGCCCGAAATATCTTCAACCAACCTCCGAAGGACGAGAAAGACTCGTCAGCCCCCTCCCCTGCCCCGGTCAAATCCTCGAAGCTACCTGGCTCGGTTGGCGGATTGCGGGATTCTCTCCGGGAAATCACTGCCAACTCAATCCGAGATATCGAGCCCGACCGGATCGATATGGATGGTCTCCGGGATCGCCTGATCCTGGAAGATAGTAGCATTGAAGATCTCGCCGAAAGCATTCGCAAGCATGGTCAGCAAGTGCCGATCATGGTTCGCCCCTCGGACCAACCGGATCGATACCGCATCATCTACGGGCGTCGCAGACTTGCAGCCGTTCGAAGAGTTGGTGGAACTGTCAAAACGATTGTTCGAACGCTCGATGATGATGCTTCTCTGATCGCGCAAGGTCAGGAAAACAACCTGCGGCTGGATCCGTCCTTCATTGAAAAATCTCTTTTTATCAAAGAGATGCAAGAGGCCGGTTATAAGCCTGGCGTCATTCAGGACGCCCTAGGCCTCACCCGGCAAGGTGTGTCGAACCATCGTGTAGTCATCGAGCAGCTACCTGACGAACTTGTCCGGCTTATCGGCCCGGCTCATGGCGTAGGTCGACGCCAATGGGGTGATCTTGCTGCACTTTCGGAGAAGGTTCCGCTTGTCGACATTGCGCGTGAGACACTTGCCTCTCTGCCTGACAGCACTCCAAGCTCGGACAAGTTTCAAGCCATCTATGTCGCTTGCTCCAGCAAGGCGCGTGGTGCAGCCAACCAAAGCCCACGTGGCCAAACGACAGTGGTAAAGGACAATAGTGGTAGCCCTGTCGGCACACTTTCAGTCGATGGCAAGTCGATCGCTATCAAGATCACCCGCAAGGACAACCCGGAGTTCGGCCAATGGCTCGAAGAGCGCGCGGAAACCACGCTGCGACAGCTTTTTGAACAATGGCAGAATGAGAGAGGCTCGGGGAGCTGATCCCCGGTCATAACCAAAAACACGAGCAGAGGAGAAAGGCGAAGACCAAAAAGAAAAGAGCCCCCCAAGGTTTCCCCCGGAGAGCCCTCATCATCTGATTAGCACCTATGATGTAGCAATCTCCAACATACCGGTCAAGAGTCACCGATTCGGTGGACATTTTTTTGTTGCCTTTTCTCGCCAAAAACAGCGAGAAGAGCCGGGGAAGTTGTGGGCCGCAACGGTCGTCGTTCAACAAACATGACATTCACAAAGCTTTCCGTTCAGACCTTTGGCGTCGACAAGGGCACCCCCGCCACGTCCACACCTGAAACCGACATCTGGGCAGTCTTCCGCGCGCTCAGAGACACTCGCAGCCTGTTCGGTCTCCGTCCAGGACATGTTCAAACGCTCCAGGCGATGCTGAGTTTTCTCAAGCCTGGGCACGGAGACACGGTATTCGCTTCCAACGACGAGATCTGCCGTCGAGTTGGCGGGATCGATGAACGAACCCTCCGTAGGCACATCGATCGCTTTGTTGAACTCGGCTTCATGAAGCGCCACGACAGCCCAAATCGCAAAAGATACCGAGTGAAGTCGTCCGAAGGTCTATCCATTAGCTATGGCTTGTCACTGGCTCCGTTGCTCGCGCGGGCCGGCGAACTACTTGCGGCAGCCCAAGCGATGGAAAACGCTCGTCGGGATCGCGTGTTTTTGCGAAAGCAAATCCTAACCAAACTTGCGCAGATCGACGAAGCTAACCCCGAGAACGAGCTCACTCATCAGGTACGCCGAGTTCTTCGGAGGAAGCTCTCGATCGCGGAGTATCATGCTTTGCTCGACGAACTGGAAGCCCAATGCAAACAGATGTCCACCGCGGTGGACGCACCAGAAACAATGAAACTGCCCGCCAATGACGGGCGAACTGTCCGGCACCATTCTAAGTCTAAAAAAGAACAAAAAGATTTAGAAAGCGGGACCGACAGCGAAACACTTCCCTTGCAAACGCTCACAACCGTTTGTGACCAAGCTACATCGTTCGCGACGAACTCGCTTAGAAACTGGCACGATGTCGAAAGCCACGCCAGAACACTCGCTCCAATGATGGGAATCCACGAAAGCACCTTCGAAAAGGCTGCTAGGAAGATAGGCTCTCAAAAAGCATCATGCGCCATCTTCATAATTCTCCAGATGAGCAACCGCATCCGAGACTTTGGAGCGTATTTCCATAGCATCACGCTCGGTCACAGAGAAACTGACTTCAATCCATCACTGTTGCTGGAGAGGCTTTCTCGTTCTAGGGCAGCTACTGCGTGACGTCCACCGCGGTGGACGTGCTGAGAGGTAGAGAGGGGCTGTGAAAGGGGTGACGGGAAGTGAGTTCGGGAGAGTGGCTTCCGGCGCCCATTGTGGAGAAGATCTGATGGCGAAATCTGCCCAGAACGTCACCCCGTCCCGGGACATTCCTTTCAACAAGCTCGTGCTGAGCCAGTCTAACGTTCGGCGCATCAAGGCCGGCATCTCGGTCGAGGAATCGACCGACGACATCGCTCGCCGCAGACTGCTGCAGAGCCTGAATTTCCTGCCCGTTCTGACGGGTGATGGTTCTGAAACCGGTAAGTTCGAAATCCCCGCTGGCGGTCGGCGCTTCCAGGCGCTGTCACTCCTCGTGAAGCAGAAGCGCTTGGCCACGACGTCGCCCCTTCCCAGTATCCTGCAAGATGCCACGTCCGCGATCCTCGCGAGGATGACTCTCTCACTGAGGACATGCTGCGCGCGGCTCTGCATCCGCTCGATCATTTCCGCGTCTTCGTCGCGCTGCGGGAGAAGGGTCAAGGCGATGAAGGGATCGCAGCCGCCTTCTTCGTCATGCCGCAGGTGGTGAAACAGCGCCTGAAACTCGCCGCCGTGACCCCTGCCCTGCTCGAATTTTACACCGAGGACGAGATGACGCTGGACCAGCTGACGGCCTTCACGATCAACCTGGATCACGAGCACCATGTGCAGGTCTGGGAGGCGATCCGGTCGTCCTGGAACATGGAACCCTATAAGGTCCGGCACATGCTGTCGAAATCCTCGGTCCGCGCCTCAAACCGTCGTGCCGCCTTTGTGGGTATTGAGTCCTATGAGTTTGCTGGCGGCACCAAGTTGCATGACCTCTTCCAGGGCGACGATGGCGGCTGGCTGGAAGACCCTGCCCTGCTCGATCGTCTGGTCAGCGAGAAGATTCAGGCTAAAGCCGAAGCCATCGCGACTGAAGGTTGGAAATGGATCGAGGTCTCGCTCGATCTGCCCTATGGCTACAGCCACGGCCTGCGGAGGCTGAGTGGAGACCCGGCGCCAATGACGGATGACAAAGGCGCGGCCCATGCAAAGCTGCTTGCCAGGTACCGGGCGCTCGAGGAGGAATACGAGGGACAGGATGAATTCCCCGACGAGATCGACGAGCGTCTTGGCGAGATGGAGAAGCTCGAGACCCGGCCGCTGATCTTCGACGCGGAAGAAATCGCACCGGCAGGGGCCTTCGTGACGCTTGATCGCTATGACGAGCTTGCAGTTTATCGGGGCTTTGTCCGGCCCGAGGATGAACCTCGGCACGATGCCGACGTCCACAGCGGTGAACAGGCGGCAGACGGGCAGGGCGTTGAGCTTTCAACGGGGAGCAAAGTGGATGGTATCGGCCATGGCACGGTGATCACCTCTGCCGGTCAAGTGCTTGGCGCGAACATGCGCGACGACGAGGAAGATGGTGCGTTGAAGCCCTTGCCCGAGCGGCTGATTATGGAGTTGACGGCGCAACGCACCCTTGCCTTGCGCGAAGCTGTCGGGCGTTCTGCTGATGTCGCCCTGACGCTACTGCTTCTGAAGCTCGTCAACGACACTTTCCGGACGTCCAGTTCGGCCGGCAGCTGTCTCGAGGCCTCTGTCCGTCACGTCTACATGTCGGCGCAGGCGAGCGATCTGAAGGACAGCGTGTTGGCCAAGCTGGTGGACGATCGCCACGCGGAATGGGAGGCCGACTTGCCGCTCGGCGACGATGCCGCGCTCTGGGACTACTTGACCTCCCTTGATCAAGGGAGCCGGCTGTCGCTGCTCGCGCATTGCCTCAGCTTCGGGATCAACGCGCTCCACGAGAAGGTGAACCCCTATGGTGCTGGTATCTCCGCCAGCGGTTTGACCAAGCGGATGACCCCGTCCGACTTGGTCGCACAGGCGGTCGATCTGGACATGGTCGAGGCGGGTTGGGAGCCGACGGCAGATACCTACCTGAACCGTGTGCCCAAGGCCCGGATCCTCGACGCCGTGCGCGAGGCGAAAGGGGAGGGGACGGCGCAACTCCTTGATCATCTCAAGATGGGCGAGATGGTGACCGAAGCCGAGCGTTTGCTGACAGGCACAGGCCGGTTGCCGGAGGTTCTTCGCCGTCACGATCTTGCAGCACTCGACGGTGCGGAAGGGCAGGGGGCGCCTGAACCCGTTTCCGACGTGGAGCAGACTGAAGATGTCGACCTTGCCACCGATGTGCCAAGCGATGAGGCATCGATGCCGATTCGGATGACTACAACCCAGCAGCTTTGGTCAAATTCACCCGGAACCGATCGCGGCGGCGCTGGTAGCGGCGGGTCATCTCAGCCGAGGCATGTCCGAGGTGCTTCTGGACGTAGCGCTCGTCAACTTCGGCTGAACTGGCGAGGCCAGCGCGCAGAGAGTGGCCGGAGAACAGCGACAGGCGCTCCCGCTCGGGCAGCTCAGATCGGATGCCGGCGTCCCGAACCGTGCGCTTGATCAGCCGCGCAACATGCTTGTCGTTGAGCCGGGCATCGAGGGCGCGCTTGCCATCGCGTGAGGTGCCGACGAAGACCGGCCCGAAGTCGATCTTCGCGAAGTCCAACCATTGTTTGAGCGCGTGCACGGGGCAGGTCTGATCCCTGGACCCTCGGCCGATCTCGACCTCGCGCCAGCCGGTCTTTGAGCGAATTGTCAGAAGGGCGCCCTTGTCGAAAACCTCGATCCAACCGCCGGAGTCGGGTGTGTCGTCTTTGTGCACGTCGAGGCTGACGATTTCTGACCGGCGCAGACCTCCTGCATAGCCCACGAGCAGGATCGCGCGATCTCGCAGCCCGCGCAGGTCGAAAGGAAGGGTGGCGACCATCGCTAGGATGTCCTCGGCCAAGATCGCTTCCTTCTGCACCGGCGGGCGTGCGTGCTTTCGCTTGATCCCGGCCAGCACCGTGGCGATGTGCCGGTTCCTGCGATCGAGGGTGAACCCCCGCTGCGCGTAGTTCCAGGCGAGGCCCGAGAGGCGCCGGTCTATTGTGCTGACCGAGAGAGCTGGGGAGGGGCCCGACCCGGACGCAAGGTCGGCGAGATAAAGCCCGATCATCTCGGGTGATGGTGGCAGCGGCTCGGCACCCTTCATCCGGCACCAGCGTGAAAAGTGCGCCCAATCCTTCGCGTAGGCCTTCAGCGTGTTGTCCGAAATTGCCGCGCGTGCATAGTCGCGCGCGGTGTCCACCAGTCGATCGAGCGTTCCGGATCCCGCGACATGGGAGGGCAGGGCGATGCCATCGCTGTCCTCTTCCTCTCTCTCGTCGACGCGAGCATCATCCAGCTTATCAGAGGGTGCTGACGTCGATTTCTCGGTCTCTGAGGGCATTTTTTCATTGAATCCGGCGATGAAATTGAACTGCTTTCCAGTCTACTCTTTTACGTCCGATAAGGCAAACTTATTGGACATAACGAGAAACTGCAAGGCGGGGCGGTTTGCACATCATATTGTGGACGAAAGCGCCGCGAGAGACTAGTGTTGTGGCATGACATACCAGCCGGCCACCATCGCGAACAACCTAACCAATCTACCGCAGCTACCTGCCTGGGTCACCTCCGCACGGCCAGAGACCCTTGAAGATGTTGCGTTTTTGTCGGGGGCGGCACTTGGCCATCTCCATCTTGTGCTGAGACACGATGATGTCCCCCAGACCTTGCTCCGGGCGCGGTTGGCGCTGCGAACGGCGGAGGCGTGTGTGACGCACCAGGGACGCCCGGAACGGGCGTCGGAGCTGCGTGATGCGGTGGCATTCTTGCAGCCCGGCGACAGCCCCGGACCGGCGGGAGAGGTCTGCCTGTCCTGGCAGCGCGCGGTCGAACGACCGATTTCGACCAAGGCGCTGCATCGGGCGTTGCCTGATGTTGAAGTGGAGCAGATCGCAACGTGGCTGGATGCGGGGCAGGGAGCGCCGGTGCCGCGTGCCGCAGCCGTATTCCAAGCCGTGATCGAGGATATGCCGCGGGATGCCGCTACGGCGTTGATCCTGGCTGACGCGGCTTTGGCGCAAGGGCTCGGATGGTCTTATGTTCTGCCGCTTCTGGCGCTCGGCATAAAACGGGCCGATTTGCGGAAGAGCGGCGCAGACCTGCAACTGGCCTGCCATCGGGCGATCGCGGCGGCGGCGACCGAAGCGACCCGAGAGGCCACTGATCTTGCCCGCCGTGTTGCGCGCTTGAAGGAGGTCGCGCCGAAGCTCCGGGCGAAGGGATCCGATGAGGCTTTGGTACTGTTCCTGAGCCGAGACGCGGTCGCGCCGGCGTCGCTCATCTTGCTGCGTTCCGATCGCGCGGCACGCCGGTTCTGCGACAGGCTGGTTGAGTTGGGCGCCGTGCGCGAGCTGACCGGGCGCGACACCTTCCGGCTTTATGGGGTCTGACCGATGGCCAAGGATCACTCCGAAGCCGATCTGGACCGCGAGCTGGAGGACCTTCCGCCCGATCTGCGCTGGCGGGAATGGATGCGCCGGATCGAGGCGGTGCTCTTTGCGTCCGCTTCGCCGGTGCCGCGTGATGATCTGGCCCGGGTGGTCGGGCAGGGGGCCTCGGTCGATCTCATCATCGACGATCTGGCCGCCGATCTTGATGGACGGTCGTTCGAGCTCGCGAAGGTCGCCGGCGGGTGGCTGTTGCGGACGCGGTCGGCCTATACGCCAGCGATCCGGGCGGCCGCCGACGTGGGCGAGCAGGATCTCGATCTGCGCGAGTACGACGTCGCCGTGCTCGCGGCCATCGCCTATCACCAGCCGATCACCCGCGACGGACTCAAGGACATCTTCGGCAAGGAGATCAGCCGGGACTTGATCGGGCGGCTGCATGCACGCGGTCTCATCGGCACGGGACCACGATCCCCGCGACGCGGGGCGCCCTACACCTACGTGACGACGGATCAGTTCCTCACGGCGTTCGATCTGGAGTCGCTCCGGGACTTGCCGGATCGGGAGCAATTGGAAGACGCGGGATTGGCGGAAGGATGATGCTTGTGCGTCGTGCCATTCGTCCTATCGCTCAAATCTGCCCCTTCTGTGAGTTATAGAATGGCATCCTATAACTCACGACGGACTCGAGGGAGAGGATTGGTGGACCGGTGGTCAAAGCCGAGTGGTCTTCCAATCGACAAGACCGTCGCAATCAGGGCGTGTTGATTTCGGCTTCCAGCGCCGCGATCGCGCTCATCACGTCATCAAAGCTCGGCGCGTCGCCCATGATCATCTCGCGCATCCCGGCGTAGTCCCGACGGAGGGCTGCCTCGAGCGTCTCGTTTGGAAGCAGGCGCAGTGATCCTGGCTTGGCGTCCTCGTATCTTGCCCAGGCCGCTTTGAAGAACACCGACTTGTGGTGACCGACCTCGTCGAGGAGGCCGAGGTCGGCCAGCGCACGCGCCTTGGCATCATGCCCGATCAGCTGGGCCATGTCGTAGTAGTGACGGGACATTCGGTCGGCGAGTGGTTTCTTTGTATCCTGATGGAAGAGCATGTGGAGGATCGTCGCTTTCTCCCAGAAGGTTCGTTCGATCCCGAGAGTTCGAACATCGACAGCATTCAACCCAGGCAGATCGGGAAAGGCTTGTTGGACGTAAGTCACAATTGGCCGTTGTTCAGCCGGGAGCTGTGCCCCACGTGCACCGAACTCGAACCGAATGATGGGTTGGATGTAGCTGTCACTGTCGGCACGTAGCGAAGGATAGGCGAACAGCACGGTTTGTGGGTCGCCCTCATCAATCGTGAGGGAGAAGGGCTGTTCAAGGCTAGCGGAGAAAACCGCGTTGATCTCTTCAAGCAGGGGTCCGGCGACGGTGGCCTCGGCGACTTCCTGAAGGCCTTGCAGGAGGGATTTTCGTTTGCCGCTCGAGAGGTCCGGTAGCTCTGGATCACGGTCGCCGCTAAAGCCAAGCTGAGCGCGGTCGAGCGACAAATCCACGTCCTCGGAAAACCGGTGGATCACGTCGTAAGCCTTCGAAAGCGACGTGCCTCCTTTGAAGATCAGGTGATCGCCAAAGGAAGGCAGGGCGAAGAGATGCTGGAGCGACCAGCAGACCCAGAAGTCCTTCTCGACGATGGCCTTGGCAAAGCCAAGTTCTGCCGCGGCTTGTCCAAAGGCTTCGTCACGATGCTCAGGTGTATCGTTTGCGAACCGATCCATGCTCAGGCGTGTGCCACGATCTGCTGGACGACCGGATGCATCCAGGCTGGGGCATGTCGGCTTTGCTTTGCGAGCTGCGCCCGATCCCTGGCATCCAGCGAGCGGGCAATCTTGCCGATCACCTGATCGTCGACATGATCCTTTCCGACATAGCGCAACGCCTGGAAAACAGTGCCTGTCTTTGACCCAGCCCCGACCAGTGTCTTCGGAGAGGCATTGCGGAACTGGATCACCTGCCGCCCGATCTTCTTCGTTCGGGTGGGCCCGTCGGTCATATAGGTCGGGTTGGAGGGCACCTGGGTGGACAGACCCAACTGGTTCGCCGCCATGGCAGGGGAGGGTTGCAGAACCTGGTTGTCCTTCCGGGCAACAGCGCGTGCAATGTCATCGGCGGAGGGTGCCAGAAGCCCGAAACGAGGGCTTTGCTTCGGAAAGTCGTAGAGCCCACGCGTCAGCCGCCGGATCACACCTTGATCGGCCAGGCGCGATAACGCCTGATCCACGCTTGCGCGCGACCCGATATCGAGGAAGTCCGACGGCGCGAAGATGGCGCCCCGGCCCTTTTCGAGGATGCGTTGTTTGATTTTCGACGTGATCATTGGTCAACTCCATGTCAGAAAATAGGGCATGTTTTTCTGAACGTCAAGTGGAGCGGTTTCGGTGAAAGTTTGGCACAACGGGCGGGAACCGGACTTTCGTTGCGATTGCAAGGAAGTCAGTTTGTCGAACCCAATGCAGACCTTCAATGTAGCCCGTTTCAGTCTGTGTATTTTCAAGCTCTGATGGGTCGCCTAGCGACAAATAATCTCCAATGTTCAAGCGTTATCATGTATGATGAATTTCGTGTGGTAATGTGTACGTATATCCGAAATATGTTATGAAATTCAGCGCATATTTGACTCTTTTTTGTGAATGTTCTTAGGTGATGAGTATCAAATTCTGCGAAGGATCGTTCATCATTGCCCGAAGTCATTGATAAAAGAGAGAAATTTGTTCGACTCGCAGAGGGGAGGACGCAGTCCGCATTGGATGCGATTCGCAAACTCGGCAACCTTTCGAACCGGCGAGCGTATGAGTACTCTGACAGCGATGTGAAGAAAATTGTGAAAGCTCTACGAGACGCTACAAGCGACATCGAACGAAAATTTGGCTCAACGGCCAGCGATGGCGTCGACAAGTTTAAGCTCTAAGGGACATCGCATGAAGGCAGAACCACTCAATATTCGCGACAAGCGATTTCTTATCAATCGACTGATTGAGCAAGCTCCTGTGAGCACTTTGGTTCGCGAGTTTTTCAAGAATGCTGATGAAAGTGCAGCTGGCGCTGCCTACGGAAACCGTCGCATCGAGATCTATCCGACCATGATCGACGGTGTCAGGAAGCTTACGTTCTGGAACACTGGGACGGGCATGGATGACCGCGAGCTAAAACAAGCGACAGAGTTGTCCTCCTCGATCAACAAAGAGATGGCACTCGATGGAAATTTTGGCATCGGAGCAAAGGTTTCTGGTCTGACAATGTCGAGGGAGGGCATCCGTTATCGTTCTTGCAAGGACGGTACTGTCAACGAAGTGGTGATCGGCTTCGATGCTGACGAACAGACCTATGTTCGTTTCCCAGTGGAACTGCCTGATGGCAGTTTTGATACGGTATATGACGTGACTCAGGCTGCTATTTACGAAGGTCAGGACACATCGTTTGATTGGACGGAAGTTGTACTGATGGGCGAGTGCGAAGAGCATGACACTGTTGCTGAACCACTTGGGAAGGGAAAGAGCCAAGATCGCAGTTTCATACCTTCGGCTATCTTCCGGCGCTTCGCGCGTTTCGCTGATGGCGTCGAAGTGCGCATCGATGTCGCTATGACCAAAGGTGGAGGCAAAGACGAAACCGGTCGCACGCGACGCTTGAAGACGCTCGAAGAGGTGGCGGAGGAGCTTCCAAACCACGAGTGGGTTGACGCGCCGGGTGGAGAAATAAGGGTACACTATATCCATGACCCGAAGCACGAACGCTACAGCCATTCTCTCAGCGCGCTAGCCAATCCAGCAACTAGCTCGACGACCTTTTGTGCGCTAGTTCACAAGGGAGAGCGTTACGACATAAAGTCCAGAAAAGCCTGGTCTGCCGCAGCTCCAAACTTCGGAATTCCATTTGGTTCGAAGGTTCTCACGGTTGAGATTGAGCTTACGGATAATCTCGCACTGCCAAATCAGTATAGGGATGGACTGACCTGGCCAGATGACCGTTCTCCAATGCTTGCTGAAGACTTTGACGACTATGTGCGGGAGCTGATGCCAAATTGGGTCAAAGACGTCATTCGAGCGGAGTCCCCCTTATCCGACGACAACTTGGATGACCTTCAATCCGACCTTCAAAAATTGCTCGACGAGTTCCGTGTACCCACGGTGACTTTGAGCCCATCTCGCCGTCAGTCTGCAATACTAACTGAAGCGGCAGAGGAAGGCACCGATACATCTAATCCAACTAGTCTCGAAACCGAGTTTCCCGAACTAAGCGAGGCTGGCGAAAAGGATGCATCCGAAGCCGACCACGACAAAAGCCAGCGGGCTAAGCAAAAGAAAGTCCGCAAGGCACCAGATGGTTCAAAGCTCTCACGTTCAGCTCAATCATTGGAACGCGTGCCAGAAATCAAAATTCTTACGGACCCAGAGGAAATAGCAGACAAGAATCTCAAAGGTCGTGCTGGCCGCTACTATAAGGATGCACAGACACTGTTTGTGAATGGTCTCTATTCGGCTGCTGAGCGCATGGCCGTCGAACTTGATGCTGAGCTGCGAACAGCGGGCGAGGCTGAAGTCGTCCGGTCGGCGATATTGAGAGCATCACGAAAGTTCATGGCTTTTCGAGTTGGCAAGGCGACTTGCTACGCGATCAGCAAGCGTCTCTCGGATGATTGGTCTAGCGACGATCTTGATCGCGCGACATCACCTGAGTCTTTGTCCTTGGCCGCCGATGATTACAAACAGAGCATCTCTCAGGCGAAGCGATATGCGAAAGAGTTGATTAGGACTGCAGATGTCCCAGAAGAAAACGTTGCTTAGTTCAATAGAATACTTGTTAGTCAAATTTAGTGATGCACGCCTATGTCCGGAAGTCTTGGTCTCGAATGGCTAAGGCTGGCGGATATATATTGCGGCTGAGCCAAGAACGGCTGGGTGTATTTGACCATGCCATGGACATGTATGGCCACTTCGCAGAAGCGGTGCCGTCGTTCAATCACAGCCGAAACGCACCATTGGTCTGTTTCATCGTCGATCCATCCGGCCACGTTTCGCATATTGGTCGTGGACGACGAGGTGTGAACGCTGGGACGGAGCAAAGCCGCCTCAATATTGATGAAATTCACTCGCTCGACAGCGCTGTGTCGATCCGCGACATCATCGTTGGCGTGCCAAACCGCAATAGAAAAGCCGTCGAAGATCGGTTTCAGAATGGCGGCTTGCTTTCGCCAAAGGCCTTTCAAGAGACTGTCGATCTCTTTGTGCAGCTTGCGCCCGGCTCTGGTGGCCTTATCGAGCGCTTCACGACGTCGACACGTCAACGTGTTGAGCGTTTGAGCGAACGAGCCCGGAGCAATCTTGCATATCAAAAAGAGGCTGTTGCAGTCGCTTTGAGTCTAGCCGGGATTGACCGTGCTCCTTTGGCTGAATGGTCTCTCGAGGAGGAAGCTCCGGAGTCTTTTCTGGATGGGCTCGCCGAAGTTCGAATGCGAGAGGATCCGATGGTTATTCAGGACATGCGACAAGTGCCTGGCTACGCGTATCTACGAGACGTGCCCAACGCCGCCGCCGCAGTCTTCGTAGATGGCGAAGATCGCCTCACTGTGATCATGGCCAATCGCCAGCCGCTTGAGGAGCAGACTGGAACCGATTTGATCTACTTCAATGAGCGCTTTCAGGCGTTCATCATGGTCCAATACAAGGCCATGGAACCGGATGACGAGCTGGGCGCGATATTCCGATTCCCCGAAGCAAAACTCACTGACGAACTCAGTCGTATGGACCGGTTCCTCAAGGAGTTGTCCAGGATCAAGACCGTCACAAAGACAGATGATTTCCGCTTCAGCGACGATCCGTTTTTCTTGAAGTTTTGCCCGCGTGTCCAATTTGAGCCTGATAGCACGGGTCTGACGAAGGGTATGTATATTCCTCATGCTTATTGGAGACTGCTTGAAAAAGACGACCGATTGAAAGGCCCTCGGGGCGGACGTCGTTTAGCCTATTCAAACGTCGGTCGGTACTTCGACAACACGTCATTCTCCATGATGGTCAAGGGTGCATGGGTCGGGACCAGTATTCCGCAGTCGGAACTTCTCGAAAGATGGATGAGGGATGTCGTGGCTTCTGGTCGCTCGATCACTTTCGCGGTGAAGCCCGATGATCCGGATCCTGACGGTGAGGATGTCTTCGTCGTCGATCCAAACGTGGATCTTGATGGCTTGGCTCTTCAACAAGATGAAGAGCCGGTTCGCGTAAAAATCTCACGTGAGTGACTAGACAATGAATTGGCGGGGTCCGCCTGGGAGGAGAACATGGCGGTCATTCGCAAGGTTGATATTTCGCACTTCCGATCGATTAAATCGTTTGAATGGTATCCATCGCCTGGTCTCAATTGCCTGATTGGATCTGGCGACGCTGGCAAGAGCACGATCATTGACGCCATCGATTTATGCCTTGGGGCGCGGCGATCCGTGCAGGTCACCGATGCAGATTTTTTTGAGCTTGATGTTGAGACGCCAATTTCGATCACGCTGACTTTGGGGGCGCTGTCAGACGCTCTCAAGAATTATGAGGCTTATGGGGAATATCTGCGAGGTTACGACGACCTCCTCGGCACGATTGAAGACGAACCCGGGCACGGCTTGGATACAGTCCTGTCGTTGCACCTGGAAATTTCTGGCGATCTGGAGCCACGTTGGCGGCTGAGGTCGGATCGCGCGGATGCAAAGGACAACGACCGAAATCTCAACTGGAAAGATCGAAATGCGCTTGCGCCGACCCGTCTCGGCGCGGTCTCGGACTACAATCTTGCTTGGCGGCGCGGGTCCCTCTTGAGCCGGTTGAGCGAAGAGAAGCCGGATGCGTCTCTGGCCCTATCGCAGGCGGCCCGAGAAGCGCGGAAGGCTTTCGGCAACGACGCCGATGCACAGCTTGGAGACGCCCTTGCTTCGGTGAAAAAAGCGGCCGATGAACTCGGTATACCCATCGGTGCGAAGGCGCAGGCGCTTCTCGACACCCATTCTGTCTCGATCACAGGTGGGTCTATCGCCTTGCACGATGAACGTGGGGTTCCACTCCGAGGCTTGGGCCTCGGTTCCACGCGGTTGCTTATCGCCGGGCTCCAACGAGAAGTGGCGGCGCGTTCTTCCATTCTCCTTGTCGACGAGATCGAGAACGGTCTTGAGCCGCACCGTATCATTCGGCTTCTTGGATCGCTGGGGGCCAAAGAGGAAGCACCGCCCCAACAGGTCTTCGCGACCACGCATTCACCCATCGTCTTGCGCGAGCTTTCAGCGGACCAGCTTCGTGTTTTGCGGCGATCAGGTGAGAAACATATGGCACAACCCGTCCCTGAATCTGCACAAGGGACGCTGCGCAGTGCTCCTGAAGCTTTTCTCGCCCCATCGGTCTTGATCTGCGAGGGGGCGTCGGAGGTGGGCTTTGTACGCGGTCTCGAGCATTATTGCGTTGGGCAAGGTCAACCCTCGATCTTCGCTCGGGGTGTCGCGCTTGTCGACGGCGGTGGCGGCCATCCGGACCGCTTGTATGAGCGCGGGCACGAGTTTGCGAAGCTCGGGTATCGGACCGCCGTGTTTCGAGATGCCGACATTCTGCCCACCCCGCAAACTGAAGCGGCCTTCCATCAATTGGGTGGTGGAACATTCACGTGGGAAGCGGGTCAGTCGCTGGAGGCGGCGATCATCGGCAATGTCGGAGACGCGACGCTTCTCGCTCTTCTTGACTACGCAATTGCTGAACATGGGCAAGATTCGGTCGCGGCCCATATTCAATCTGCATCTGGGAATCACGAGACGGTCGAGAACTTTCGAGCGCTTCTTCATTCACCTCAGCATACAATCACACCCGCTCAGCGAGACGTTTTGGTGGCGGCGTGTACGACGAAGAAAAATTCGTGGTTCAAGTCGGTTGGTCGCATGGAACATGTGTCCAAGAAGATACTGGCGCTGAATTTCGCAGATGTGAGCGAAAGCTTCAGGAACCGGGTCAATGTGCTGCTCGGCTGGGCCCAGGCGCCTCATGGCTGATATTGACTTGCTGACGATCGATTGCGGCAGTGTCTCCGCGCCGGCCGGGTGCGGGAAGACCCACTTGATTGCCTCAGCGCTTCAACGGCATGACGAATCGAAGCCGATCCTAATCATGACGCATACCAATGCCGGTGTTGCCGCTCTGCGCGCGCGATTGACGCACATGGGGGTGCCGCAGCGCGCGTACCGGATCACCACGATTGATGGATGGGCAATGCGTCTCATCGGTACCTTTCCGCATCGCAGCGGCCATGCTGAAGGGGTCCTGGATCTGGCCGATCCACGGAACGATTATCCTGCAATCAGGCAGGGCACGATCAATATTCTTGCAGGCGACCATTTAAGAGACGTTCTGCAAGCGACTTACGCGCGGTTGTTTGTCGACGAGTATCAAGATTGCCTTGTCGAGCAGCATGCGATGGTTTCGAAGATCGCGGAAGTTCTGCCGACCTGTGTGCTTGGTGATCCGATGCAGGCCATATTCGGCTGGGGCACTAATGTGCTCGTCGACTGGGAAGCTGACGTCCATGTGCGCTTCCCGCCATCAGGTGAACTCGACACGCCATGGCGATGGCGCAATGTCGGGACAGAGGCCTTTGGTCGTTGGCTTCTGCAGGTTAGATCAGCGCTTCAATCCGGTCAGCCTATCGATCTGACGCACGCACCCGCTGAGGTCGAGGTGATAACCATCACGGGCGACGATGACGTTCCCAACCAGACTAAGGCCGCTAATACGCGCCCTCCGATCGAGGGCGGGAGCGTGCTGATCGTCTGCGACGCCAAGCGACCTCCGCGACATCGTGAGATCGCAGCAAGGGCACGAGGCGCCGTTGTCGTCGAGAACGCTGATCTGACAGACTTCATTCGCTTCGCAGCATCATTCGATATGCGTGCGCCAACGGCTACGGATGAGCTGATCGATTTTGCCGGTTCGACAATGACCGGGGTCGGCGCCGCTCAGATGAAGCAACGGCTACGCGTGCTCCTTGCAGGTCGGGAACGATCTCCGCCAACCGATGCGGAAGCGGCAGCGCTGGCTTTTGCACGCGCTCCAAGTCCGACGGCGGCCGTAGCTTTGTTAGTCGAGATCAATCGGCAGGCCGGAGTCTTCCCTTTGCGGCCTGCACTGGTGCGTTCTGCCATCCAGGCCTTCAATGGCTGTGTGGATGTGGAAGACTTCCATGAGATGGCGGTTCGCGCGCGTGAGCAATCACGCGTTAAGGGGCGCGCTTTGCCTCGCCGAGCTGTGGGTAGCACCTTGCTCCTGAAAGGACTGGAAGCTGATGTTGCGGTGATCATTGACACCGATCTGCTGAATGCTCGCGATCTCTATGTCGCGATGACGCGAGGGTCGCGAAAACTCGTAATTTGCACCAGCAGCCCGGTTCTCGTTCGGGAGATACAATGAGCTCCTAGCGCCCCAATCTCGTGTGGCTAGGTCGACTTCATATCGCGGTCAAACCAAGATCTTCTGGGTCACCGCAATGAGCGTCAACGCACTCCTGCGTGAGTATCACAAGGTTTGAATCTGGCGATCGCGCAGATGGGACAAGTAAACCTTGGCGTTCATGAAACGTAGCTACCGCTGCAATCTCTTGTGTCCGTAAATACTCCTCACTACGAGACACGTAATCAGACTTGCCCCATTGATTCAGGTCTACGCCGAGGTTCTGCAGCAGGCCGGTGTCGAGTAGATTGACTACTTCAATGCTCGCTACTGGAAGTCGAAACATGCGGTAATTCAGAAAGTCCGGCGCAAAGGGCTGTTGCTGGGTTAGGTGATACCTAACTTCTGCCAATGCGCCTTCTGAGGTGGTCGCTGTATATAAAACGTCGAAAGCACCATCGTCCCACCGACCCTCGGGATGCCAGCAAGTAGTGGGATCTCGACCATCTCGTACCAATCTGAAGACGTCACCAGTGAATGACTCAGTCGGCAATGCTTCGATTTGGTCAATGAGTTTGATGTCTCGAAGGGTGCGGCGCATTGACTAACTCAGATGAAGGCGTCGGCGTCGAGACGTGCTATGATGGTGAGGACTTCATCAGTTCTATTCTGATGGATAAGGTCGATTGCTCTCTCGCCACCTAATTGTGGGTGCCGGGAATGGAGCCAAACACGGATGTTTTCCGGCTTGTAATAGTCCCTGAGCTTCTGAACGACATAGTTCAGATCAGCTATCATCAGCTCATTTTTGGGTTGTGGCGCAGCCTTCCCGTTGATCCAACGATGTACCGTTGCTTTCGAGACATCAGTCAGAGCCGCGATATCTGCACCCAACAGACCGCCTTCTTCTTGGAGAGTATTTAGAACCCTTGATACAGCTGCTCCGCTCATCGACGTTCGCCTGCTTCGTCACTCTTCTCAGATTTTCCGAGATGAGGTAGCGCTATAGATCCAGTAAGTCGCATGTTTGGGTCTTCCACAATCTTCTCTAAAGCCTGTCCTGTTTTGTCTAACGATGATGCGTAGTCTGCGAGGCGTTTCTGCAAGCTTTCTGTAGACTTCACCTTCAGCTCAGCCGCTCGATCCGCATCAAGTTCCAGTCTCGAAAGCTGAAGTGCCTTCCTTGCGGCCTGATCCAGATGGGTAGTCTTGAAGTGATCGGGGCGCCTCGAGTTGGGAACTTCGCTAACACCCGCCGCCGCTTCGACGGCCTCTCGTAAAGCCGTCTCTTTGGCTTTGGCCTTGAAATCCTCAAACGTACCGATCCCTGTGTTTGCTGGGTCAAACAATAGGCGCTTGCCCTTCGGAGCTTCAGATATCAATTGGAGTTCGGCATGACTCAGACTCCGTCCCAACCCGGGAGCTCTCGCGAACTGCTGAATGCCACCATCACCAATTGAATTATCAAGTGATTTTGAGGGTTTGAGCCATGTTTCGTCTGAGAATTGATCGTTCTTCAATATGCCAAATGATTGGCCACTCACTACACCCAACGCAGCGTATGTGAGCGGCTCTAAACCAGCCGCGTAGTCCAGCACTATGGGCAATTCGCATTCATTTAGTAGTTGCAGTCGTCGAGCCGTCGTTCGCACACGACCCGCCAGCGGGTCACGTCTTATCCCCGAAAGTCGCAGCCAAATGGAGCTAGCTGGTGCATCGCGGTGCAAGCTGACGATGCGGTTGGTGACCTCTTCTTTTCCCAGCAAAGTCAGCCGCCCGATGAAACTGGATGCAATGCGTATCTTTTGGCCGCCAGCTCGATCCAGCGCGGAGCGGAGCAAAGCCATGAATTCATGATTTTGCTCGAGTGTCGTCAACGCCGATGCGTCGGATACGTAGCGACTTGGAGCAAGGACGATATGGAATTTGTGAGCCACAGCGAGTTCAGCGATCCGCGTAGCCATATCTAAGTTAAAGTCCCTTGGCGTCAGCGGTCGCTCAGGTTCACCTTCGAGCCATTCAGCTTTCCGCGACTGTCCGGTCCATTTGAACGGACATGCTAACTCGGCTGCCTTGGTGTCCAATATGAGTTCAAAGCCAACAGCCCTGAGTTCGTTCAACAAGTCTGCCTGTCTTTTGACGTTGTATGCGTCAACTACAGCTCTCTTTCCCAGTAGCAAGTTCTGAGATTGGTAATGAGCGAACTGTTGATGAAAATCGCCCACCCTCACGATGGTCGCCAAGGGGGTCGTATGAGATCGAAAATCGTCGAGTCTAACTACGTTCATACTACAGTCTATACATATCAGTTTCAGATTTGTCTATCTTGAAACTGATATGTAACCGTCTGGGGTTTTTATGAACAGACACAAGTTCATAGTTGATCTCATCATAGCAGACAGAGGTTCAACGTCCGCTTTGGCGGGCTGCACCGCAGCATCAGCCTTGGCGATTGAAGGTGCGGTAAGGGCCGTCACTGCCAAAGTTCGCTCAGCACATCGACCCGCTCAAGCGCGCGCCTTAGGGCATGGTTCGAAACCCTCACATAGATCTCGGTGGTCCTGAGGCTGGCGTGCCCGAGCAAGGCCTGGACCATCCGGATATCGATACCTTCCTCGATCAGCAGCGTCGCGGCTGAGTGCCGGAACCGGTGCGGGGTCAAGTGCGGCTCGATCCCGAGGCGCCTGGACAACGCCCGCAGCCGCTTGCGGAACGTGGCCGAGCGGAGCCGACGGCCTTCGGTGTTCAAGAACAGCGGCGCGGAAGAGCCACCTTGCGCGTAGCGAGCCTCGAGGAAGTGCCTGAGCTCTTCCTGTAAGTGGCGGTTCGGCACGAAGACGATCCGTTCCTTGCCGCCTTTGCCATTTACGAGGATCTGGCTTCCGCCCGGCGAGACGTCGCGGACTCTTACATTGGTCAGCTCGCTGATCCGTAGCCCGGTCACGATCAGCAGCTTGATGATCAGGAGCGTGACGGCAATCTCAGAGGCCCGTGTTGCGCCATGCTCGCCCGGCTCCGACCGCGGGGCGATTGGGCCGTCACCGGCTTGGAGAACCGCTCTGAGGGTGTCGCGATCGATCGGACGCGGCAGGCGTCGCGGGATCCTTACGGAGATGCGGACATCGGCAAATGGGGAGGGCAGGGCGCTGTTCCGATCTTCGCGCCAGGCGAAGTACGACTTGAGCGTCACGAGCCGCCGCTCGATAGTCGCGGGCTTGGCACCCAACGCGTCGCGCAGATGGCGGTGGTAGGCGAGGATGTCGTCTTTCGACAGCGGGTCGCTGAGACGGTGGGCCTCGGTGAAGAGGACGAAGGTGCGCAGATCCTGGGCATAGGCCCGAAGCGTGTGATGTCCGACGCCGCGCTCATCGCGGCAGGCATTGACGAAAGCGGTGTGATCGAGGTGGGGCATGCTGAACTCCTTTGGTGGGGTTCAGCCAGTTCAACACAGGCGGTTCAGCGCTCCGAAATCGCCTACCGGAGCGGTAACGATAATGGCCCCTCTTATCGTGCGTTGACATTTGCGCGCGCCCAGAACAGCCTGCGGGCACTCACCCGGGGGGTCTCGACAAGAGGCTGAGATACTGCTGGCACCCGTGCAGCGCAGTGACCCGATGAACCTGATCCAGTTCAAACTGGCGTAGGGATGGTGCACTGGCCGCGTGGGCCCCGATCATGTCAGGCATGTGGGGGCAAAAACCATACCGGCAATCCCATTCGACGCGGAACTGGGTCTCCAACGCTTTGAGCTATGGAGGCTCCGACCGATGAAAGACCTGACCCCAACCGTCACCACGGGCCCGCTGCCCGCCTCGCGCCGCGTCTGGCACGCGGGCGAGCGTCACCCCGATATCCGCGTGCCCATGCGCGAGATCGACCTGCACCCAACGGCAGGCGAGCCACCCGTCACCGTATATGACAGCTCCGGCCCCTATACGGACCCGGATGCCGAGATCGCCATCGACCGCGGACTTCCGCGCCTGCGCGAGGGCTGGATCGCCGCCCGAGGCGATACTGAGACTTACGAGGGCCGCGACACTACCCCCGCCGACAACGGGTTCGCCGAAGGCGCGCGGCTGGTGCCGGAATTCCCCGTGCGCAATGCGCCGCGCCGGGCAACCGGGGGGCGGGCCGTGACCCAGATGGCCTATGCCCGCGCCGGGATCGTCACGCCGGAAATGGAATTCGTGGCAATCCGGGAAAACCTCGGCCGCAAGGCTCAGTCCGAGAAACTGACCCGCGACGGCGAAAGCTTTGGCGCGGCGATCCCGGATTTCATCACACCGGAATTCGTCCGCGATGAAATCGCCATGGGCCGGGCGATCATCCCCGCCAACATCAACCACCCCGAGGCCGAACCCATGGCGATCGGGCGCAACTTCCTCGTGAAGATCAACGCCAATATCGGCAATTCGGCCGTGACCTCGTCGATGGCCGAGGAAGTCGAGAAGATGGTCTGGGCGACGAGATGGGGCGCCGACACGGTCATGGACCTGTCGACTGGGCGCAACATTCACAACATCCGCGACTGGATCCTGCGCAACTCTCCGGTGCCGATCGGGACGGTGCCGCTGTACCAGGCGCTGGAAAAGGTCGGCGGCATTGCCGAAGATCTGACCTGGGAAGTCTTCCGCGACACGCTGATCGAGCAGGCCGAGCAGGGGGTGGACTATTTCACGATCCACGCGGGCGTCAGGCTGCACATGATCCCGATGACGGTGAACCGGGTGACCGGGATCGTCTCGCGCGGGGGCTCGATCATGGCAAAGTGGTGCCTGCATCATCACCGCGAAAGCTTCCTCTACGAGCATTTCGACGATATCTGCGAGATCGCGCGCGCCTATGACGTGTCTTTCTCGCTTGGCGACGGGCTGCGGCCCGGCTCAATCGCGGATGCCAATGACGAGGCCCAGTTCGCGGAACTCGAGACGCTGGGCGAGCTGACGCAGATCGCCTGGGCGCGCGACTGTCAGGTCATGATCGAAGGGCCGGGCCACGTGCCCATGCACAAGATCAAGCCCAACATGGACAAGCAGCTCGAGGTCTGCGGCGAGGCACCGTTCTACACGCTCGGGCCGCTCACGACCGACATCGCGCCGGGCTACGACCACATCACCTCCGGCATCGGCGCGGCCATGATCGGGTGGTTCGGCACGGCGATGCTCTGCTACGTGACGCCCAAGGAGCACCTTGGGCTGCCCGACCGCGACGACGTGAAGGTCGGCGTCATCACCTACAAGATCGCGGCCCATGCGGCGGACCTGGCCAAGGGCCACCCAGCGGCGCAGATCCGCGACGATGCCTTGTCGCGGGCGCGGTTCGAGTTCCGCTGGGAAGACCAGTTCAACCTCTCGCTCGATCCCGAAACCGCCCGTTCGATGCATGACGAAACGCTGCCAAAGGAGGCCCACAAGGTCGCGCATTTCTGTTCTATGTGCGGGCCGAAGTTCTGCTCGATGCGGATCAGCCACGACATCCGCGCGGAGGCACAGAAGAACGGAATGGCGCGCATGGCAGAGAAGTTCCGCGAGGGCGGAGACCTGTATATCCCGCTGGGGGACGTGAAATGAGCCAGACAGCCGCAAACCTTCTGACCACCCTGCGCGCCGCGCCGCCGCTGGTGCAATGCATCACCAACTACGTCGCGATGAACATCGCGGCCAACGTAATGGTCGCCGCAGGGGCCAGCCCTGCGATGGTGTCCGCCGCCGAAGAGGCCGAGGAGTTTGCCGGCATCGCAGGTGCGGTGACGGTGAATATCGGCACCCTGTCGCCGCCCTTCGTGGCGGGGATGCGGGCTGCAATCCGGGGGGCACAGCAGGCCGGGCGACCCTGGGTGTTGGACCCGGTGGCCTGCCAGGCGACACGCTATCGCCGCGAGGTGGTGCAGGCGCTGGTGGCCGAACGCCCGACGATTATCCGGGGGAATGCCTCGGAGATTCTGTCGCTGGCGGGCGAGGCCAGCCACGGGCAGGGAGTCGACGGGCGCGATGCCGTCGAGATGGCGGAGAAGGGCGCGCGGCGGGTGGCGCGCTCCAGCGGCGCGGTGGTCGCCGTGACCGGCGCGGTCGACTACGTGACCGACGGCATTCGCGCGGTGAGGATCGAGGGTGGCTCGCCCTACATGCCCATGAACACCGCGCTTGGCTGTTCGCTGACCTGTCTCTGCGGGGCCTATGCGGCGGTGGCCGATGACGCCTTCGACGCCGCCGTGGGCGCGCTGGCGCATTTCGCCGTGGCGGGCGAACGGGCGCAGGAGGGGGCCTCGGGGCCGGGCAGCTTTGCGCCGCGGTTTCTGGACGCGCTGGCCGCTGTGACGCCCGAAGCGCTGTCGCGGGCGGTGATCCATGACGCGGCGGTGGCCGCGTGAGGCGCTGCCCGGACCTGTCGCTCTACCTCGTGCTCGATCCCGGCCTCTGCGCCGGGGTCGGCATGGTGGAAACCGCCCGCGCTGCCGTGGCGGGTGGGGCGACGGTGGTGCAACTGCGCGACAAGGCGGCAGACACCACGCGGATGATCGAGACGGGGCGCGCGCTGAAAGCCGCGCTGGCCGCGACCGGTACGGCGCTGATCATGAACGACGACGTGGAGGCCGCGATTGCCATCGGTGCCGACGGGCTGCACATCGGGCAGGGCGATATGGCGGTCGAGGAGGCGCGGGCGCGGATCGGCGCGGCGATGGTGCTGGGTCTGTCGGTCGAGACCCCCGCGCTGGCCGCCGCCGTAGATCCGGCGCTGGTCGATTACATCGGGGCGGGGCCGGTCTTTGCCACGCCGTCCAAGCTGGATCACAAGGCCCCCGTAGGCTTTGAAGGGCTGGCAGCGCAGGTCGCAGCAAGCCCCGTGCCCGCCGTGGCGATCGGCGGGTTGAAAGCCCACCACGTGGCACAGGCTTTAAAGGCCGGGGCGCAGGGCGTCGCCGTGGTTTCTGCCATCTGCGGCCAGCCCGACCCCAAGGCCGCCGCCCGCGCCCTGAGGGACAGGATCGACGCGCTAACCGTCTGACGCCCAGAGTGCGTGGAAATGATGCACCGGCCCGTGTCCGTGACCCACGTCCAGTGCATCGCTTTGGGCCAGCGCGGCATGCAGATAAGCCTTGGCGCGGGTCACGGCCCCGGGCATGTCGTGATAGGGCAACAGCGCGGCAATGGCCGAGGACAAGGTACAGCCCGTGCCGTGATCGTTGGTCGTGGTGATACGGGGCGCGCGCAGCGTCTGCGTACCTTCGGGGCCGGCCAGCAGGTCGGTACTGTCCGCGCCCGACAGGTGCCCGCCCTTGAGCAGAACGTAGTCGGACCCGAGAGACAGGAGTTCAGGCAGGGCGGCGGTCATGGTCACGGCGGTCCAGTCGTCGGGACGGTTCAGCAGGACGGCGGCCTCGGGCAGGTTCGGTGTGATGACTGCTGCCAGAGGCACCAGCGCCTCGCGCAGTGCCGAAACCGCCGGCGGGTCCAGAAGGGCATGACCGCTTTTCGCCACCATCACCGGGTCCAGCACGATGTTGCGCGCCGCGTGATGGCGCAGCCGGTCGGACACCGCGCGGGCGATCCCGGCGTTGGCGATCATGCCGATCTTCACCGCGTCGATGCGCACGTCGTCGAAGACCGCGTCGATCTGGTCGGCCACGAAAGCGGGATCGAGCGCCTGAAACGACCGCACGCCGCAGGTGTTCTGCGCAACCACGGCGATGACGACCGAACAGGCATAGGTGCCAAGCGCGGAGAAGGTCTTGATATCGGCCTGAATACCCGCGCCGCCCGAGGGATCGGTGCCTGCAATGCTCAGAACATTGGGGATCATGCCGGCACCTCTGCCATCAGGGCGGCCGCGTGATCCGCAAGCTCGGCCACATCGCGGCTGAGCGCGAGGTGGCCTTCCTTCAGCGCCGTGATCTCGATCCAGCGGGCCTCGAGCGCGTCATCTGCGGCAATCGGGTCTCCGGCGGTCCAGCGGCACAGGACGGCGACCAGGATGAAATGGCGGCGCAAGGTGCCGGTGCCGTCGTGATCAAAGGCGTCGAGCGCCGTGATCACCCGCAGCGGGTCTGCGGAAACGCCGGTCTCCTCGGCCAGTTCGCGGATGGCTGCGTCGAACAGGGGTTCGCCCGGGTCAATCCTGCCGCCGGGAAATCCCCAAAGGCCCGCATCGGGCGGATTGGCGCGACGCACGAGAAGCACCTGGGTGTCGCGCACGACTACGGCGATGGCCGCCGGGATCGGGCGTGGGTCTGTCGGTTGATATGGCAAGGCGGCCTCGTCATGCTGAGGCCGGCAAGGGCAAGAGAGCGCTGCGATCCTGTCCCTTCGCCGGCATGATCCGGATCAGGTTCAAAGGGTCACCGCGCTGCAATCGCCAGCGATATCTCAGCCCCTTGTCGGGACACCCCTAGGTGAGCGGCAGCTTATCAGGCTGAGCGCCCGGTTCAATGCCGGGCGGATGTGCTTGCGCCTGCCGTCGCTTGCTGAAACTTTAGGCAAAACAGACAAGGCAGCAGTCATGGAGTCCCTGTTCCGTTCGCTTGGCCCGGTTATTGGCCGCCCCTCGCCAGCCGAGGCCCTTCGCGCCGGGATCGGCGCCCTGATCGGGCTTGGGGTGACGGGCGCATTCCTGTTGTCGCCCGTGGTCGACCTGACGCTCGGCCTTTACCTGATTGCCCCGTTCGGTGCGACGTCGGTTCTGCTGTTCGCAATGCCCAACAGCCCGTTGGCGCAGCCGTGGTCGGCGGTGGTGGGCAACACTCTCGCGGCACTGGTCGGTGTGGTGGTCTGTTCCGCGGTCGCTGACCCTGTCCTGCGGATCGCCCTTGCGGTCGGGCTGACGATTACGGTCGGCATCCTGTGTCGCGCGATCCATCCCCCGGCGGGTGCGGTCGCCATGACAGCGGCGATGAGCCCGGAGGCGGTCGAGCGACTTGGACTCTGGTTCGCGACCGCGCCCGTCGCCACAGGCACCCTCGCGCTGGTCGTCTGTGCTGCGATCTACGCCCGGCTCACGGGGCGCAGATATCCATTCCGCCAGTTCGATGAGCCAAGTCGCCACCGCACCGAAGATCCCGATCCCGCCAAGCGCATCGGGCTGTCCCGAGAAGAACTGAAAGAGCTGCTGGACCGGTATCGCCAGTCGTTCAATCTGGGTGTCGAAGACCTGGCGCGGTTGATCGGCGCGGCCGAGTTGCAGGCCGCCGCGCACCGGACAGGTCCGCTTCTCGCGACCGACGTCATGTCGCGTAATCTGGTGACCATTGGCCCAGACACTCCGCTGTCAAAGATTGCGGACCTGTTCAGACATCATCGCTTCACATCGCTTCCGGTGACCGGGGTCGAGGGGCATTATCTTGGCGTGATCTTCCAGATTCACCTGATCGACCGAGCGCGCGAGGATGCGCTTCGGCTCGACCGTGGCTATCTCGCGGCGTTTCGGCGCCTGATCGACCAGGATCGTACGCAGCCGGTCCGAGCCAAGGACATCATGAGCGTCGCCGGGCCTCGGGCGGTACCGGCGACTCCGGTCGGAGTGCTCCTGCCGATGATGGCCGATGGTGATGTCGATGCGGTGCCGGTCCTTGAAAAGGGCCGGATCGTCGGCATCGTCACCAGGACGGATCTCATCGCCGCCCTCGCGCGGTCCGGTTTGCGAGCCCAGGACTGAGAGGCGGCGGCCCGGGTCAGGCCGGCTCGAGCGGGTGATCTTCGGGAGCCGGGACGCTTGCGAGACCCGCGACAGGGACATTGTCGATCAGGCGCACGCCATCGAGCCAGGCGGCCAGGAAGAGGCGACCGGGGCGGTCTGCCCTGTTCATCAGCTTGAGGTCGGGATCGCTGCGCAACTCCAGGTAGTCGATCGTGTCGAACCCGGCAGTGAGCAGCGCCGCCCTGGCGTTATCGAGGGCCTGCGCGACTTGTCCGCCGCGGGAGATGACACGCGCGGCGTCGTCCAGGACCTGGGCGATCACCGGCGCAATTTCGCGTGGCCCGGGCCCGAGCCGGAGGTTGCGCGACGACATGGCGAGGCCGTCGTCCTCGCGCACGGTCGGACAGCCGACGATCTCGGTCTTCAGATCCAGATCCTCGGCCAGCCGGATCACCACCTGAAGTTGCTGGTAATCCTTTTCACCGAAATACGCGCGGTCGGCATCGCATTGCAGGAAAAGCTTGGTCACCACCGTGGCCACGCCGTCGAAATGCCCGGGCCGCGCCCCGCCGCACAGGCCCGCGCTGACACCGGTCACCGAAATCGTCGTGGCAAAGCCGTCGGGATACATCTGCGGGCCGTCGGGCACATAAAGGACATCCGCGCCATAGGGCGTCAGCTTTTCGGCATCGCTGTCTTCGGTCCGGGGGTATTTCGCAAGATCCTCGGGGCTGTTGAACTGCCTGGGGTTCACGAAAAGCGTCACGATCACGCGGTCATTCTCGTCGCAGGCGCGGTCGACCAGGCTCAGATGACCGGCATGCAGCGCGCCCATGGTCGGCACCACGCCGATGCTGTCCCCGGCGCGACGCCAGCTTTGCGTGAGGGCGCGCAGCTCGGCCTTGGTGCGGATGATCTTCATGTGCCTGGTTCCTCCTGCGAAAAGACATGTTCGGGGGCCGGGAAGCTGCGTGCGCGAACCTCCTGGGCGTAGGTGCGGATGGCGGTGCGGGCGTCGCTGGCAAGATCGCCATAGCGCTTGACGAACTTCGGCTTGAAGGCATCGAAAAGGCCCAGCATGTCGTCGATCACCAGGATCTGTCCGTCACAGCCTGAAGAGGCCCCGATGCCGACCGTGGGAATGTCGATACCCGCGGTGATCTGATCCGCCAGAGCGGCGGGCACCTTTTCCAGCACGACCGAGAACGCCCCGGCGCGGGTCACCGCACGGACGTCTTCCAGGATCCGGTCCGCATCCGCGCCGCGCCCCTGCACCTTGTAGCCGCCAAGCGCGTTCACCGCCTGAGGTGTCAGACCGATATGCGCCATGACCGGGATGCCGCGTTCGACGATGAAACGGATCGTGTCTTCCATATGCGCGCCACCTTCCAGCTTGACCGCACCGGCCCCGGTTTCGGCCATCAGCCGCGCGGCGTTGCGGAAGGCCTGGGCCGGGCTTTCCTCGTAACTGCCAAAGGGCATGTCGACGACCATCAGCGCGCGGTTCAGCCCGCGGGCGACGGCGCGGCCGTGCATGACCATCATCTCCATCGTGACATCAAGGGTCGAGGGCAGCCCGTGCAGCACCATGCCGACGCTGTCACCGACCAGAACCAGATCACAGTCCGCATCTGCCAGCTGGGCCACGGGGGTCGTATAGGCCGTCAGGCAGACCAGCGGATCGGCCCCCTTGCGCGCACGAATGTCGGACGCGGTCAGGCTGCGTTGCGGGGCGGATTGGCTCATGTCGGTCCTCCTCAGACAGGCTTCCGAGGGGATACCTGCTTGGGGCTCTTTTCGCAAGTGCAGCGCAATAATATTGCGTTTGTATATACGAAAAAGTCATATCTGTGCGCGGTAGATTGCCGATTCAGAAGTCCAGCCCAAGGTCCAGGACCTGCGCCGAATGGGTCAGTGCGCCAGAGGAAATATAGTCCACGCCCGTCGCCGCGACCTCGGCGATGCGGTCCAGCTTCATGTTGCCCGAGGCCTCCAGCACCACCTGACGGGCGGTCATGTCCACCGCCTTCGCCAGCATTGACGTGTCCATGTTGTCCAGCAGAACAACGTCTGCGCCACCCTCGTCCAGGACCTCGGCCAGCTGGTCCAGGCGGTCGACCTCGATCTCGCAGCGGATCATGTGGGATGCCCGCGCCTTGACCGATTGCAGCACGGGGCGGATGCCACCGGCGGCCGCGATGTGGTTGTCCTTGATCAGGATCGCGTCGGACAGGCCGAAGCGATGGTTGAACCCGCCGCCATGCAGAACGGCCTGTTTTTCCACGATACGCAGGCCGGGGGTCGTCTTTCGGGTGCAGGTCACGCGGGCGTCGGTGCCGCGCGTTTCGGCCACGAAGGCGTCGGTCAGCGTGGCGATGCCGGACATGCGCCCGGCAAAGTTCAGCGCGACCCGTTCGCCCGACAGGATCGAGGCCGCGTCGCCCGTGATCTCCATCAGCAGGTCGCCCGGCGCGATCACGTCGCCATCGACCTTGTGCGTGGTGATCTGCAGCGCGGGATCGACCAGCCGGAACGCAAGCGCGGCCATTTGCAGACCCGAAACCACGCCCGGTTCGCGGGCATTCAGCCGCGCGGCATAGGTGGTGCCGGCAGGAATGACGGTGCGGGTGGTGATGTCGCCGTAGGTGCCCAGATCCTCGATCAGCGCGGCGCGGACCAGCGGTTCAAGGATCAGGTCGGGCAGGGGGGGCATTGTTGCGCTCTGGTTCATGCCGGTTCCTTTCGGGTCATGGTCGCGCGGATCGCCAACGCGTCGGTCAGGGTCATCAGCGACCGTATGCCGGTTGCGCCATCGGGGTGGGGAAAGTCCGACCGGAAATGCGCGCCCCGGCTTTCGCGGCGCAACAGCGCGGCGGCGGCGATCAGCGTGGCGGTGGCCGTCATGTTGAGAAGCGCGTCGCAAGCGGGTTGCGCGGCTTCGATCGCGGCGATCTCGGTCAGCGTCCGGTTCAGGCCATCTGCGGTACGGATCACGCCCGCGCCATCGGTCATCGCCTGTCGCAGCCGGGCGACCAGCGCGGGGTCGGGCGTTTCGGCGGCGGGAAGGTCGGGCAGGGTGACGGGTGCGGCAACCGTGGGCGCGGGCAGGGCCGCGTCGATCGCCAGCGCACAGCGGCGGCCATAGACCAGCGCCTCGAGCAGCCCGTTCGAGGCCAGACGGTTCGCGCCATGCAACCCGGTCGAGGCGACCTCTCCACAGGCCCAAAGGCCGGGCAGGGTGCTGGCCCCGTCTGCATCCGTCGCCACGCCGCCCATGTGGTAATGCGCGGCGGCGGCCACGGGGATCACTTGGGTCACCGGGTCCAGCCCGGCCTGCTGGCAGGCGGCGGCGACGGCTGGGAAAACGCTGAGGATCTTTGCGCCAAGGGCGGTGCGGGTGTCCAGTGCCGGGGCCAGCCCTGCCTGCGTCTGGGCATAGACTGCGCGGGCGACGATGTCGCGCGGGGCCAGTTCGGCGTTGGGGTGAGCGTCCAGCATGAAGCGCTCGCCCCGTCGGTTGACCAGCGTGGCCCCTTCGCCGCGCAATGCCTCGGTCGCCAGCGGGGCAGGGTCCAGCCCGCAGGCCATGGCCGTCGGGTGGAACTGCACGAATTCCGCGTCGGCGATCTGCGCGCCCGCGCGGGCGGCCATGCCGATCACCTGACCCCGAATGCGCGGCGGGTTGGTCGTGAGGGCATAAAGCCCGCCCGATCCGCCCCCGGCCAGCAACACGGCGGTGCCGCGCAGGGTGACGCTGGCGCTTTGCCCCTGATCACAGTGGGCGACGGCCAGGCCGGTGACACGGCCGCCCGAGACCTCAAGCCCCGTGGCCATCACGCCTTCGAGCACTTGGATATGGTCGGATTCGCGCACCTGTGCCGTCAGGGCGCGCATGATCTCGGCCCCGGCCTGATCGCCCTGCACACGCACTACACGGGCGAAACTATGCGCCGCCTCGCGCGACAGCACATAGCCGCCGTTTGCGGTGCGATCAAAGGGGGTGCCCAGACCGATCAGGTCAAGGATGTGATCGCGCGCCTCGGCTGTGACCGACGCCGCCACACCCGGATCGACGGTGCCCGCACCGGCAGTGACGGTATCGCGGGCATGGGCATCGGCGCTGTCCGCCGGGTCCATCGCCGCCGCCACGCCGCCCTGCGCCCAGGCCGAGGAGGCGCCGGTTCCCAATGCCTCGGGAGAGATCATCAGCACGGGACGCGGGGCCAGTTTCAGCGCGGCATATTGCGCCGCTAGCCCTGCGCCCACGATAATGACGCGACCCGTTTCGATCGGGGACATCGCCCTAGCCGGCCATCTTGGCAGAGAGGTCGATCATGCGCTGCACGGCAACACGGGCCTTGTCGGCGACCTGTGGGTCAATCTCGACCGCGCCTTCCATCGTGTGGAGCGACCACAGCACCTTTTCCAGCGTGATCTTCTTCATGTAGGGGCACATGTTGCACGGGCCGACGAAATCGACATCCGGCAGCGCGTCCGAGATGTTGGAGGCCATGGAGCATTCGGTCACCAGCATCGCCTTTTCCGGCCGTTGCTGCGTCACATAGTCGATGATCCCGCTGGTCGAGCCGGAAAAATCCGCCTCGGCCACCACGTCAGGCGGGCATTCGGGATGCGCGATGATGCGCGTGCCGGGGTTCCATTCGCGGAAATCCTTCAGGTCCTGTGCGGTGTATTGTTCGTGCACGATGCAGGCCCCGTCCCACCAGACAATGTTCTTTTCCGGCACAAGATTGGCGATGTTCTGTGCCAGATATTTGTCGGGCGTCATGATGACCGTGTCGCTGTCCAGCCCGCGCACGATCTGCACCGCGTTGGAAGAGGTACAGCAGATGTCGGACGCGGCCTTCACTTCGGCCGTTGTGTTCACATAGGTGACAACGGGCGCACCGGGGTACTGCGCGCGCATCTGGGCGATGCCCTCGGCGGTGATGCTTTCGGCCAGCGAACATCCCGCTTCCATGTCGGGGATCAGCACCGTCTTGGAGGGGTTCAGGATCTTGGACGTCTCGGCCATGAAATGCACACCGCACTGGACGATCACATCGACTTCGACCTTGGTCGCCTCGATCGCCAGTTGCAGGCTGTCACCAACCACATCTGCGATGCCGTGGTAAATCTCCGGCGTCATGTAGTTATGCGCCAGAATGACAGCGTTCCGCTCTTTCTTGAGCTTGTTGATCGCCGCGACATAGGGCGCATAGATCGCCCAGTCGGGGGGCGTCACGACACGGTCCATCCGGGCAAAAATGTCAGCATTTGCCAGCGCGATGTCGGTTGAAGGGGCGAGATCGTAGTGATCGGCGAGTTCGGCGCGCAGCGCGATCTGGTCGAGCAAGAGCGGAGTTCCTGAGGTTATTTCGGGCCGCCGCGGAGGGCGCGACCGCACGCGGGTGGTGTCGGCTGGGAGGTGTTTACGGGTCGACTTACCTAAGGGCAAGTGTGCGGGGTGTCTTATTTGAATGACGCACGCTAACATGTGCCGAAAGCCACCGTCATACGATTATGGGCTCAGACGTCGGTGCGCAGGCAAGACTTTGGATCCGGTCCAGAGGCGAAGCGGGCTTTCAGCAGGCATTCGTCGTATTCCGAGCGAACCTCGGAATCGAACAGGATGCCGCCTCACACTTTGAAAATGGCCTCATCGCCCTTTTGGAAGGCGAGGTTGCGGACGGATGGAGACATTGCCGCGCACCAGGCCAGAAGGATCTATGAATTCGATGGCCCCGCAGTCGATGTCACGCGGACGTCCCTCCAGCGCGCAGGGACTGTATTGCGCGGATCAAGGCCACAGCCTGTCTCGTAGCTCACGTAGCCCGCGCACCATTGGCCCGCGGTCCGCACGCGTTCCATGCGGTCCAAGGCCCGTGGCATCTCGTCAACATGGTCGGCGTAGATAAACTCGCGAGGTGCGGTGAACCGCATCTCGGTGCCTGCCCAATCGTCGCGCAGCAGGAGGCGGTGAGCGTCCGATTTGGCCTCTACTGGTACCCTCGAGGGGTCAGGCCTCTTCATCGGCCGTTACGAAGGCCTGAGAGGTGTCGTAGTCCACCGCGAAGCGCATCTCGCGGAGGGGTTTCACGCGCCGGATGGATTCGGCGTAGATCTCGTGCGCCTTGTAGGCGGCCAGCGCCGCGTCATCCACGAACTCTCCGTAGACGACAACATCGACTTCCTTGCTGGCCGGATCCGTCTTTCGGTTCAGAGCGATCTCGAGGTGCTTCGCATGGGGAATCCGCGTCAGGATCTGCAATCCCTTCCGAACCGCGTCGAGGTTGCCGTCGATTGGGACAGTGAAGAATACTACATGGCGGATCATTGAAATACTCCGGGAGTTTAAGGGTGGGAAGCGGTTCCGGGCCGCACGCGAGATAGCACGCGCCCCGCGCGTCTGCCCTTCTAAGGTTTCGGCCCGACACCGCAACCCGATCTGCCCGCCATCAGCAGGTTTTGCCCTGAGACACCGCCGAAGTGTGCGGGAAGCGCTTACGTCGCACTGAAAGGCTTCCTGTTGGTGCATCAGGACGGGTTCCTGGCGGGCGGTCCGCGTTCTGACGGTCGATCCAACCACGGGATGACCGGGTTCCGGAAAGTCAAAGCAGGCCTTGAGAAAGTCGGATCCGGAGGTGGAGTGATGGGTCTGGCGGGAATGCGGACAGCACCCGTACCCCCGCGCGGCGTCGCTCACCACCCTTGTCCGATCCGCGCGCGGCTGCCGCACGCTCCCCAAACATCGGAGATATTTCATGTCCAAGTCTAGCAAACGCAAGTTCGACGCTGCAGCGTCGATCACCAACGAACTCATCGACATCATTGACCGGGGCGTGCTGCCCTGGCGCAAGCCATGGACGGTCGGCGGCAGTTCCGTGCCGCTCCGCCTGAACGGCGAACCCTACCAGGGCGTCAATAACTTCCTGTTGACTATGCGCACCATGATGGCCGGATACGCCTCGCCTTACTGGATGACGTTGAGGCAGGCGAACGAGCTCGATGCGAAAGTCATCAAGGGCTCGAAATCGTCGGTGGTCGTCTACTACGGGACGGCCGAGCGCGAGCAGGCCGAAAGCGCCCACGGCGACCAGGCGGAAACCGAAGATCCCAAAACCATCCCCTTCATGAAATCCTACCGCGTCTTCAACGCCGATCAGATCGAGGGGTTGGACCCTCGCTTCCATCCCGCTGCGGCCGAACCGGAAGTTCATCCCGAACGCGCACCGATCCCGCATATGCAGAGCTTCTTCGAGGCAATCGGTGCCAATGTCAGCTTCTCTGGTCGGGAAGCATGTTACGTCCCGAATCTCGACAAGATTTACATGCCCCCGATCGAGCTCTTCGAGAACCCGCGGAATTTCTACGCCGTCTGGGGTCATGAGCTGGGCCACTGGACGAAACCCCGGCATCGGTTAAACCGCAGCTATGGCGATGCGCGGTTCGGCAACACCGCCTACGCACGGGAAGAGATTGTGGCCGAGCTCTGCACGGTGTTCTTGGGTCAGAAGCTGGGGTTCTCCGCGCATACGCTGGAGCTGAACGCGGCCTATCTCGACAACTGGGTCCGCGTGCTCCGGTCTGACAAGCGGGCGATCTTCAAACATGCGGCGGACGCGCAGCGTGCCTGTGACTATCTCGTCGCCGCGTCGGAGGCGGGGCAGGGGGAACAGGCCGCTTGAGGCCGGGGCTGTCCGGGCTGGTAGGGCGTGGTGAAAGGAAAAACTGGCTTTGGGTTTGGTGGTTTCAACCCATCCCGAAAGGACAGACCCATGAGCCATCCTGAACCCGCAGACTATTCGCGTCCGAACGCGGCTGTCATCGCATCCCAGAACGACGCTTTCCGCAGGTTTGCCTGCCTTGGCATCACCCCGGATCAGCAGATCCAGGGCCGCCTCGTCGTGACCCAGTCCCTGATCGAGGCAGGCGATGGCTTCGTCACAGAGGCCGTCCAGGCCACCGGTGCGTTCGATACATTCGAGCCGGACAATGATCCGGAAGGCTGGTACGACTTCGGGGCCGTGACGATCCGGGGCGAAACCGTATTCTGGAAGCTGGATCTCTACGAGGCCAGCTCTGACTTCCGCTATGGCGCCGAGGCACCCGACAATCCCGAGACGACCATGCGCGTGCTGACCGTCATGATGGCGCGCGACTGGTAGGGCGGGCCGCACCCCAACCTTCCATCACCGACAGGCCCGCTGACCCTCCGAAAGGGAAAGTGGGCCTCTTGTCCTGTTGGTTCCCGGATCCGGGGATTGGTTGCGCGAAGACCCGCGCGGCCCTCTCAAACACGTCGAGAAGGACATGTCATGACTCACACATTCAAAACTACCACCGTCGCCATCGGCGACCTCTGCCCGCATCCCGCGAACGTACGGACCAATTCCCCCGAGACCTATGCCTCGGAGAATATCGCGCATCTCAAGGCCAGCATCGCCGTTCTGGGCCTTCTTCAGCCGCTGCTCGTTCAGAAGATCGGTGGCAAGTTCGGGGTGCTCGCCGGTGGCCGGCGCCATGCGGCGCTTCTGGAGCTGGTCGCCGACAAAACCGCCAAAGGGTTCACGAACCGCACCAAGATCGACTGCCGTTTGGTCCCTGACGATTGCGATGTGACCACCGCGCTGTCGCTCGCCGAGAACATCACCCAGGCGCCGATGAACGCCATCGACGAGTTCGAGGCCTTCGCGCGGATGATGGAGGTCGACGGCCAGACTCCCGAGACGATTGCCAAGACCTTCGGCACAACCGTCGCCGCCGTCAAAGGCAGGCTGCGCTACGGGCTCATCCATCCCGACATCCGTGCCGCGGCCCGCGCCAAATCGATCACCCTCGACACGATGAAAGCCTTCGCCGATCACCCGAGCCAGGAGGTGCAACGCGAGGTCTTCGAGGCGCTCACCA
The DNA here is from genome assembly GCF_016774595.1 of Maritimibacter sp. NCBI lineage: Bacteria > Pseudomonadati > Pseudomonadota > Alphaproteobacteria > Rhodobacterales > Roseobacteraceae > Maritimibacter > Maritimibacter sp. The sequence goes on from NZ_JACBWT010000003.1 coordinate 37,185, forward strand.
GGGAGGACAACTATGTCCAGGCCCATACCGTCCGCAACGCGCTGAAGTCCCGCGGTGTGCAGGTCAGCGACGATATCGGCGCCTTCGTGCGGAAGGACTACGAGGCGCGTGGCGGCGCCATCGCGGCCGATCTCCTGGACGAGCATTCCGTGCTGGAGGATTCCGCGCTGGTCGAAACGATCCTGCTCGAAAAACTCGCCGCCGCCGCCGAAGAGGCGCGGGCAGAGATCGGCTTTGCCTGGGCCGATGCGGTCATCCAGTACGACTATGCCGCCATGGCGGACTATGGCCGTGTCTATCCGGGTCCAGTCGAGCCCGATGAGAAGGGCCAGAAGCGTGTCGATGAGATTGCCGCCGAACTCGAGAAACTCGAACACGAGATGGAGAACGAAGAGCTCGAGGAAGAGGCGTACAATGAACTCTACGAACGCGTGGACGCGCTGGAAGCTGAGGCGCGGGACCTACAGGAGGCCTATGGCACCGAGGATCTTTCGCGCTCCGGCGTGATCGCCTCCTGGTCGCATGGCAAGATCTCCCTGCATGTCGGGATGGTGCGCCCTGAAGACAAGGCGGAGCGGTCTGGCAAAGGCACCGGCGCACCGAGCGACAGGGGCGCCGTAGACGGCGATCAGATCACCTATCCCGCCTCGCTCACCGAGGACCTGAAGACCGAGCGGGCGATGGCGCTCGGCGCGGCCATGGCGATGCATCCAGAGGCGACGCTCGACCTCACGCTCTTCAAATTGGTCACGGATGTGCTGACCAGCGGTTTGGGCGTCACCCAAGCGATCAAGGTCGATGCGCGCCAGGAGTATCGTACCCACGCCAAGATGGACGAGATCGACGGCACCTCGCTTGAACAGGTGGCCGAGGCCCATGACGCACTCGACCTCTCCTGGGCCGATGACGCGAAATCCCCTGCAGACCAGTTCGCGCTCTTCCGGGCGCTCGATGCGGGCGAGAAGGCCAAACTCGTGGCCTATGCCACGGCGGCAACCACACAATCCTGCTTCTCACGGGACCGGCAGCGGGATAGCTTGATGCATGACTTCGAAGTCGAGATCATGCCGGACATCCGAGCGCATTGGACACCGAATGCGGCGCTCTTCAATCGCTTCAAGAAGGCCTGGCTTCTGAAGATCCTCGGTGAGGAACTGGGGCTCGCGCAGGAGGCGGTGACATTGGCCTCCTCGACCAAGAAGCAAGTCGTCGAATTCTGCGACAAGCTCTTCGCCGAGCCCTTCGCCACGCTGACGGATGCACAGCGGGCGGCGGTCGCGGCCTGGTGCCCGCCGATGATGCAGACGGCAGGTGTCGAGCCAGCCGAGAAACCCGAAGACGAAACCGAAGTCGCAGAAGCGGCCTGACCCTACAGGCGGCCCGCTCCGAAACGTAGGCGCGGGTCGCACCCCTCCCTCCATCTTACAGGTAAAACCCATGGCACTTCTTAGCTTCACCGCGGCGAGCGTCGCGGCGCAGATCGCGCATGCGCGCGGCTGCTCCACCTTCCTTCCCAACTGGAACGGGCCGGTGGGCAAACCCGCCCTGATCCTGATCGTCGGCAATGGCGTCCATCTGCGCTCGAACGGCATCGATGGCACGACGACGCGGATCGTCACCACCGAACGCGCCGATCCCACCCATGCCTTCGCCGAGGGCATCAACCCGTTCCGCGATCCGGGCTGGATGGCGGCGCGGCAGGCGGCGTTCCGCGATCTGACCGGCCAGTTCTACACCGACATTCTCGATGATGTGCAAATGCTCATCGACCGTGGTCATGACACGATTCGGCTGGCGACCGATGGCCACACGATCCGCGTCTTCCTGCGTCGCGCCGCCGACTATCTGATCGGCGGGACCTACGACGTGCCCTCCGGTCTCGGCGGGACGTTCCGGGTGATCCTGAAGGACGCCACCGACACCCACGCCCTCGTGCAGAATAGCGGCAATTGCGAGGATTTCGACGAGATGCTGCCTTACCGCGTGCCGCTCGATGCGCTCATCGAAATCGATGACCGGAGGGCGGCATAGTGGGTTGGCTCTTCTACACCGACCGCCGCGTCAAAACCTACGCGGACGAGAAGGCAGAAATCGCCCGGCTTTGCACGTTCGAGACGGATACGCGCAAGACAGTGCTGCTCAAGGCCTCCAAACTCGGGTCGACCTGGTATGCAGCTTTGAGGCTCACCAACATCGATGGCGCGCCGGTTGAAGACAGAACCTACGTGACCGATGCCGACGGGTCGATCACCTTCGGCGCCGTGTTCCTCACCCGCTATGACGAGGGCTGCTGGGGCTACAAGGACATGGAGGAGAGCGCCGGGCCCGTGGAGTCGCGCGCGCCGCTCAGCCTTCTGGCATTGCTCTCCGAGTTGAAGGATCCCGACAGCTATGCCCATGCCTGGCGTCAGCGCTGCCGCGACTGGGCGGCGATCCCGGACTACGACGAGGGTGACAAGATCAAACTGGCCGCACCGGTAACGCTGACCGATGGCAGCACCTGCCAGATCGTGACCGCCACCCATTACCGGCGCGGAGGGCAAAAGCGTCGCTGCTACCGCATCGAGGAGACAGGCGGCCTCGTGCGCCTGTCGAAAGCCTCGCTCGCCGGGTCCGAGCTCCTCGGCTCGGCGAAGAGTGAGGCGAGTCCGGTTCTGGCCGAGTTTTTCGCCGGGAACGATTCCTGACCGCCGGCAACATCGCTATCTGTTCAGCCTTGAGCCGCCTCCGCGCGTTTGAAAGCGCTGAGGCGGCTTTCTGTCCTGTCGGACCCACAACCTGACTCAAAGGACAGACGATATGGACAACCGAAGCCCGGCACTCGCACGCGATTTCCCATCGAAACCACAGCTTCTGCAGGCCATTCGCCTGATCGGCAGCGAGATTGAGAAGCAACCGCTCAAGAGCTCATCGCTCGCTCGGATCATGCGCGAGAGTTTCGGCGGTAGCGATGCCGGCGGCGCGTGTTCGTGGCGCATGGCCTATGACCTGATGCAGGCCGCCACGGTGACGGCGATCATGCGGGACAGCGGTTCGGACGCGCTCGCGACGGCCAGATTGCTCGCCTCACGGCTCCTGACGGAGACCCGGCGCTCCGAAGAGCAAATCCGGCTCCAGCAATTCTCGACGCCGCTGCCCTATGCGGCGCTGGCTATCCGTGCTGCCGCCATCCGCCCCGGCGAAACCGTCCTCGAACCTTCCGCCGGGACCGGCGCGCTGGCTGGTTTTGCAGTTTGCGCGGGTGGCAAACCGATGCTGAACGAGATCGATCCCTTCCGTCGGGCGCTTCTCGAGGCGGTGTTCGGGGGCGAGGTGTCCGGCTTTGACGCCGAACATATTGATGATCTCCTGACGGTGCCCGAGCTTCCCGGTGTCATCGTGATGAATCCGCCCTTCGCCTCATCGGTCGATCGGTCGCGCGACAAGCACATTGCGGCGAAACATCTGATCGGCGCTGCCAAACGGCTGGCACCCGGCGGACGTCTCGCGGCGATCATGCCGGTGGGATTTTCGCCAAAACGAGACGCGGCCCATTGGGCACGGGCCTCGGCCATCGCAAAGCCCCGTCTCGCGCTCACTATTCCGGGCCACGTTTACCGCAAACTCGGCACCACCGTCGAAACCCAGCTCATGGTCTTCGACAAGGTGCAGGAGGAGATCGAGATCGTCCGTGCCATGGTCGACGATCTGGACGCGGCGCGCCAAATCATCGATGATATCGCCGCAACCCGCACTGCCACTCCCTCGATCCAAACCGGTGCGCAGTTTCGGACTGGGTCGCGCCGGGTCGGTGTCCCTGTTGCACGTCAGCGCCCAATCGCCCAAGCGGCGTCTGCCAAACCCAAATCGCATGCCGCCATCCCGCTGGCCTTCACCTGCCTCGACACCCCCCGCGAGAACACGCCCGTCTCCGACATCTATGCCCGCTATCGTCCGCAGCGGATCGAGATTGAGGGTGCCCGGGAACATCCGACCCCCCTGGTCGAGAGTATAGCCATGGCCTCGGTTGCCCCTCCGGCACCCAACGGCGAAGCCGCCGCTGATCTGCGCCTGCCCGGCCGTCTGATCGAGGAGGGCCATCTCTCCGAGGCCCAGCTCGAGACCATCCTCATGGCGAACGATGCCCACGCGCGCGACCTGCCGGGGCGGTTTACCATTGACCAGGACCAGACCCGGATGACCCGCGCCGACGATGATCCGGAAGCGTGTGCCTACCGCCTCGGCTATTTCCTTGGCGACGGTACCGGCTGCGGCAAGGGCCGGGAATGCGCCGGTCTCATCCTGGTGAACTGGCTCGCAGGTCGTCGCAAGGCGGTTTGGATTTCGAAGTCCACCACGCTCATCGAGGACGCGATCCGCGACTGGACCGATCTCGGCGGCTCGCCCGCCGACATCCAGCCGCTCTCCAAATGGAAGCCAGATCAACCCATTCCGATGGGCGACGGCATCCTTTTCGTGACCTATGCGACGCTGCGGTCGGCGGGCAAATGCGGGAGGACCCGGCTCAGCCAGGTTCTCGACTGGATGGGCGACGGGTTCGACGGCGTGCTGGCCTTCGACGAGGCCCATGCCATGCAGAACGCCGCCGGGTCCGACGAGGGCAGGGGGGTCAAACCCTCCCAGCAGGGCCTCGCCGGGCTGCGTCTGCAGCTCGCGGCTCCCCGGGCCCGGGTCTTCTATGTCTCGGCGACGGGAGCCACCAGCGTGCAGAACCTAGCCTATGCCTCCCGCCTCGGGCTCTGGGGCCAGGGGCCCGAATATCCCTTCCCGAGCCGCGAAAGCTTCGTCTCGGCGATGGAAGCCGGGGGCGTTGCTGCGATGGAAGTCGTGGCGCGCGACCTGAAGACGCTCGGGTTCTACACCGCGCGGGTGCTCAGCTTCGACGGTGTTGAGTACGACGTGCTCGAACATGCGCTCACACCCGCCCAGATCGAGATCTACGATGCCTATGCCGGGGCTTTCCGGACCATCCACCACAACCTCGAAGCGGCGCTGACCGCGACAGGCGTCAATGATGCCTCCGGTCAGACGAACGCCTCTGCCGCGAAAGCCTCGGCGAAGTCGCGCTTCGAGAGCACCAAGCAGCGCTTCTTCAATCACCTCCTGATGGGCATGAAAGCCCCGACAGTCATCCGCGCCATCGAAGAGGATGTTGCGGACGGCTATGCTTGCGTCATCCAGGTGGTCTCGACTGGCGAGAGCCTGTTGAAACGACGCCTCGAGGCGATGGATCCCGAAGACGAGCTGGTGGAAGGTGCGCTCACGCCCCGCGACTATGTGCTGTCCTATCTTGAACAGGCTTTCCCGATCCACGCCCAGAAGCTCGTGGAGATCGACGGAAACATGGTGGCCGAGCCGCTGCGGGATGCGAACGGTGCCCTGGTCGTCTCCCGCGAGGCCGAGGCCTTGCGCGATGCGGCGATGATGGAGCTGATGGCGCTTGCGCCTATTCCCGCCGCGCTCGACCAGATCCTTTGGGCCTTCGGCGATGAGGCCGTGGCCGAAGTAACCGGGCGCTCCATTCGATCCCTGAAATCCAGCGACGGGGCCCTGTTTATCGAAAAGCGCAGCGCCAACAGCAATTCCTCGGAAACCCGCGCCTTCATGGATGGCGAGAAGGACATCCTCATCTTCTCCGATGCGGGCGGGACGGGCCGGTCCTATCATGCCGCAAAGACGGCGAAGAACCAGAAGCGGCGGCGCCACTATCTGCTGGAGCCCGGCTGGCGGGCCGATGCGGCAATCCAGGGGCTAGGACGCACGCATCGTTCGGCTCAAGTGTCAGCACCCTTCTTCCGGGTCTGCACCTCGGACGTGCACGGCGAGAAGCGCTTCACCTCCACCATCGCCCGGCGGCTCGATCAGCTGGGGGCGCTCACCAAGGGCCAGCGCGAGACCGGCTCGCAGGGCATGTTCCGCGAGGAGGACAATCTCGAGAGCCCGATCGCAAGGGGTGCGCTGCGCGGCTATTCCGCCGACCTGGCCGCCGGGCGTGCCGGGGCCATGAGCTATGAGAAGTTCTGCGATTGGACCGCCTTGCGGCTGATCGACCAGGACGGCGTGCTGCTCGAAGAGCTTCCACCAATCCAACGCTTCCTGAACCGGGTGCTGGCGCTGCCCATCCACATGCAGAACGCGCTCTTCGCCGAGTTCATGAGCCGGATCGCCGATCAGACCGAGCGGGCGCGGGCGGCTGGCACGCTCGATCTCGGCGTCGAGACACTGCGTGGCGAGCGGATAGAGCAGGTCTCGACCGAAGACCTCTGGACCTGTCCGCGCTCCAGAGCAGTGACGCGCATAATCGGACTTGAGGTGACGGACCCCGTCCATATCCTCTCCGCAGAAGAGGTGCTGGATCGGAACCCCGACAGGTTGCCGATGATCAACCGCGCGGCGTTCATCTCAGCCCGTCCGATGCAGATGTACGACGAGGAGATTGTCACGCTCATGCGCAAGGTGACCCGGCCGAGCGGGTCCACCTATGTCGAGGAAGGGAAGTTCCAGGCTTCCGCCTGGGAAGAGATCGAGCCGTCCGAGTTCCGCCGCCTCTGGGACGAGGAGGCCGATAGCCTGCCGAAGGTGACCACGACGAAGCTCTATCTGCTGACCGGGCTGCTACTGCCGATCTGGAAGGACATCCCCTCGGGCAACGAACGCATCTACCGGGTCACGCCCGAGGGGCAGGGGAGCATGATCGGCCGCACAGTCAGCGAGGACGGTGCGGCCGCGCTCAGAGCCCGTTTTATGGTCGGCACCCCGAAAACCCCGCAGGAGATGCTAACGGCGGCGCTCGGGTCCACCGCGCCGGTCGATCTGGGCCGGGGCCTCACGCTCACCCGCCGCCGGGTCGCGGGCGCGGCCCGCCTCGAGATCGACGGGGCCGACCGGGGCACGATCGACGGGCTGAAGGCCATGGGGTGTTTCACGGAGATCATCGCCTTCCAGCTCCCGGTCTTCGTGCCCCACGGGGAGGGTGTTGATACCGCCGCGATCCTGGCCCGGATCGTGGGGGAAGGGTCTCCAACGGCGGCAGATCGCGCCGCCTGAAAGGGAAAGTGGGCCTTGGGTCGGGGGGAACGCGGAAGGGTGCTTTGCCCCCTCGCGTTCCGCCGCCGTGGCGGGTCTCTGGACCCCTCGGCACCTTCCCCAATCCCAGACAAGAGGACGAGACCCATGACCAACTCCGAGACCACCTTTGCCGAGGCGATGGCAAAATGGCAGGCCGAGCGCGAAGCCGCCAACAAGGCCGCCCGAAACGAGCTGCTCCCGCAATTGCGAGGCCTCGGCATCACCGAGGTCACCGCCGAATACGAGGGCTACGGCGATTCGGGGAATATCGAAGACGTGACGGTGCAGCCGGTCGGCATTGCGCTCCCCGACGATCTCGCCACGAAGCTCGGCGACTTCGCCTGGTCTGTCGCCTATCACCAGCATCCCGGCTTCGAGAACAACGAGGGCGGCTATGGCACGCTGACCTGGGATGTCACCGCCGACAGCATCGCACTGGATCATGCCGACCGACATGTCGAGTGCTCCCACAGCCGTGACGAGGGGCTCTGACATGGCCCATCCCCTCCATCATGCCGAAAGCTCGGCCCGGAAGTATGGCGGGTCGCCATCCGACTATCAGGCGGTCCACGACTGGTTCGATGCCTCAAAGGAGCATCTCGCCATCTTCACCCACCGTGCGCTGCGCCATCACACGCAAGGCATCTTCGAAGCCGAACGGGTTTTCGGGCTTTCGCTCACCAATGAGGCGGGGCGTGAGATTCCCATCCGCTGGATCGGCGAGCAGCATGTCCGCGAAGACTGTCAGGGCCGCATCCCGAGCCTCGCCGACTGGCTCGGACGGATCCAGCCCGAGCCCTGGATGGCCAACGGGCATATCGACGGGCCAGCGCATGAGCCCGTCGGCGATCCGCGCACGAAATGGCTGGCCGAGGTGGCTGAGGGCAAGACGATCCTCGGCCTCAAGGACTGGATGGAGGCGAGGGGATCATGATGCGCAACGTCCGCAGATTCTACGATTGCAGCACCGCACATCTGCCTGAACAAACCGTCCAGGCCATCGAGAACGGGCTCTTCGCCAGATCGCCGAGCTTGCAGAATGAGTATGGCTGGCTGTTCTCCGTGCCGGAGACGCTCGCCGATCTGCCGGAAGGCGTCGACTGTGACGCCTTCAAGGCGGTCATGGCGTTGGCGATGGATGCAGGCTGCGGCTACGTCCTGTTCGATCGGGACGTCCCGCCGGTGCCCTATCTCGAGGTCTTCGATTGGTAGATCGAATGCGGGTGTGCAGAGGCCCGATCTGCGGATCAGGCCTCTCTTGTTTCCAACACCAATACTGAAATGGAGATCCAGATGAACATCGCCGAGATCAAGGCCGCCGTGGATGCCGGCCAATCCGTCCACTGGGCGAGCGAGGGCTACCGGGTGCATCGGGATGGCCTCGGCCAATACCTCATCACCTTTGTGCGGAACGGCAGCACGATCGGTTTGACAGACCGGAGCGGCCGCCAGTTGAACGGGGCCGAGGCCGACTTCTTCATATTGGAACCGAACAATGATGCCGCGGCAGAGCAGGGGAGGGTGGTGCGCGGGGCGACGTCGGACACCTCGTCCAGCGCCGGGCCGGGCTGACGGTCAGGAGAGAAAGGAAAGAGGGCTTTGTGGTTTTGCGATCCCATGAGGGGTCGAAAAGCAATCCCGCGTGCTCTGGCCAAGTGCCGGGCAGCGGCAAACCCAAGGAGAAGACCCATGTTCGCAGGAACCCTGACCAAGAATGCCGAGACCGCAGCCACCGCCTATTCCGGAATGATCCACTCGAGCCGGTTCGACATCGCGATCCAGCTCGAGACCCGCACGAAGATGTCCGAGCGCAGCCCGGATTTTGATGTGACCGCGGTGAACAAGTCGGGCCGGAAGGTGCGTATCGGCACGGCCTGGAACGAGACCGGCAACACCACCGGTAACCATTACATCTCGATGCAGATCGATGTCGGCCTCGGGCCGTTCCGGGTCAACGCCGTGCAGACGAAGGAAGCACGCGAAGCAATGACCGGTGAATTCGAGATCATCCCGCTGGTCTCGAACGGTGGCATGAAGTCCGGTTCGATCTCGGGCGAGTTGACCGCGATGGATGGAGACAACGCCTTCGCCGGTTACATCGCCAACATGATGTTCGACCTCGACTTCATGCTGATCGAGAACACGTTCAAGACCGAAGAAACCCATCCCGACTACCGGATCGAGGTCTCCTCGCCCAAGGGCCACCCGATCCGCGTGGGTTCGGCCTGGATGGCGAAGAGCAACCGCACCGGCAACGACTACGTCTCGCTCCTCATCAACACGCCCGATGGCGATCTGCGGGTAAACGCCGTGCAGAACGAGGAGCAGCGCGGCGGCCAGACCTTCTCGATCATTCCCTTCGTCGAGAGCGGTGCGCGCGAGCGGGACGCTGGTGCGGGACTGTCTCTGGTGTCCTGATGTGACGGAACCTGGTCCCGATCGATAAACGAGGTCGGCCTAGACCGGCCCGGTCTGCCTAACTTACGGGAGCTGCGGAAACGCGGCTCCCGTTTTTCTTTGTGGCCGGTCAGTTCGAGGTCAACGGCCTGCCCGTCGCAAGGTGATGGCGAAACTCGCCGGTGCGATAGCCCCGCTGGCAAAGCATCACTCCGAGGTCTCTTCCACCGTGCCATCGTTCTCGGAGGGCGTCTCACAAAAGATCTCTTCGACCGTCACCTGGTCGGGTAGTGGTCCTTGCAACGCGTCCTCGATCGCCTTGGTTGCGAAATTCGCCGAGACGGACGTCGCGAAACTGATCGTCACGGTCAGCACAAGCTCTTTTGCGGTCATGCCCAGGGCCGCGTCGACCGAGCTGTCGGTAACGTCCGCACCGGCGACGCCTTCCAACAGCGCGAGGATATCCTGTTTGGACGCGTCCGCGTCATCGCCGGCAAGGCGCATCACCACCACAACGTCAGTCATTGAAATCGTCCCACATCCGTGTCTCTCGAAATCCACTCAATGCCCGCATGAATCGGGCCCGGTTGCGACTATAGCGCGCAAGGTCTCGCCCCGCTTCACTTTTGTTCGGGATCGCCCCGCCGAGAAGCGCCGCAATGTCTTCCCCAAAGGGCGCGGTCACATCGAAGTGGTTCAGGGCGGCGAGCGCCGGAAGGACCGAGTGGCGAAACCTGTTCGCGACGTTTTGCACCTCTTCGCCGCTCGCCTCGCGGCGAACATAGTCGCCCGACTTCAGCAGGAGAAGGTGCGGTGCCACGTGGCGGAACACGGCCGCGACCACGTTCAGGTAGCGCGTCTCGGGCGTTGGATACCCATCCTCGACGGGCCCTTCCGAGGCGAGAAGTTCCAGGGTCGCGAAGACGCCGATGACGATGAACATCATGGCGCTGTCGGCTCTGTCATCACCGTCGGATGAGAGCCCCTCGATCGTGCGCATCAGCTCATGATCCGCCGACAGGAGGCTGGCTGCGGCGGCCCCGTCGGCTTCAAGCTCTGACAGGAGCCGGAATGTCGCCAGATCCAGAGGTCGCGGCAAGTCACCCGTGCTTGTTTCCGGATTCAGCGCCTTCTGATAGGCGACATGGCCTGCGGCGGCGTGGCAGGCTTCGTGGGTGGCGAAAAAGGCGACACCGGCAAACCATGCCAGCGTCATTGCGGGCTCGATCCCGCCCAACCGCTCGGCCCGAGCTGCGGTCTCTCCTTCGACGTTGACGGCTTGGAGGCGAGACAGGATGAGATCGGGTACGGCGGTTCCGATCGCGATGCGATAGCGATCCTTGCGCCAAGGCGAAATGATCGCGTCAAGGCCCGCACTTTCGCGGTGCCTCCAGTCTATCCGTTCGGCGAAGGCTGTCTCGTCGATCCCGGGGAAGAGCACGTAGGTGACGAACTCTCCGGCGACGCGGATCAGGGTCAGGGTTTCGAGGTCTTCCTCACCCATTGTCAGCACCGTCGAGGATGCGATCGATCCGGCGTGTGGCCTCGAAATATCGTGCTTCTCTGACGAGGAACTTCTCGTGATCCGCGTCCGAGGGGCCTTCCCCGAACCATCTGCCGTCGCCGAAACCGATGTCTTTGGAGATCTCACTCGCCTCGAACCAGGCGGTGTCGTGGACGCGCACCGACTCTTCAAAGTCACACGGCACCAGGTCGTGAAGGGATCTGAACACCAGGTTGGTGAAGTTCATCGCCCGAAAGAGCGGGGAGGGATATTCCGTCCCCGGTCGATCCACCGGACCCTCCCTCGTGTCGAGCGCCCGCATGACAAGGATATGGGCGAACGCCAGCTGGAAGCCGTATTCGAGCCCATCCTCCGCGGTCCAGCCCCTCAGAAACGGATGTTTCTCATCCATGCTCAGGAGCATTTGGTTCAGCCCGTTCGCATCCGCGTCAAACTCGATATCCTGTAGCGTTTCCGGCAGCAATTCTGGCGATCGGCCGGGGGCTTGGTCCAGATATGTTGCCGCTTCGTCGACGAAGCCGGGTGTCGCGTCCGGAAAGAGGAGATCGATATGCCGCCGCAGGAGGTGCGCGAGTTCGTGCGAAATCACGTAGTCGAACATCTGCATCAGGATGTCGACGAAATACTCCGCACGCTCCGCCTCCATCGACCAGTCATCGAAGGCAATGAGCGGGCCGTCGAGCGCCTCTTTCCACGATTTGCCCGGATCCCTCAGGGGGTGCGCGCGCGAAAGCACGTCCGGATGATGGGCTGCGGCCGTAAGGAACCGCCAAAGTTTTCGCAGCAGGCCGAGGCTTATGATGACTGCACGGCGATCGCCCGATTGGCGCGCGGCCGCGTTCGGAGCATCGCCGGCTGAGATGACGAGGTCGATCCCTTTGATGTTGAGGTCCGGATCGCGCGCGTCCAGGAGGCCTATGTTGATGTCGAAGACATGTTCGGTCCAGTGCACCAATGTCGTCTCGACTGGTGTAAGCCCTATGACGTCGAGATATCCGCCCATAGACCTGACGATGGGATCGACCTTCCAAAACGCACGCGAGACCTCTTCCATTCGATCACGATATCCCGAAGAATTTCGGGATGGGGTCGCTCCATCGCGCGTCGAACGCGAAGGGTGCAAAAAGCCCGTCCTCCGTTTCGGGGTCCTGATCGAAATAGGCGGCGATCTCTTTCCTGAGGTCGGCCTCCCCCTCCCTGGTAATCGTGTCCCGGAGGAGATCGAGCTCGGGGAAGGCCGGTTCGAGCGGTGCCAATAATTCCATGGCGGGCTCAAATATCTCGGCGAAATAGTCACTTTCGGGATGTTCCACATTCCAACGCGCCCTGTGGGCGACAGAGTGTAGGAGCAACCGCAGATTTGGCGACGGGTAGGTGTCGCGGGTTCCGATCCTGTCGCGCGCCATGCGTTCCTGGCCGACCACGAAGAGTGCGTATCCTACGAATTCGGCATAAAGGTTCTCTTTGCCCGTCATATACTGCCAGCGCGGCAGGGTCGCGGATCGCGCGAAGGCGAACTCGCCGGACATACCCGAGCAGTAGACGTCGGCATCGATCTCGACATCGCGTAGCGGAAAGCCGGGAGGCGTGTTGCCCGCATCCTGGCTCATCAACTCGTCCACCATGCACAGGCCCGCCCCGCCGTGTCGCTGTCGGAGCAGGCCGAGATGCCCTCGCACTACATGGGCCAGCTCGTGAAACAAGACCGGCAGATAGAGCGACTCGAAGAAGAAGAGCCAGCTGCCCTCGATGTCCGGACCGATCTCGTTGATCGTCAGGTCGACGCAGGTTTGCACCCCGGACGTCGCCACGTCCTCTGCGAAGTCACGGAACGACAGGGACACGGTCCTTTCGAGGCGAAACCCTGAGGCCACCATGCGGGCGAGTACCGAGCTTACGACGGCCGCCCAAAGGACGTAGCCGGACGTGAACTCGATCGAGAACGGACCGCCGACGCGCGACTGGCGGGCCCTTGCGTTCAGGTGGGTCTCCGGAGTGACGCCAACCTTGAGATCGCTGCCGTCAGGGAAGGCGTACATGTCTCGCATGGCACCGGTGACGGCACGCACCGCGGACTGGAGGTTTCTCAACGCCATCCGCAACTGTGCCGAGTCAACGTCTGCGAACAGCTCGTCAGGGAAGCTGGGGCGGTCTATGTATTGAACCCTTCGCAACACCTGAGACTCTCTCCTTTGAACTTGCAAAAGCCTATCTCCGTCGGCCTTTCCGGGCAAATGCCGGATGAACAGGCGTCGCGTAACCAGTGGTTCCGCGTTCGCAAGTACTTAGACAAACGCCTATGGGCACATATCGAATATTGACGGGTCACCCATATTTGCCGCTCGACAATAGTATACGAAAGGTCTCCGAATGTAGCTTTGCATGAAGCGCATAGCTGCATTGCAGCATTTGGCGTTGTTGCACCGCAGCATTTCAGGCTAGCCTACTTTTGAGGTTGCTCTCCTCTCCTCCTCCCTGGAGATCGGCCTCAGGTTTGCGCCACACCTCCTCCCGTGGCGCGGGCAGAAGAGATCAGACGCCATCCCACCTCCCGGGATGGCGTCTTTCTTTTTCCCTATTGAAATCCTCACAGGATCTCGGGTCGCGAAACCATCGATACTGTCGTATCGTGGTCTCAAGACCAACGATTTTCCGATGATTTCAATTCCGAGAAGAGGGTTTTAGATGCGGGGCTTTCATTTCGTCCTTCCATGTTTGCTCGTGCCGACCGTCTGTTTCGCGGAACCTTTCACGGTGGCCAGTTGGAACATTGCGAACCTGGGCGCGCCGGGCTCGGAATTGCGCGGGTTCGACCGCGACGCGAATGACTACACCCGTATCCGGGAGATCATCTCATCCATCGATGCGGACGTGATCGCATTCCAGGAGATTGGCAGCGTCGCGGCGCTGGAAGCGGTCCTCCCCGACGGGTACAGCTTCCGGTTCGAGACCCGCTGCTATGAGAACGCACAGAAGTGCGCGGCGGATGCTGACGACATATACAACGCGATCGCGATCAGGGACACGTTCGCGCACCGTTTCTTCCAGATCGATGAGCTCGCCGTGCCGCATCAGAACGAATGCGGCGCGCCCGCGCGCCCGGTACGCGGCGGCGTGGGCGTCTATCTGTCGGTCGACGGGCGACGCTATCTGGTGCCGTCGATCCACCTGAAGGCGACCTGCAAGAACAATTCTGTCGAGCCCGGAACGGAGGACGACTGTGCGACGCAGCGCGAGCAGGTGCGACGCCTGCGTGCCTGGATGGACGCCCAGGACGACGAGGCGACGATCATCTTGGCGGGGGATTTCAACCGGCAACTCCTGGAGGGGGCCGACAACATCCGGGCGGAATTCTTCCCGAACGTGCCGCAGGGGCACATCCTGCCGGGTGCCGAGACACGCGCGTGCTGGTCCTCGTTCGCGTTCGATTTCGCTCGATTGGGCGAGGAGGCCATGGCGAACAACCCGCAGTTCGAGGCCGAGGGGCTGCGCCCATGGCTCTACACGCCCCGCAGCAGCGCCGAGATCGACTTCTTCGTCGTGGAGAACCTCGCGGAAGGTGTGACGCTGACGGCGGATCAGATCGAGCTTACGGGTGACTACGTGTTCCGCGATCCTGGCGCCGCGCTGACCCGATGTGATGGGAGCCTTCAGCCCTTCGCCGACGGAAAGGTCCTGACCTTTGCGGAAGCCTATCCGAGCGATCATTGTCCGATCGTGATGACCGTCTCGGAGTAGATCGATGTCCTCAGAGAGTCTTGGCGGGCAGATTCTGGTCGGTGTGACGGTGGCCGCGATCGTGGGGATCGGCGGGTGGGTTCTGGGACGTGCGACCGCGCCTGCGGAGCCGCCCTCCCTCGAGATCACCCCCGAAAGCGTCACGGCACAGGTTGGGCTCGACACCGAATTCAACGCGATTGGGGGTCCGGATGTGAGGACACTGACATGGCGTGTCGCGGGGCAACCGGTGGGCCGCTCGCATGTTGCGCAATGTGATGCCGTGGCCGCGCAACTCATGTGCAGGTTCCTGGTCCCCGGGACGTATTCGGTATCTGCCACGGCCACCGCCGCAAACGATTTGGAGGTCACGAGGCACAGTTCCGTCTCGGTGGTGTTCCCGGACAGGTACTACACAGTCTTCATCCAGAACCCGGATCGACAGGTGCGCAGCGATGCCTACAGGGTGTTGTTGCGTCGGATCGATTGGGCCAGGGTTCAGCAATCCATCACCCCCTTGATCCTGCTCTACGACCCGGACAAGGGCCGGAATGTGTTCGCAGCCGACACGGTCTTTGAGCCGGAGTTTGAGGGCGTGGACGTGTTGCAGGGCCTCAAGCTGCGGATTCCGAAGCTCACGGAACCGGCGCGAGGCCTCGTCGTCGGCCCACTGGAGGCTCTCGGGGTCACCGTCACCGAGATTCCCTATGCCGAGGCGATCCTGTCGATCGAACGGGGCGCGATCGACGGCGGCTTCGTGACCCTTGGCGATCCTACGATCGATCTGCTCGACGCGGACCTCGAGGACATGCAGGCTGAGTAGCATACCAAGTGGCTTGATCCCTGATGTCCGCCACATGTCTTCCTAAGCCTTACGGCCTCCCCTGCTCGGCTGCGCGTGTCGCAGGGCAGAACGGCCCTTCGGTCCGTCGCGCATTCGGCCATGCGGCCTCACCGCGGCGCAGCACCTGGCATCCCGGTTTGCCCGTCTCGCGAGCAGGCCGTTCCCCGGCCGCTGCGCCGGATTACGCTCCGGTCTGTTTTGCGGGGCAAAACGATCCCGGCGCTCCATCCGTCTCCCGCGTCCGGTCGCGCCCTTTGCCTGCTCGCGTCGGGCAAACCTACCGTCAACACACACATGAGTGCGGAAGCATATCCTCCGGATGGCCCCCAAATCAGCCCGCGTCAAGGATCGCAAAACTTTTCGGCGAGGCCGGCGGGTGTGGAGAAGGCAGTCCAGTGCTCGATGACGCGCCTGTGGTGAGCGATGCGCCCGGAAAACTTTTGCGCCCGGCGCGCCGGCGGCTTCGCCGTCCCTGACCCGGACAGATTCGGTGAACCAGACGTACGGCCATGCCACCACACTCACGTGGTGGTTCCCCGAACATCTGGAGACACCAACATGACATACGAGAACGCGAATGCCTACGAGACCATCGAACTTTTCGGCCTGACGGAGAAAGACGCGGAGCTGCCCATCCCCGAGGATCACGTCCTGACCGATAGCATCGTCCGCGAGACTTTCGAGGCCCTGCTTGGCCAGCTGCGCGGCACCGGTCTCGAGACCGAGATCGAACCGCTCGCGCACGGGCTCGCCACGATTCTGCAGCGCCGCAAGATCGCTCTGGGCAAGGAGCTTGACCGCACCGCTGACAAGATCGGCGCCCTGGCAAAATCCCATGACGGGTCGGAGATCGCCGAGACCGCGCTCGAAGAGGCGCAGGCCCGCTTCCTGCAGGTCCGCGAGATCGTCGGGGCCATCGAGGTGATGAGCGAGGCGGCGGCGGAATGCTACGAGGTCGAGACCGGCCACGCCTTCATCACGGCCGCGGGATCGCGCGCCAGTGCTCGCGCTCAGGAGACCGGAGCGGTCTTCGAGGCCCGGCAGCTGCTGGAACAGCACGATCGCGAGACAGCCGCGAAGTCGAAGGTCGAGGGGGTTCCCCTGATCGTCTCGGGGGCGACCGACTGGACCGATATCGACGTCATCTTCACGACACTCGACAAGGTTCGCGAGCGCATCCGGCAGAACCGCAACCAGGAGATCTTCCTCTGCCACAAGGGTGGCAAGCACGGGGCCGAGATGATCGCCGCCCGGTGGGCTCGGGCGCGTGGCGTCGCGCAGGCGCGCTTCGATCCGCGCTGGTCCGCGCATGGGCGGGCGGCACCCTTCAAATGCAACGACGGGATGCTGGACGACAAGTTCGCCGCGACCGGGGTCGTGCTCTTCGGCGGCAACGGGGTCGCACTGAACCTCGGGCAGAAGGCGGAAGCCAAAGGCCTGACGGTGATGCGGGTCGCCGATCCGGCGAAGAAGACGGCAGACGCGTGAATGAGAGAGGGTCGCCTTTGGGCGGCCCTTTCGTCGTTTTCATCTGCCTGCCCGTAAACTGGCGGTCTCCTCCGCACAGTAAGCCAAGTCGCGGTGGAGGTATCGGCCTGAGGCCGATCGCGCATTCGGCCATGCGGCCTCACCACGGCGCAGCACCCGGCGTCCCGGTTTGCCCGTCTCGCGAGCACGTCGCGCCCCGGCCGCTCCACCGGATTACGCTCCGGTCTGTTTTGCGGGGCAAAACGATCCCGCCGCTCCATTCGTGTCCCGCGTCCGGGCAGCACCCTTTGCCTGCTCGCGTCGGGCAAACCTGTCGTTAATCACACACACATGAGTGCGGAAGCATATCCTCCGGATGGCCCCCGAACCCGTCCGCGTCAAGGATCGCAAAACTTTTCGGCTAGGGGGGCCGGGGAGGAGAGGGCGGTCCAGTGTTCGATGACGCCCCCGTGGTGGGCGATGCGCCCGGAAAACTTTTGCGCCCGGCACGCCGGCGGCTGCGCCGTCCCTGACCCGGACAGTTTCGGCAACCAGGCATTCGGCCATGCCACCACACTCACGTGGTGGTCCACAAACATCTGGAGATGAGATCATGACCGACGAGAACAAGACCGAGGACGACCTTTGCCGACACTGCGACCGCACAGGCACGTCGCAGCGCGGAACTTCCACCGGGAAAGACCATCACGATATTGGCGGCCATGTCGTCCCCTGCGTCGCCTGCGGGAAAGACGCGTTGCGGACCGATTGGGAGACTATCGATGGCGGGAGCGTCAATTTCCACTGGCGGGAGGCCTGTGCGCATTGTTCGCACCTCAGCGAGTCTCTCTTCGCCTGAACAGTACCTTTCATCGGGCGGCCCCGTCGCCCGGTGATCCCTCTCTCTAACCCTTCCACGCTCTCGACGACTGCGACACCATCCATAAGTGCAGCCCCGCCCGGCTAAGGCCGGGCGGGGCTGCTGCGCTCCTCAACTGTCTGTGGCCCCTCAGTCAGACGCAAATAACATGAAGGTCGGTGGTGATCGATCGTCGGTCATGCCGGGCCCCTGCCGGCGGTTGCACCGCCGTCACCGCGCTCGCAGGTTCCGGCCGTGCCGGCCTCCACCCGGAACACGAGGCCCCTGGACGTGCTGAGTGGCATACCCCGGCGGCGGCCTCCTGACGGAGCCAGCCGGCGGGGTTGCCCTCATGCGCGCCAGAAACCCCGCGATCCGCCCGTCCGGGTGCAGATCGCTGGGGCGGGCGCAGCGCATCGACCGCGCCGCCCGATGACGGCGACCCGTCCGGGCCGACAACTCTGCTGCCAGACCTGCGGCTGTATCACCGCCCCGGATCGCCACACAGGCGACGGGGAAGCCGAGCTTGAGGCAGACGATCGCGGTCGTGCCGATCGGGCGCACGCGAACCATCGCGCCGACGCGTTGGAAGCGGGGGCGGACCTGGTCACGTCTGACATAACTCGACAGGACCGATGGCGGCTGAGGAGCGGGGTGCACATTTGGGTCTCCCCTCTTTGCTCATAGATGTGGATCGCACGGGGTCGGGCGGTCCGTGCCCTCCGCTCACGCTCCGGCAAACACAAATACGGTTTCCACGCGCGGGGCGCGCGGACCCTCCGCATTTGTGTTTGCGGACCTCCCTTGCCCCCCGTGCCGGGTGATCCCCATCGCAAAAAGGAGAGACCCAAATGACCAACCACTACGTCGCCACCGTTCCCGTCAAGTTCACCGACAACGAAGGTCAGGAGCGCACCCGCTTCCAGCGCGTCGGCGCGATGTTCCGCAACACTCGCAACGGGGACGGCTCGGAGTTCTTCAGCCTCAAACTCGACTTCCCCGTCGCGGTCCAGGAGCTGGTGATGTTCCCGCCGAGCGCGAAGGAACCGCAGGAATAGTCCGCCTCAAAGATGGGCCGCCCTAGGGGCGGCCCTTTCCCTGTTTCAGGGAAGGCTGCGCTGTACCCGGGAACCCCTGCCTTCGGCCGGCGTCCCCGGGAAGGCGTCAGGACCGCAAGCGGTCCTGACGGGGGATATCAGAGATCGCCTGGAACAGGTCTGCCGGCCAGCCTCAAGGGGGCCATCCGGAATAACAGTCGGGCTACGCCCGCCGGTTTTTCCGGCAGAGATTTGGGCCGAGCCAAATCTGGCCGCCCTTGACCCTGTCCGTCAGCCCCGTCGGTGGAGGGATGCGCCGCCCCTCGCTTCCGTCCGAACACGGGTCCGTGTTCGGCCAGACCCTCGGGCGCGGGCATGACAACGGGCGGCCGAGGTGCGGTTGGAGATGGTCGGGTTTTCTGGGCCCTTCGGGCCGGGCCTCGCACCTGCGGTGCTCGGCTCGAAGCGGAATTCAAGGTCGCCTGGGGGCAATCTGCAATAATATTGTATTGACCGTTAAATATAGTTTCGTATGATGAAGGCGACCTTGAATGAAGGTGGCAGGAAATAGGGGGGCTTTCTTCGTATGAGCCGGACCAAGAGACTGACACAGACGGAGCGGGCGGAGATTATCCGTGAGGCCGCAGCAGGTGTGGGGACTTCCGCGCTCGCGGAGCGGTTCGGGGTCACGCCGCGGGCCATCCAGTACACGTTGAAGGCGGACGAAGAACGCCAGAAGGATGCGGCCGTGGCGACGGCCGCGGTGACGGTGAAGCTGACACCAGAAGAGCTTGCTGCGCTGGATGAGGTGCTGTCCGCGGCGGGGATCGAGACCCGCACGGAGGGGGTCCGGCGGCTGATCCAGGCGGCGGGGGGAACGTTCGTTCCGGACGCGAATCTGGCGGCTGAGATGGCGCGCTACCGGGCCTCCTTGCACGAGGTCGGCAACGGCGTCGTGCAGGTCGCCAAGCAGATGATGAAAGCCAGCCGGGAGGGGCAGGGGGAAGGCTCCGCGCCGAACGCAGAGTTGTCCGAACTGCGCCTCGTGCAGATGCGTGCGCTGGCGCGGTTCATCCTCGATTCCGCTGACGAGATCGACCTGCTTTTGCGCCGTCGTCGGGATGGGATGCGGCTCTCCGCCACTGCCGCTCTGAGGGAGTTCGCCCATGCGGCTGAATGATGCCGTCCATGACGTCACCGGAGAGATCTTCCGGGATGGCTGGAGCCGGATACGGGGCTCGATGCAAGGGCTGCAGGCGTCCCGGCAGAGGCAGCTCGTGCGCGCCGCTGCGGGGCATCGTGCGGCGGTCTTCAAGGCGATCCGGGGCGGGGGCACGCATACCAAATCCCAGCTCATGAACCAGCTTGATTACCTCACCACCAAGTCCTCGCATATCGTGGACAGCAGCGGGTTCCTGGACGGGAAGACGAGGCTTGAGGGATCGGAGATCAAGGACCTGACGGAGCGGTTCGCCAAGCGCTGGAGTGCGGGGTTCAAGCCCAAGCTCGGACAGACGACGCATATGCTGATGTCCTATCCGATCGGCACCCGGGGCGAGGACGTGCGCGACATCACCGCCAATGTCGCCGAGCGGTTCTTTCAGTCCGAAGAGGGACATTTCGACTACATCATCGCGGTGCATGAGGATCGCGATCACCCCCACGCACATATAGTTTTGAATCGCCGGTCGCAGGAGGGTGAGTTCTTCTTCCTGGGTCGCGATCACCGGTTCAACTACGACGATTTCCGCCTCGCCATGGTGGAAGAGGCCGAGCGGTTCGGCGTGCGTCTGGAGGCCACGCGGCGGCTCGATCGGGGTGTCGTGCACTACCCGCCGCGCACCCGCGAGGTCTATGCGGCCAAGGTTGAGGGGCGGGCCGCGGAGCCACGGCCACGGGTCGGGGCCGATCTTGATCGCGCCCTCGAAGAGATCGCAAACACCCGGATCATCTATCACTCGCTTGCCGCTGAGGCCTCTGCGGACAACCGCGAGGACATCGCCGATGCCCTGTTCCGCTCGGGAGAGCTTCTGGCCAAGGGCGGCAAGCTGACTTTGGAAGGAGGCGTCTACATGGCAGAGGAGCAATCGTTCGAGGATCTGAGGACCCGTTATGCCGATCAGGTCGCGCGCGTCCAGGGCATGATCGATGCGAAGCCGGAGGCCGAACGGCCGCGGCTCGAGCGCAGCCTCAACGAGATCCAGTCGCGGCTCGCGCATATGCAGCCGCTAGGGCTCAGATCCGTGACATTGACCGAAAAGCCCTCGGAGGGCGGGGTCTATTCCGAGACCAATATCGATGCGGCCCGGCTCGACCGGTTGCGAGACCCCGAGGTGCGGGCGCAGGTCGACACCGCGCTGCGCGGGACCGGGATCAGTTCGTCCGTGGTGGTCGCCCGGATGGAAACCGGCGCGCAGAACGCCGCGCTCGAGCGGCAATGGATCGCTGACGATCTGGCGCGGGTGGCCGAGAGGGACGGTCTCAACCTCGAGCGCCGCGCGGATCTGGAGACGGCGCGCGAGACCCTCAACCGGGCCCATGTCCAGCTCGGCGTCGCGCTGGAGCGGGCAGGGGTCTTGCGTGAGGACGGTGTCGTGGAAGATCGCACCGTGACGGAGAGGGTCCATTATCATCGGGACGCCACTGAGGACATGGAGCGCGCCATCCGCCAGGACATGCGTTCGGAAGGTCTGACCGAAGACCAGATCGAGGCGCGGGAGTGGGAGATCGTCTCCCGCGCGGAGCGGCGTATCGAAGAAGAGCAACGCAGCTACCTCGATGCGCATCCCGAACTGCTCGCGCGCCCGGGCGACGTGATCGACCGGTCCGAGCCCTACCGGGAGCGCATCACCGACGAGGCCCGGGCCCGCGAGATCACCCGCGAAGTCGACCGGATCATGGAAGGTCGCGACGCGCGGACCCCCGTTGCGGATGCCGTCACGGACGAGTTCCGCGCGCGCTATCCCGATATGCCGTCGCATATCGCCCGCGGGCTTGGCGCGACCTATGCTTCCGTCACCGATCTGCGCGACACCGAGGCCCTCAACCAGGTCCGCCGCGACAACGAGTTGCGGGAGGTGGCGCTCGACCTGCGCGACGGGCGGCTTTCGGACGCGCGCGAGGGGGACGCTGTCGAGGGGGCACCGATCGCCGATCCGGACATCCGGCGGGTCGTCGACCATGAACGGGCCGGCAATCTGCAGTCGCCGTTCCAGGACGACGGTCAGCGACTGACCTACCGCGACGCCGTCGAGCGCGAGCTCGACGCGGCGCAGATCGACCGGCTGCGGGACGGGGATGTCGACGTGCTGAAGACCCAGATCGAAGACCGTCTCGATCGGCTTTACGCCGCGAAGACCTACCTGCAGTCGGACGCGGCCACCGCCAACAGCGAGGCGACCCGCGCCGTGGTCGAGGAGATCGCCGACCGCGAGTTCGAGCTCCACCGCGCCGATCTTGTCGATGGCGAGACCGAGCGCGGGGAGACGCACTGATGGGAGGGGTAGGGAAGGGCCGCCTCGCCCTCGGCGTCGCGCTGGTCACACTGGTCGCTATCGCGATCGGCTATGTCATCGCCTCGGCCGTGATCAGTTTCCGGGACCTGGGTTTCCGGGCCGAGATCGACTTCTTCTATATCGTGCAGAACTACCGCGCCATCGGGGCCGCCCGTCCCGACGACTTCCGCCTGATCAACCTGATCATGGGCGGGGCCGGGGTGGCGGGCCTCATGATGAGCCTTGCGATGTCGGGCTCGGCGCTCACCCGGTTCGGCTATACCCATTGGCAGACCCGCCGCGAGATGAAGCGGAACGGCTTCTTCGGCGCGCCGGGCACGGGCTTTGTGATCGGCAAGCTTGGAAAGCCAAGCTCGCGTGCGCCGTTCCTGTGTTCCAAGACCTTTCCCCATGCGTTGATCGTAGCGCCGACCGGGCGCGGCAAGACCACCGGCTTCGTCATTCCGAACCTCCTGACCTGGCAGGGCTCAGCGGTGGTGCTCGACGTAAAGGGAGAATGCTTCGAGGCCTCGGCCCGCCACCGGGCGGCGCAGGGTGACGAAGTGTTCCGCTTCGCGCCCACGGATTGGGAGGACAGGCGGACGCATCGCTACAACCCACTTCTGCGCATCTATGAGCTCAAAGACCCGGCCCGCCAGCAGATGGAGTTGCAGCTCCTGGCCACACTCTTCCTGCAGAACGACAACGACCGTGTTCAGGGGCTTCTCAAAGGGGGGATCGATCTCTTCGTCGCGGCCGGGCTACTCGCGTTCCAACGCCGCAGGCCGACGCTCGGCGAGATATACCGCATCGCCGCCTCGGGCGGGCAGAAGCAGAAGGAATATCTCGCGCGCGCCCATGAGGTCCAAAACGCCGCGGCGCGGCTGATCTTCACACGGCTGGCGTCCACCAACAACGATACGCTGACATCCTATGTCTCGCTCCTGATGACCTCGGGCCTCGATCAATGGCAGAACCCGGCGATCGACGATGCGACGGCGACCTCGGACTTCGACTTCCGGACGATCCGCAAGAAACCCTTCAGCGTCTACCTCGTCGTCCAGCCCCTCATGGTGAAACCCCTCGCACCTCTGATCCGGCTCTTCTTCTCGGACCTGCTGTCGGCGCTTCAGGACAAGGAACCGGGTCCGGACGAGCCCTGGCCGGTTATGATCATGCTCGACGAGTTCAACCGGCTCGGAAAGATGCCGATCGTGGCCGAGAGCATCGAGGTGCTGCGCGCCTATCGCGGGCATCTCGCGGTGGTGACCCAGACCATCCCGGCCATCGACGAGATCTACGGCGAGAACACGCGGCGCGCCTTGCAGGGCAACGCCGGGATCAAGCTCTACCTGACGCCCTCCGACGAGAAGACCGTCGAGGAGCTGAGCAAGGCGGTCGGCAAGACCACGAAAACCGTCGTCACGCGGTCCCGCGCGGTCGGGAAGAACCCGTTCGAGGGCCGCAGCCAATCGGAGCGGACGGAGGAGGTGTCGCTCCTGCCCGAGGATGAGGCGCGGCGCCTGCCGCTCGACGAGATCGTCGTCGTCGTGGACGCCCAGATGCCGGTCCGGGCCAAGCGCGTGGTGTATTTCGAGGACCCATTCTTCAAGGGCATCCATGCCGCCCAGGAGGGGGAGCTACCCTTCCCGACGGGGCCGGTCCCTCCAATGGGGGAATTGCCCCTGAGCGTCAGGGCGATGCCCACGGCGCCGCGGGGGTCAGGTCTCACGGAACGTGATTTCGAGGCCAGGATGGGGCTAACAGAAGGCGGAGGGATTGCACCCCTTGAGTCCGGTCCGGCTCAAGCGCCTCGGCGCGGCCGCGCCGCTGTTCTTGCGGATGATCAGCGGCAGATGGCGATGGAGTTCGGGCGGCAGGCAGATCTGGAGGTGGAGGCTGCGTCCGAAAACGACGTCGCCCGAGTTCAGGACGCCGTGAGTGATCTCGAGCGGTTGGAGGCGGAGATGTCCGGTTCGGAAGCAAACGTCAGCGAGACGGGCGAGAAATTCGGGCTTGGCTGAGCCGCCATGCGGGCGACACGAAAGAATGTCGCGATGGTGTCTTGTGGCCACGGCCTTGAGCCGACCATTGTCACGGGTGAAGAAAGCCAGGGTCGTCGCGCTCTGGTCGAGGGGCTCGCTCAATCGTCGCAGGGTCGATCTCACGCATCGTCAACTGGGCGTTCACCCTGCGGGCCGCGGGGCCCGCACGAAACCACTTCGCGGCGGAAGCCAGGTTAAAGCGCGGACGACGCTGCCCCTTTGCCGGGTTTGCGGCCTCCATCAGAACCTCGATCATTTCATCGATGCGGTAGAGGCCACCCGCAACGGGGAGGGGCATCTTGCGTTGCTGGAGCGCCTGTCGCTTTATCTCGAGCTTCTCGGCGACATCCGCGAGAGACACCAGGTCGGGACGGACCTCGCGCAGGACTGTGCCTTGCGGCAGCGCCTTGATCAGAGCCCGCGCCGCTTCAAGGATCGCGCTCTCGGCCTCATCCCCTTCAAGTTCCAGTTCTACACCCAGAAGACCGGCGTGACCGGTGCCCACGAGCGCATCTTCAAAACCCGCCTCGAAGATCGCGTCAGAGAGCGAAAACGCATCGTGCTCTCCGTCGGGGAGTGCAAAGACCAGTTCGAATTCGAATTCTTCAGCCATTGGCATTACCTTCGTCGTTCTTCTGAAGCTTCACGCAGGCCAGGGCCTACTGTCGGATCTTTTTCGCGAACTGCTGTGGATTCTTCGGGGTCGACCAGACAGACATCTGACAAAACTCGCCACAGCGGCAATCCTTATCGTTGGCCGGGCATCGGAGGACCCCCCACGCGTGCCCCTTGCCCTCAATAAGGTTCCATCCCAGCTCTTCGAGCTCCTGGATGACGGCCTCGATTTCCTTTGATGTGTGCTTCTTCCTTGGCACCTTAGATACTCCACCCTCTTAAATTGTCAAGTGACAAGTTAATGCTTCGACTAAAACATCGCTGCAATTTGCTGCCCGCTACCGGCAATTTCTCATAGGAAGCTTGCAATCACGCGCTTTGATCTGAGAAGGGGATACAGGACGGACGTCCCAGACAGCAACACCGGCGCTGATGCCTTAGCGCCTGATCCTATAGCAGTGTGGCGTCCCCAGACGCAGCACGATGCCACCAACGCAAAACCATTCATGCTGTTTGTCATGATCCCAGCAGGCAGCAAAGATTTTGCCCGCGGACAGCCTGTTCCCGGTAGAATTGCTTCGTCCGGTTTGCGCTACCGTCGACCCAGCCTGCTTAGCCGTGCCAGTTGCGCAAGCATGTGTGCACCGGTGCCAGATGAGTCGCCTGAAGGTGCAGCCGGCGCACCACCCGCGGCATTAGGGCGGGTCGGGAGCGCCTGTACGCCGAGAAACTGCCTAGCCCGAAGCGCGGCATATTCGGCGCCTGTCGCGCCTCCGATGGCGTATCGGTTATAGACTTGCTGACTTCCTGCCAAGCCTCGGGCGAAGGCGAAGCTTCCGCCAAAGCCCGCCGAAAGCGCCGGCATCATGATGTTTCCGGAGACCGACCGGACGATGAAGGGCGTGGCGATGATGAACCCCTTGGCCATGAGGACCATCATGAAGAAGGGCAGGAGGGCGCCAATGTTCGAAGCCCCCTCCGGATCACCAAGTTCGGCGAGCAATGCGCGCGAAACCCCGGTGATCGTCGCGAAAACGCCGGCGATGACGATGGGGTAGATCGCGAAGGAGATCAGCGCCGAGAGCCAGCGCGCGAAATAATCCTTGGTCACCTCGAAGAGGGTCAGGAAGATCATCACTGGAGCTATCCCGATCAAAAGCGTGATCATGAGCCTGGAGGCGACGACAATGAAGGCTGCCAGCCCTCCGAGGATCGAGAGCAGGAGAACGCCGAGCGTGTCGAGAAGCGCGCCAGCCATCCAGTTCAGCTCGGAGCCAGCTGCGTTCAGGTAATCCCCGAGCGCCGCGATGAGCTGATCGAATTCCTCGGCGAAAGTCCCAGACGGACCTGGCGTCCCGCCGCCGACCGACGCGACCAGCGATCCGGCGATGCTGTCTATCCCGTTCAGTATGGCGGATGCGAGTGCGTTGAACTGGACCCAGTTGGTCGAAAATATACCAATCAGGCCGATCTTCACGGCGAGCCAGAAGGCGGTCCGGCCGTCCATGGACCGGTATTGGTAGATCATGTTGAGACAGACGAGGATGACCACGAGCGTCGTTCCGAGGACCAGCATCGTTCCGACCGTGGCGGCCACGGCCCCGAACTGGGTTTCCGCCGCCGAGTCCAGATAGCCTTCGGCCGTTTCCACGAAATACGCGACGACGCTCATGACCCGCTACCAGTTGCCGGCCGCTTCGCAGATCGGCATGGCCTGCTTTCGGAGATCGTTCGCCCGTCGGCGATAGTCTGACGTCGCCTCGACCACGCTCCAATAGTCAGCCGCGGAATAGCGATCAAAATAGACGGCTTCGGCGGCCTCCCAGGACGGATACCGGGTGGCGCAGGTGCAGCTTTGCGCGTCGACGATGCGTCCCATGCTCTGAAACCGGTAGATTTGCTGGACCAGGAGCCGCTTGTAGGCGTCGCGAGCCTCGGTGTCTCGCATCCAATCCGGCTCGGGCGGCTGATCGGGGCAGACATCGGGTTGATTGTCGAGCGTCGGGACCAGGTTGCGCTCGGCAGACGCGATGGTGCCCGACATAAGAAGGAAAGAACAGGCGAGAGCGAGAGCACGTGTCATGTCGCCGTCTCCGTCGGCCGGTCCGCGACCTCACGCTTGAGGAACGCGGTATAGCCATAATCGCCCGCCTCGGCGGAGATCACCTCCCAGCCTTCGGCGCCCCGTTCGTTCAGGGCGCGCCGCATGTCTTCATAGTCCTTCTGCTTCTTCACCTTGCAGAAGAGGATGTCGTACTCAAACCGCTTCATGCCTTGCACCTTTCCTGTAATTCGGTCCCGGGGAGATAGAATTCGGTGATGCCGCGTTGGCCGTCCTCGCGGCCCGCCTGGATGATCACGTCGATCGAGCTTTCGATGTATTGGACCATGTCCTGGTAGGTCATCGGGATCTCGGTCTTGAGCGCCGCGATGGCGAGACGCTGGACGGCGAGCTGCGGAGTTTCGGCATGGAGGGTTGTCATCGAACCGCCATGGCCGGTGTTGATCGCCTCTAGGAAGGTCATCGCCTCCTTGCCGCGGACCTCACCGAGGATGATCCGGTCGGGCCTCATGCGCAGCGTTGCGGTCAGAAGCACATCGGCGGATTGGAACTCAGCGTCCCGGTTGGCGATCAGGGTCACCGCGTTCGGCTGGGCCGGGAGCAACTCTGCGGCTTCCTCGATAGTGACGATCCGTTCCTCGTCGGGAACATAGGAGAGGATTTTCCGAGCCGCGACGGTCTTACCGGTCGAGGTGCCGCCGGAGACGATCATGTTGAGCTTGTTCTCGACGCAGAAGCGGATGGCGGCGTAGATGTCACCGGAGGTGACGACCTCGCGCAGCGCGCGGTTTTTCTCCTGGCGCAGTTCGTCGAGCTTGCGTTCCTCGCCATAAAGGAAGCGGAGTTCGATCTTATCGAGCGGCAGGCTCGAGAAAAAGCGGAGCGAGATCGACATGCCCGCGAGCACAGCAGGTGGGGTCACGACCTGGGCACGGATCGGGCGATCACGATAGGTGATCGAGACCGAGACGATGGGCTTGTCTTTGCTCATTGTCGTGTTGGCTGAGGAGGCGATCTGGTTGCCAAGATCGCGCACCTCCGTAACCGACAGTCGCTGATCCAGTGCTCGCATGAAGTGGTCCCCCTGGAACTCACCCCAGCAAGAGCCATCCGGGTTGATGCATATCTCGATGACGTCATCGCGGGCGGCGTCCTTCAGCTTATCGAGCGAGGTCTGGAGGTAGGAGAGCGTCATCTCAGAAAATCTCCAGATCCCGGTCGACCATGACGGTGACGCGGGCACCCTGATCGACATAGATGACCGGGCCAATGGAGAGATATTCACCGATCACGCTGTCGGTGGCATCGGCCAAGTCATCGCCCACATCTTCAAGTACGTCCGCGGTGGTCTCATCCTCGACCTGGGCGGCGGCCACACTCGGGGCGGCCGAAATGATCGAAATCAGCGCGGCTGAGCCGAACCGCTCGTCAAAGCGGGTATCGACGAAGCCAGTGACACCCGAACGGCCCAACTCGTCTCCCCCGAAGGAGCTTATCTGGACGGTCTGGTTGTTTGGCAGGACAATCCGGTCCCAGGCGATGGTGACGCGCTTCTGGGCTATCTCGATGCCGGAGCGGTAGCGTCCAATAAGGCGCGAGCCGCGCGGGATCAGGAGCCGTGAGCCGTCATAGCTGAAGACGTCTTCGGAGATGATGGCACGGGTCTGTCCGGGGAGCGAGCTGTCGAGTGCGGTCTCCATCACGGCCTGGATCATCGTGCCCTGAATGACCGTGTTCGAGGGATTTGCGATGACTTCGGCTTGTGTGATGGCGCTCGGCAACGCGCCGTTCAGCACGAAGTCTGTCACCTCGCCGAAGGTGCGTTCGGTGAGTTCTGTCTCGCCCGCATTGGCGCCGCCCGTTCCGCCGAAGGCGATAACGGGGGAGGAAATCCGCCGTTCCTGGAAGGCACGCTCCTCCTCGGCCCGGCGTTGCAGCTCGGCCAGCCGCCGCGCCTCTTCCTCACGTCGCATCCGCTCATCTTCGCGGGCGCGCAACTCTTCGTCGGTGGGTCCGAGCGGGGCGGGTGCCGGCTTGTTGGCCTCCAGCCGCGCGAGGTCCAGGTCCATACGCAGCTGTTGCAGCTCCCGATCTCGTGCGGCGAGTTCGGTCTGGAATTGTTCCTGAGCATTCTCGGAGGCGTCCTGTAGGGCTGCGATCCGTGCGGTCAGGGCATCGATCGCCTCCGCTGCCGCGCTGTCCGCCCCGGCGTCCGGCGCGTCGCGCAGTTCCTCGATCTGGGCCTGGAGTGCGGCGATCTGCGCCAAAAGTTCGGCGTTGGGTTCTGGTTCGACGAGAACGATCTCGGGTTCCGGGGCGGGCGGCGGCACGAAGGGTTCGATCTCTCCGAACCCGTCACCCTCGGTTTGGAACTCGTCCGGGGTGGCCGTCGGCAGGGCGACCTCTTCCCCCGGGCCCGAAAACAGCAAGAGGACCAAGCCGCCCGCCAGGATGAGCCCTGCGAGGAGGAGGGCGAGGAGCGGTGAGCGGTGTTTCGGGGCGGGTCCGTGGCGCGGGTTGCCCCGTTCGAGCGCAGCAAGACGCTGTTCGAGATCCGGGTTGTTGTCACTCATGAGGCGGCCTCCGCGGGCGGCGTCGCCTCGATACACACCACGTCCTCGCCCAGACGCAGCACCCATTGGCGCCCCACGCCCGAGACACGGATCACACCGTCTTCGACCGCGCCTGTGTTCACCGTGCGCTCGCGCCCGTTCGTGTAACGGAAGATCGCCGGGACGGGTGCGTTCCGTGGGAAGGCGAAATAGGTGAAGGTGCCGTCGTCCCAGACCCGGGTCGGCGTGAACTCCGTCCGTGCGCTGGCCCCGTAATTGGTGTTTGGCGCGGCGCGTGCGATGGCGTCGGCCGAGCGGCGATTGTCTTGCGGGTAGCGGAATTGCACGACATAGAAGGTTGGGCTCGAGACCTCGTTCACGTTGAAATAGTAACTCCGTCTGTTGGTGTAGACGGTCACGTTGGTATGGACGCCGCGGGCGACAGGTTTGATCGCAAAGGCGCGACCACCTGGGACGCCGTCGATCTCAAATCCTTCCGTGTCGCCGGCGATGATTGAGCGGATGCTCTCGCCTGTCCCGAACTCGATGGTCGTGACATGGGTCAGGGAAACGTTCAGCCTGTAGACCTGGCCTTCCTGGTAGGACGCGACCCGCACGCGGTGGTCGTTGGGTCCCCCGCGCGGGATCGCCTCGGCTGACGCGTGGGGCGTAAACAGCGAGACCATCAAAAAGGCCGCGACGAACGCCCGGGCGTGTGCGGTGTGTTTCGCATTGTTATTGCCCTGCCGCTTCTGACGTATGTGGGACGTTGGCAAGGCGTTCTCTGAATTCTTTTTGGTGAAACGCACTTACTGGTTCTCCAATCTGTCCGAGCGGATCGCATATTCGACGACGGTGAAGCCAAACGGGTTGGTCCAAACCTGGTCGATGGAGCGGCTCTCCTCGGGGCGGAACTCGAAGAGGAGCGTCGCGGTGAAGAGGCCCGCCTGAACCCCCTGGATCGAGGTCAGGCGCTTGCGAAGTCGCACCGTGGCCCGGTTGTTGCCGATCAGGTTGATGCTGAGAATCTCCACGTCGAGGCGGGCGTTGGGTCCATAGACGGTCGGGGGATAGTCGGCATTGGCCGAATTCCAGATCTGGCGCAGTGAGGCCCCTGCGGCACGGTCCGAACGGCGCAACACGCTGCGGATACGCACGTCATTGTCGAGCTGGTTGTAAACCTCGCGGTCGGTCACGTAGCGGAAGACCTCCGCCTCGATAATGGCGCGGTTCTCGGTGACGGTGGTGGCCCCGACGGTGGCTTCGGGGAGGGCGAAGCCGGTGGCGGGATCGTAAGGTACCACTACAGGGGGCGGATCGACATCGAGGATGGACACGGCGGCCGCGCTGAGGCAGCCCAGGATGCCAAAGCCGAGGCCGAAAAGTCCCAGGCGCTGCCAGAGCCGTTCCCGTCTCAGCGCGCCGTAGACCAGTTCCTCCTCGATGATGGCGGTTTCTTCGTCCAACAATCAGTCCTCAATCCGCATTCAGTTCCGGGAGTGTGAACTCCATGAAGCGTTGTTCTTCGGCGATGGTGGCGGCATCGATCACGCCGCCGGTGCCATCTCCTACGGTCTGGATCGCTTCGAGCTGCCACATGGCGACGAGCGCGATGGCGAGCTCTGCCGTCACCCGCGTGTTGAGATCGACGCTCTCCTTGAGCTCATCCATGTCATCGATAAGCCCGACGAGCCGGTCGACACGTTCGAGCGATTGCCCGGCATCCTCGTAGCTGTTCTGGGCGGCGGCCGAGACCAGCGCGCCGGTCGTGGCCTGTGTCGCCACGCGCTCGGCCCCGGGATTGCCGCTGCGCGCCATTTCCGAGAGCGTGTCCTCGTCGAAGCCGAGATCGGCCAGCACCCGGTCCATCTGGGTTTCGATCTCGCTGGCACCGGATCCGGTGAGCCCGGAGAAATCCCCCGTCTTGATCGCCTCAATGGTGGCGATGATATCGCCGAACTCCTGGTCCAGGAGACCGTTCAATTCGTCCTCCATCTGTGTCCGGATGATCTCGGGCAGCTCTGCCAGACGGGTCAGCGCCTCATACGTTCGTTGTAGCTCGGCGAGCTGCTCCGTAAGCGTGGCAAGCTGTTCGCGGAGCTGCACGAGTTGCTCGTTTTGCAGGATCTCGTCCTCGATCATCTGCCGGAGCTGCTGGATGTTTTGGGCGATGTTCTGGGTGTCCACGACCGGCACGCCCTGGGCCAGGACGGGGGGATTGGTCACGAAAGGCGAGCAAAGCGCCAAGACGCTGGCCAGGGTCAACGTGCGAAGTGGTGCTGAAATGAACATTCTGCGGGGCATCAATCCAGATCCTCCAATGTGAACTCCATGAATTCGTTCTCGACCATGCGGGCCGCGGCCTGGGCCAGTTGCGCGGCACTGAGCGGCCGGGTCCGTGCGGCTTTCAGGCGAATGCGTGCGGCCATCAGCCGGACTAGTTCGGCGCGGGCATAGGTATTGAGCGCCATGCTCTCCTGGAGGTCCTCGGTGCCGCCGATCCGGGTGACGATGTCCTGGACGCGCAAGGCGGCTTGCCGGATGGCGGTGGGGGAATTGCTGCCGTAAAAGGCGGCCCCGAATCCGCTGAGCGAGAGATGGGCATTGGCGAGAAGCGCAGGGTCGATCGTGCCGAGCGCCTCGATGCCACCGATCCGCGCGAGGTAGAGATTGTAGCGTTCGGGGATGACCCTGACGTAGTGCCGGGTCTCCTTGAAGGGCGGTACGCCGCCATATTCGAACACCCGGCCCGGACCGGCGTTATAGGCCGCGAGCGCGTTGACGATGTTGCCGTCAAAGGTGGCGAGCTGCGCCGCGAGGTAGCGCGCGCCGCCTGTCACCTGCAGGTAGGGGCTTTCATAGTATTCCGGGTTGATACCGAGATCGCTCGCGGTGCCCGGCATGATCTGGGTGAGGCCGAAGGCGCCCACAGGCGAGCGTGCGCCGATGGAGAACCGGCTTTCCTGCCAGATGAGCGCCTGCAGGAGGGCGCGCCATTGCACGACGGAAAGACCGGCCCGCCCGACCCCGGGTTGCCCGTGGGTCTCCTGGGCGACCCGGATGATCAGCTGCTCGATGTTTTCGGCCGCATCCCCGAACATACCCGCGCCGCCCGGATTGGGATCGACATCGCCGGAGCCATAGACCGCCTCCGCGGACCGGTCCGGATCGCTGCCGCCACCCTCGAGGTCTGCGACCATGCCCGGCAGCCCCTGGCCACCGAAGCTCGTCTGCGCGTCGAGGATGGCGCGCAGCGTGGCGAGCTGTTCCCGTTCGATCTCGGTCAGCAACTCTTCGACGATGAGTTTCTCACGCTGGACGGCGAGGTCGGCGTCCCGGTCGCCCGTCTCGACGATATCGCGGGCCGTCAGCCCGGAATCGTTGGTGGGAACGCCCTGGGCGAGCGCGGCCGCCGGCAGGAGAGCCGCCAGGAGGATATGTGCGACCCTAGACCTCAACGCTGTCCTCCGGGTTTCCGATGGGTGTGAAGATGCAATCCGGCTCGGCGCGGTCGAGCGAGGCGCGGAAGGCGAAGCAGTTGGCCTGGGGTTCGCGATATTCGGCGCAGGACGAGAGAACGCCGAGCGCGGCGAGGAGGATGAGGGGTCGGATCATGAGAGCCTCCAGAAATCAGGTCTGTCGCGGTAGCCGGGGCCGACGAGAGCCTCGCCCTTCTCCATGCCGCCGAGGATGGTGAGGAGGGGGCCGAGGGCGGAGAGGTCGGCATCGACCACCACGGAGCCGCTGTCGTCGCGGATGAGGGCGAGACGGCTGTCG
Source organism: Maritimibacter sp. (assembly GCF_016774595.1). NCBI lineage: Bacteria > Pseudomonadati > Pseudomonadota > Alphaproteobacteria > Rhodobacterales > Roseobacteraceae > Maritimibacter > Maritimibacter sp. The sequence continues at coordinate 70,644 of NZ_JACBWT010000003.1, forward strand.
CTGCCGGTGTTCAGGAGCACGTCGAGTTCCTTCTCGAAGAGGTTCAGCATCGCGTAATCCGAGGCATGAGCGCGGATGTTGGGGAGCAGGATCTGGGTCGGCACCGCCTCGACGATGGTCTTGCCGGTGCGCGTGCGCTCTAACTGGCTCGCATATTGCGTCATCATCACCGCGACCGTGTTCTGCTTCCGGGCGGTCACCAGCCAGTTCGAGAGCCGTTCGGCAAAGTACGGGTTGTCGAGCGCCTTCCAGGCCTCGTCGATCACGATGATGGTGGGGCGACGGTCCTCGATCTCCCGCTCGATGCGGCGGAAAAGATAGGAGAGCACCGCCATGCGCTCCTTCTCGCTCTCGCTGTCGAGAATGCCGGTCAGGTCAAACCCCACGACATCGCCATCGAGGGAGAAGGTGTCCTCAAAGCTCTGGCCGAAGATCCAGCCGTAGCGGCCGTCCTCAGTCCATTCGAGAAGGCGTTGGTGCAGGTCGCCACTGTCGTCGGTCGAGACAAAGAGCGAGGCGAAATCCTTCCAGTTCCGAAGAGCGGGGTTACCGGCAGTGGCGTTCTGGCGAACGACCTCCTGGATGCGGTTGGTCTGGGCCGGGGTCAGGGGTTTATCCGAGCGATAAAGAAGCGAGGCGAGCCAATCCGAGAGCCATGCCGTGCCGCGCTCATCAATCTCGGTCCAGAGCGGGTTGAGGCCTGTCGCCTGTCCCGCCTTGATCGAGGCGTAGCGCCCGCCATTGGCGCGGACGGCCATCTCCATCCCGAGCCGATAATCAAAGACGAAGATGCGCGCGCCGACCCGGCGGGCTTGCGTCATGAGGAAGGCCGAGAGGACGGATTTGCCGGAACCGGGTCGGCCGAGAATGAGAGTATGTCCGCCAGTGGGCTCCTTCTCCGGCGAGCCTTGCTCGTGATAGGAAAACCGGTAGGCGCTCTGTTCCGGCGTCGGAAAGAGCGTGATCTCCTGGCCCCAGGGCAGTTGGTGTTTCTCCTTGCCGAGCTGCGTGCGATGAAGTGCCGCGAAATCCGCAAAGTTGCGGTTGGTGACAGCGCTGGCGCGGACCCGTTTCGGCTGGTTGCCCGGATGCTGGCTGAAATAATGCGACTTGGCCGCCATCCGCTCGCCGATCATCTTCACGCCCTCGGCGGCGGCGGCGTTCACGATCTCGGCTCCGAGGGTCTGCAGCTCGTCGAGACTGTCACAGAAAACGGTCACGACCATGTGGTGCGCGCCGAAGCTCTGGCGCTTGGCTTCGAGATCATCATGGGCGATGTCGAGCGCTTCGAGGAGTGAAAGCGCGGCATCCTGGGAGGCTTGCATCTGGCGCTTCTGGCGCTTTATCCGGCCTGCCATCAGGTTCGAATTGATCGGCGTGAAGGAATGGGTGACGATCATGTCGACCGGCAGGTTCAGCATGTCGAACATGGTGCAGGTCGTGCCTTCGGCATATTCGCCGATGGTGAAGCTCTTGCCGAAGCGGTGGCCGACAACGCCGTCCGATAGCTCGAAATGATCCTCGAGAAACGTGACCCGGGTGTTGGCGACGTTATAGGCGAGGAACCCGTAGCGGTTTGCGGGATAGAGCGGCAGTTCGCGGCCCGTGTTGAGCGCGCCGAGAAAACCGACAAGCTCGCCAGAGGCTGCTGAAAGGATGCGGGGCTTGAGTTCGGCGAGGCCGGAGGTGAAGACGCCGACCGCCTCCTTGAGACGACGGATCCGTTTCGCAGTCTCTTCCCTAAACCGCTCCGGCGCAGATCGGTTCACGAAGCCGAGGAAGCTTCTGGGCGGCGGGCGGTGGATGATGGTGAGTGTGAGGGTCTTGTCCCGGAGACCGGCCGAGGCGAGCTTTGCGCGCCAGGCATCATCCACCGCCGCCGCGAAGCCGTCGCCCCGGACCGGGAGCAGGTCCGGGGTGATCGACTTCGAGACCTTGTGCAAGTAGTAGCTGAACTCCGGCCCGAGCTGCGCGATGATCCGGGCGAAGAGCGCCGTCACCTTGTCGAGATAGGTATCGTCCGTGGTGTAGCTGTTCACCCCGCTCAGGCGGATGCATTGGAAGAGCTCGTTGGCACGCGTGCGGACCGTGTGGTCGTCCACGAGACTGACATAGGGCAGCATATGCGCGAGGCGCTTCTCGCGCGCATACCAATCCGGCATGAGGGTGCGTTCATCGACGGTCTCGCCCAGGGCTTCACTATGGCGCATAGCTGTCGCCCCCGTGGATGGACCGGTTCCGCGTCGGTGGGGTCTCCTGCAGAGACGTCATCATCACGTCGATGAACCGCGGGTCCCAATCCGCCGCTTTCCAGAGAACCGGATAGAGAACCGCCGCGATGCCCAGGACAACCAGGTGCTGCACCCACACGAAGAGCAGCACCGACCCGAAGAGCCAGATCATGGCATACATGATCGGCAGGCCGAGGAGCTTGGGCGGGCGTACGAGGCCCAGAAAGAGCGGCGATCGTTCGGCCACGTTCGCCTCCTCTCACGACCCGAAGACGGCGGCAACGATGGTCGGCGCGGCCGCAACACCCGCGATGCCCACCAGCACCCAGAGGGCTTGGCGCAGATCGATGATGTTGAAGAACCAGCTGAGGAACACTCCGAGGACCGCGAGGGTGGCGATGACGACGCCAAGCGGTCCGGTCAGCGCGTCCACGATGCCCTGTAATAAGCTCTGAATCGGTGAGAGGTCGATGCTCTGGGCCAGGGCCGGTTCTGCCGCAACGATGAGGAGAGCGGCAAGGGTGATCAGGGGGTTCGTCAATGGCTTCATGGGGACGCTCCTTCCAGCCGGTTGAAGACGGCCAGCACCCGCTGGACGTGGTTTTGGGTTTCTCGAAACGGTGGAATGCCGGAATGCTCGCGCACGGCGTCGGGTCCGGCATTGTAGGCGGCGAGCGCGAGGCGCGCGTCGCCAAACTCGGCCAACATCAGGGCGAGGTAACGCGCGGAGCCGTCGAGGTTCTGTTTCCAATCATGGGGGTCGACGGCAAGAGCGCGGGCTGTATCGGGCATCAACTGCCCGAGCCCGACCGCCCCGACATGGGAGACGGCGTGCGGATTGTACGCACTCTCGATCTCGATATTGGCGCGATAGAGGTGGAGCCAGTCCGTGACGGTGATATCGGCTGCACGGAGCCCAGGGTGGCTCGCATAGCGCAGTCCGGTCTCCTCGATCGCGGCGAGGATATCCGGGCGTGGTGTGAGCGCGCGAGGGATCATCGCCGCGACGCGCACCCCTTCACGTCGCTCAGTGCGGCGCTCCTCGCCCAAGATGCGCAACCCTTCTGAGGTCGAGCCAACGCCAACCCCGTCATTGTAGTTGCGCGCGAACCGCTCCTGGGCGCGCGACGGCGAAAGAGAACCGTCCCCCGCCATCACCAGGACCATGTCTGCCGATGCCGGGAGGCCCAGGTAGGAAAGGAAAAGGGCGCTAAGCCCGGCTGGCAGCCATCTCTTCGCTGGAGAGTTTGTGAACCGTCCGCTTGCCCTCTTCCAGAGGCACGTCGGCGTGCGAGAAACCGATCCCTTGCAGGAAGGAGATGACCCCGGTGACGGTCTTGATCTCGCGGATCTTGATGTCGTTGCGCGAGGTTCGGGTCCGGGCCGTGACCAGAAGTTTCTCGATCCCATCGTCGCTGACAGCGCGCATGATCCAGACCCCATGCCAGTTGGGGCCTTTCTTGAAGGCGTCCTCTTTGCAGACAACTTCGACGCGATAGCCGCTGGCGACCAGATCGCGGAATCTGGGTTCGGTGACCACATTCGGGGCTTCTTTTTCTAGGTCCATCACCCGGATCACGTTCTCCAATAGGGCGAATGACCAGGTTTCAGGTGTTGAAACCAAGCCATACGATCATATAGTATTGACGCACAAGATAAACTTTTGATGCGACAAGCGGATTCTTGCTCAACTAACGAATAGACGGTTCCCATGCATTTGATCAAGAAAATAAGGGGGTTGGACGCCCTCAGGTTGTGCGCATCGACCGTGGCACAAGCTATACTTCTGGTCACGTGCCTGCCGGGCCACGCCTTCGCCGCGTCCTGTTTGCCGCCGCCCAGGCCCTTCGTGCCGAGCGATTCCGAGGCCGCGCGGGACTATGCAGATCTCATCCGCAGCGACTTTGAACTCTACATCCGGGACATCCAGAGCTACTTTCGGTGCTTGGAGGAGGAGCGCGCCCGTGCGTTCGAAGAGGCGCGCGAGGTGAGCCAGGACTACGGTCGCTTCCTGGAGCTGGTGGACGAGTGATGTGACCGCGACCTTTCCAAAGGGTCGCCGCCTAGTGACATCCGGCCGTATCGGCGGCGTGCAATTCGGAGTCTCTATCATCACCTAAACGCCCATTATCCACTTTTTAGATAATCTATAAAGTAGATTAGCCCTGTCACAAGAGGTTTGTGACACGTGGCGAAAACGATCAGGAGTTCGGGACATGAGGCACTCCGCGACGCTTTGATTGCGGCGCGGAAGGCGGCTGGGTTAACGCAGGCCGAGCTCGCTTTGCGTCTCAGATGCCACCAGTCCTTCGTCGCCCGTCTCGAGAGCGGAGAGCGCAGGGTCGACGTAGTTGAGTTGATCGTGCTCGCGCGTGCTCTGCAGATCGATGCGGTTATGCTACTGGCAGCGGCCGAGGCGGCGACAGAACTCGATCACCGTATTTAGGGCGAGGTGATGGGCTCGTCTTCTCGGATGGTATGAGGAGATCGAGTCCCGGTGGGGCGGAAGAGAAATGATAACAATGGATTGTTATGGGGCGCTGCGCTGCACTGTCTCTAATACAGGTTTGGTGGAGAGAAAAACGTCTTAGTAGTTCACCTGCTCGAACCCGTAATTGCCCTCGTAGTCTCGCCAGTCGACGAAGACCGAGCGGTGATAGATGGAGGGACAATGATCGCCCCAACGTTCCAAGCCGACATGGGCCTCGGGCAACGTCGCGACGGACGAGCGAGACCAGGAAAAATCGCCCTGGGTTCCATAGGAACCGAGAAGGACGGTTTCGCTGCGGCTGCAGTCACTGTCACGGGATTCGTGTTGGCGCGCGTAGCGCACATCATAGACACGGATCGACCGGACGAAATTGAACTCTGGTCCGCTGATGTCGATGTCTGCTCGGTCCTGGATCAGATGAAATGCGAACCCGTCAGGATGCGGTAGAGGGTCGACGCCTTTCGACCGCACGGCGGCAGGCAAGAGGGCGCCAGATTTCTCGGGGTCAGATTCCGCAAGAGTCTGGGGCAGGGGAGAAGCGTTGGAGAAGAGGACGTCGAAGACATGCGGAGTACGGCCGGTGCCGTCTATAGGTTCGAAGGAGGCCCCCATGGGGCAACGCCAGATCTGCAGCGGAGGCTCGACAGGCCACGGCGTGATCCGACGGATGAACTCTGCACGCGCCCTTGAGCAGGGCTCTGATGCCGGCCAGCCGCCGGAGAGGCAGAGCAGGATGGCGCAATCGATCGGGTAGGTCTGTGCCGACGCCTTGGTCGAGGCGCCGAAGAGGGAAGCCGCGCTCACAATCGTTCCAAAAGTAAAATGTCGAAGGAAACTGCGCATGACGAGGTTCTCAGTCGGCTGATATGCGTATGTTGTGTGAAACAATAGTATACTATTGTAGGAATGTCAATGTTGCGGAATTTGTTTCTCGCCGTTTCCGGTTTAGGGCAGATCTGGTGAGATCGATCACCTGCGTGACAACCTTTCAAGGAGATCTGTGACCGCATCGTGGGTTACTGCCTTCGCGGCAGCGAGCATTTCCTTGCTAAGAGGTGGATCGATTTGGTCGGCTGCGCGCTCGGCGCCGAGCCAAAGTATGGACAGCTCTGATGTGTTCCATTGATAGACCCAGCCAACAGTTCGGCCTTCGGGACTGCGGATGAGTCGAGCGACCGGAGCCGCTTCTTCCTTGTCGATACTCACTGGTTCTTGTTCGCCTTTTCTGCTTCGGTTCTTCAGTCCTATTCGGCTGGGACGTTCCCGTGATCTGATCTCGGTCGAACTTATTCCTGGCTCGTTAAAAAGGGGCGACACCGACCGCGTCGGTGCCGCCAGAGGTTCGCCCACAGGGAGGTGGTAGAGGGCGAAACCTATTGAAAATATGTGGATTTCATTTCAACTATTTGGCGCATAATAACTCTTATGTTAATTTCCAGACCCCGCCATCTTGTACCACCCGCGACTCAGACAACAGCTTCTCCAGATGCGCCGCAACGTTTCGTCCTGCGGCCATTGCGATATGTGGGTCGGTTTTCTGGTAGACGGAAGCGGCGATATTCTGGACCGAATCCGGGGTGTTTAAGAGGTGGGCGAGGATCTCCGCCTCGCGACGCATGCGGTTGGAAAGCAACCGTTTGACGTAAGGTTGCGGATCCCGGAGTATAGGTCCGTGCCCCGGAAAGTAGATCCTATCATCGCGCTCAATCAGCCGCTGTAGCTGTGCGCAGTAGTCGTGCATGTTTCCGTCAGGGGGGCTGACGATCGAACTGTTCCAACTCATAACGTGGTCGCCCGTGAAGAGCACTCCGTCAGGTCTCGCGAAACAAAGGTGGTCGCTCGCGTGACCAGGTGTGTGCAGGACGGTAAGACCGGCAATGACCTGTCCGTCCTCCAGAAACCGGTCAGGTCGAAATGCATCGTCAGGGAATGCCCGTGAGGCATAAACAGGTGCGTCTGTCCGTGCTCGCAGGGCTGGGACGACTCCAAAATGATCAGAATGGTGGTGTGTGAGCAGAATCCCGGATGGTTTGGCCCCCAAATTCTCGATGATTGCCTCGAAATGTGTACTGTCTTCTGCTGGGCCGGGGTCGATTATGAACCGACCATCAGGCGTATCAATGATGTAGCTATTTGTCCCGTGGTAGGTCATCTTTCCGGGATTGTTCGCGACGATCCTCAGAATTCCAGGGCCCAATTCAACTCCCTTCGCGCGGCAAGGCTCCGGCTCTGAGAAAAACATGCTGCTTCTTTTCATTGTGTGCGACCAGGTATTGATTGCGAACAATTTGGTTCGCACAGTTTTGCGCATTGCTCTCGCATGGCGCCGGAAACCTCAGGCTGGCGTCCGATGCCTGTCAAATCCGGCATCGGACTATTTCAACTTACATTGGACCAGGCCCGTATGAGACTGAAACAGTCTGATACAGTCTTGGGCTGGCAGTCACACAGCGCGGCGATTATGGTAAGCAGTATACAGAACTACAGCAATTGTCGCCTTCGTCAGATCCCCGAGAAGGAACGGGTAAAGACCGGCGTTCAGCAACTTTTCGCCATATCCGACAAAGCCACCCAACCAGAGCAGCCCTGCGCAATACATGACTATCGAACCCAAAAAGACCGCGACAGATGCTCTGAACGCAGGCCGAAGTCCTTGCAGTGCTTGAACAATCCACCCGGCGGCGGCCGCCGCAAGTGCGAAGCCTACCAAGTATCCGCCTGTGGGACCCGCAATATACGCCGGTCCGGCCAGAGCCGGAGGCGTGCCTGCGAAGACCGGCAGGCCAAGCAGACCTTCAAAAAAGTATGTCACAACAACAAGACTACTGCGCACCGGCCCCAGGAAAAGGCCCAGACCCAAGACAACCAGGGTTTGTGTAGACATGGGAACCGGGTAGAACGGCACCACGATTTTGGCGGATAGTGTCAGAAGAATTGTGCCGACGAGAATTATCGAGATCTCTTGGGTAAGTTTTGCGAGTGTTTGGCTTTGAGTGGTTTCCAGATTCATCTTTTTCGTCCTTGTTTCTGTAGATTGTTAATTTTTTGGATAGTAAGCTCACATGCGCTTGGCGACTTCTTCCAACATGACTTCGCTCGCCCCGCCGCCGATGGCCTGCACACGGGCATCGCGTGACATGCGTTCCACCGGTGTTTCGCGCATATAACCCATACCGCCGTGAAACTGGACGCAGTCATAAAGCACGCTGTTCACCAGTTCGCCGCAATAGGCTTTGACCATCGAGACCTCTTTCACGCAGTCACCGCCCGCGGCATCCAGACCGGCGGCGTGATAGACCAGCTGACGTCCTGCAGCGATCCGCGTCTGACAGTCGGCCAGCCGTTGGCGCACGGCCTGCTTGTCCCACAGAACGCCGCCAAAGGCCCTGCGCTGCTTGACATAATCCACGGTCATGTCCAGCGCGGTTTGCGCTTCGGCACAGGCCATCGCACCCAGCACAATGCGTTCGTTCTGGAAGTTCTTCATTACCGAATAGAAACCGCGGTTGACCTCGCCCAAGACGTTTTCGGCCGGGATACGGACATCTTCGAAGATCAGTTCGGCAGTGTCCGAGCACAGCCAGCCGGTCTTGTTCAACGCCCGTCCGACCGAAAAGCCCGGCGTGCCTTTTTCGACCGCAAATATGGTGGTCCCGCGCGACCCCTTGGCATCGGGATCGGTCTTGGCACCGACAAAGTAGAGATCGCCATGCACGCCGTTGGTGATGAACATCTTGGTGCCGTTCAGCACCCAATCCGACCCGTCCCGCACCGCGCGGGCGCGCATGCCCGCCACGTCCGAGCCCGCGCCCGGTTCGGTCACAGCAACGGCGGTGATCATTTCGCCCGAGACGATCGACGGCATCCAGCGCGCCTTCTGTTCGGGCGTGCCGGCGTTTTCCAGATGCGGCGAGGCCATGTCGGTGTGGACCAGAACGGTGGCCGAGAACCCGCCGAAAGTGGATCGCCCGACCTCTTCGGCCAAAACCACGCTGGACATCACGTCCAGCCCCGCGCCGCCATACTGTTCGTCATAGCGCATCCCCAGCACGCCGAGATCACCCATTCGGCGCAGCACGTCGCGGGGTACCTTGCCCTCCTCCTCCCAAGGCTCGGCCTTGGCGGTCACCTCGGCTTCAATGAACCGGCGCAACTGGTTGCGGATCATCTCGAGGTCTTCGTTGAACGGGCCGGTGACCTGAGTAATGCTGTCTTGTCTGGTCATGTGTTTTCCTCTGGATCGAGTTTGATAAGTGGGGCGTGCCCGGCGACCGTATCGCCGGGTGCACAATAGATTTCAGTCACCACGCCCGCGACCGGCGCGGGCAGGCTTTGCAACAGCTTCATGGCCTCAAGCACCACCAGCGTGTCACCGGCTTTGACGCGGTCGCCGAGTGCGACGCGCACCTCGGCCACGGCGCCGGGCATGGGTGCGGACAACAGGTCAGCGACGCCAGACCCGCCGGTGGCACGTTGCAGATGCTGGTCTTCCAGCGTACGCAGGTCTGTCGCGGTCATTCCAGCAGGGGTTTGCAGGTGCACTCGCCAGTGACTCGGCGCGCGCACGACGTAAGCGATGCGCGAAAACGGAACCCCGTCGATGCGTCCGCTCAGACGGCATCCTGTTAAAGCGGCACTCTCGACCGTGATGGTCTGGCCGTCCGGTTGAATGGCAGTCAACCCCGACCCGGAGCCGTACATGCGGATCGGTTCGTCTTTGGTTGTGTCCCAATAGAAGGCCGCGCCGGACTGTCCCGCAGGGGCTGTGAGTCGCCATGACCCTAGGCTTTCCCAGGGCGACGCGCCCGCCGGCACGAGACGCAGATGCAGCGCCATCGCGGCAAAGGCCATGTCCCGGGGATCAGCGGACGGTTCAGTCCAGCCGCCTGGAAACATCTCGGGCAGGCCCGAGGTATGGTGACGGAACGCCGCAAAATCCGGGTGTGCCAGTAACGCGCGTTGATAGGCCAGGTTCAGGCCGACGCCGCCGACGGCAAAAGCATCGATCGCGGTGATCGCCCGGCGGATCGCCCCGGTCCGATCCGGCGCGTGGACGATCAGCTTGGCAATCATGGAATCGTAGTGGTGGCCGACGACCGAACCGCACTCTACCCCAGTGTCCAGCCGCACATCCGCAGGCGGCGCCCAAAGGGTGATCTCGCCCGTTTCGGGGTGAAAATTCTCGGCCGGGTTTTCGGCGGCGATGCGGATTTCAATGGCGTGCCCGTCAAACTGCACATCGCCTTGCGTCAGCGCCAGCGGCTCGCCCCGCGCGATGCGCAACTGCCATTCGACCAGATCGATGCCGGTGATCGCCTCGGTCACGGGGTGTTCCACCTGCAACCGGGTATTCATTTCCAGAAAGTAGTATTCACCGCGCCCGGGGTCATAGAGGTATTCCACCGTTCCGGCGGAGCGATAGCCGATCGCCTGCGCCAACCGCACCGCTGCCGCACGCATGCGGTCGCGCACAGCCTCGGGAAGATCGGCGGCGGGGGCTTCTTCGATCAGCTTTTGGTGGTTGCGTTGCAGCGAACAATCGCGGTCGCCCAGATGCAGCACGGTGCCGTGAGTGTCGCCCAGAACCTGCACTTCGACGTGGCGGGCACGGGGCGCATAGCGTTCGAGGAACACCGCCGGATCGCCGAAGGCGCTCTGCGCTTCGGCCCGGGCAGATGCAATCGCTTCGGATGCGTCGCCCAGATCGGAGACAAGCCGCATCCCGCGTCCGCCGCCGCCGGCGCTGGCCTTGACCAGAAAGGGGGTGCCAAGCGCCTCGGCCTCTTGTAGCAGGCGCGCGTCGGACTGATCCTCGCCGCGATAGCCGGGCAGGACGGGCACGCCTGCGGCTTCGGCGGCAGCCTTGGCCTCGATCTTGGAGCCCATCCGCGCGATAGCGTCGGGTTCCGGCCCGATGAACACAAGGCCCGCCGCCTCGACCGCCGCCGCGAAACCGGCATTCTCAGACAGAAAACCATATCCCGGGTGCACCGCACCCGCGCCCGTCGCCCGCGCGGCCTCAAGGATGGCCTCGACGTTCAAATAACTGTCTGACGGGGCGGCCCCACCGATGCAGACGGCATGATCGGCCTCGGCCACGAAGGGCGCGTCGCGGTCCGCGTCCGAAAACACCGCTACGCTTTCCAGCCCCAGTTTGCGGCACCCGCGCTGGATGCGCCGGGCAATCTCGCCCCGGTTGGCGATCAGAACGCGGGTGAAGCTCATTTCACCCGCCATGACGGAACGCCCTTGTTGATGAAGCTGTTGATGCCTTCGATACCTTCCTCCGTCTCCCACGCATCGGCCAGCCGGTCGGCGGTGTAGATCATGTTGGTCTCCAGATCGTGGGACGCGACATAGGCGATCAGCGCCTTGGTATCGGCCACGGCACCCGGCGCGGCCTGAAGGTGATCATGCACCACCCGGTTCACCGTGGCGTCCAAGTCGCCCGGCGCGACAACCTCGGTCAACAGACCGATCCGCTCGGCGCGGGCCGTGTCGAACAACGCCCCCGACAGCATGGTTTCACGCGAATGCACCTTGCCGATGCGGGCCACCACATAAGGCGATATATTCGCGGGCAGAAGGCCCAGTTTGACCTCGGTCAGACCGAAGCGCGCGCCTTCGGCGCCGATGGTGTAGTCGCAGACGGAGATCATGCCGACACCGCCACCGTAGGCCGGGCCGTTGATCCGCCCGATCAAGGGCTTGGGCAGCGTGTCAAGGCGGCGCAACAGCCGCGCCAGCGTGGCGCTTTGTGCGACCCTTTCACTACGGGTTTTCTCGACATTAGAGGCGAACCAGTTGAAATCGCCGCCCGCGCAGAAGCTCTTGCCCGCGCCGGTCAGGACCACAATACGCACATCGTCATCTGCAGCCAGCTTTTCGGCGGCATCGTATAGCTCTGCGATCAATTCGCCATTCAGCGCATTGTGTTTGTCGGGGCGGTTGAGCGTCAGCCTGGCGACGCCACGCGCATCGGTTTCGATAAGGATCGTGTTGTAGGTATTGGTCAACTTGAAGCCTCACATTCTGAATACAGGCGTATGGCGACCGGCTTCGGGCACCGATGTCACGATGGCCAGACACAGGCCAAGGATATCGCGGGTTTGCGCGGGTTCGATCAGCCCGTCATCCCAAAGCCGCGAGGTGGCATAATAGGGATCGGACTGTTCACCGTACTGGGCCCGAACCTGCTCCTCGATTAGCTTCATGTCGGCCTCCATCTTGCCCGGGTCGCCCCCTTTCTGGCGGCGCAGTTCCAGCATCACATTTGTGGCGATGTCGGCAGACATGGTGGCCAGTTCCGCCGTGGGCCAGGCGAAGAGAAAATTCGGGGCGAAACCACGTCCGCACATGCCGTAGTTGCCTGCCCCGTATGAGCCGCCCAAGAGGACCGACAGGCGCGGCACCTTGGCAACCGACATGGCATAGACCAGCTTGGCGCTGTCTTTGGCAATGCCGCCGCGCTCGGCTTCGGTGCCGACCATGAAGCCCGAGATGTTGTGGAGGAACAAAAGCGGGATGTTGCGTTGATCGCACATCGACACGAATTGCGCGCCCTTGAGCGAACTGTCGGACACAAGCGCCCCATTATTTGCGAGAATGCCCACTCGATAGCCGTGAATCCGCGCGGTGCCGCAGACCAGCGTCTCACCCCATCCGGGCTTGAATTCGCGGAATTCGCCGGCGTCGATCATGCGCAGCAGAACCTCGCGCATGTCATAGGGCTGTTTGCGATCGGCGCTGATGACGCCAAGCAGTTCCTCTGGGTTGCGCGCCGGCGGCGCGCAGGTTGCATCGGGACCCATCGGGCGCGACAGGCCCAGTTCGGATACGATGTCGCGCATCAGAGCAAGCGCATGATACTCGTCCTCGGCCAGATGGTCAGACACACCGGAGACGCGCGAATGCATCTCGGCCCCCCCCAATGTTTCTCCATCAACCTCTTCGTTGATCGCCACCTTGACGATCGAGGGGCCGCCCAGATGGATGCGTGCGTTGCCGCGTACCATGATGACTTCGTCCGACAGGGCCGGGATATAGGCCCCACCGGCCGTGCAGCCTCCAAAGACCGCCGAGATCTGCGGCAGGCCGCTCGCGGACATGTTGGTTTGACGATAAAAGGAATTGCCGAAATGGCGGGCATCGGGGAAAACCCGGTCCTGCTCTGGCAGATAGGCACCGCCGCAATCCACCAGATAGAGGCAGGGCAGCCGGTTCTCGGCTGCGATTTCCTGGGCGCGGATGTGTTTCTGCACGGTTTCGTGATAGAAAGACCCACCCTTCACTGTCGCATCGTTGGCGATCACAACGCAGGGCAGCCCGTGGACGATCCCGATACCGGTCACGATCCCCGCACCGGGCACCTCGCCCCCGTATTGACCGTAGGCGGCAAGCGACGACAGCTCAAGAAACGCAGTGCCCGGATCCACCAGCAGGTCGATCCGTTCGCGGACCAACAGCTTGCTGCGCTTGCGATGCCGCGCGACCATATCGGGGCGGCCGCCAGCCGTTGCTTCGGCGATCCGCGCGCGCAGCGTTTCGACGCGCTCGCTTAGTGCGGCGTGGTTGCGGGTGTAGGTCTCTGATGCGGTCGGCACCGCTGTTTCAAGACGTGCCATGAAGTCAGGTATCCTGTCTTTGGAGTATCCCGTTGAGGAACACATCGGCATAGGTGCGTGACAACGCATCGGCGCTACCGCGGTCCGGGTCGAACCAATCGAGCGTGGCGTTCAATGTACCGATCAGCATCAGGCGCAGGCGACGGATATCGACGTCTTGCTTCAGCGTGCCGTCTTTCTTAAGCTGGGACAGAAGACTGTCCCACTCTGCCTCATAGGCCCTTCGCGTAGGCAAGTTGGCATCCCGGACGGATTGCGGCACCTGCCCGAAAATACGCACATTCGCCGATGTATAATCGCTCACATCAAGAAGTGCGCGCAGATGCGCCCGGATCGCGGCGCGCAGTACCGTTTCGCCGTCGGTATCGGCCCGCAGGTCGGTGATGGCGTCTCTCATGCTCGCGTGAACGACTCGAATCCCTGCATCAAGAACGGCCGCGACGATCTCGTCCTTGGAACCGAAATGATAGTATATGCTACCCGCCTTGATCCCGGCGGCCTCGGCAATTTTTCGGAGCGAAACGGACCCGTAGCCTTGTTCGCGGAAAAGCCGCGCGGCAATGTCCAGCACCCCGTCCCGTCCAACCGCGCTGCGCGATGTCTCGTTGACTTTGATTGCCGTGTTTTGTGCCATAGACTTTCGTATCCCCCAACGCCTAACTAACGCCTGTTAGGTTAATAACTCAAGTGAGTCAATCGTCGTGATCGTGCCAGACTAGAGTTTGCGGAAAATTCCGCATTGGCGACCGCCAAGAGGCCGCCCAGACATTAATGTGCTTGCCCGGACCACGTCATCGGGTCCGAGCAACTGCCTTAGATCACGAAACCGCCACCGCAGATGACGTGCTGGCCTGAAATGAAGTTCGATTCCGGCGCACAGAACAGATAGACGGCACCGGCAGCTTCTTCCGGAGTGCCGACCCGGCCCAGCGGGATCATGCGCTCCATCTGGGACAGGAGATCGGGATTCACGCCGACCTTGATCTCTTTTTCTTCGACCTTGATCGTGCTGTCGCCATCCGCGCTGCCTTCGGTCAAGCGGGTGCGAATCGGGCCGAAGGCGACGGCGTTGACGTTGACCTTATAGCGGCCCCATTCCTTGGCCATCGTCCGGGTGACCCCTAGGATACCGGCCTTAGCGGCGGAATAGTTGATCTGGCCAGCATTGCCGCCGGTCCCTGCGATGGACGAGATGTTGACTACCTTGCGGAACACCTCTTGCCCGGCGGCGGCCTCTTCCTTGGCCTTGGCGCTGATCACCGGCTGGGCAGCGCGCAGGATCTTGAAAGGTGCCGTCAGGTGGACGTCGATGATCGCCTGCCACTGTTCGTCGGACATCTTCTGAACGACGCTATCCCAAGTGTAGCCTGCGTTGTTCACGATGATGTCTAACCCGCCAAAGCTGTCCACGCCGGTCTTGATGAACCGTTCGGCAAAACCGTCTTCGGTAACGCTGCCGGCACAGACCACGGCCTCAGCTCCCATTGCGCGCACCGCCTCGGCGGTTTCATTGGCCGGATCCGCATCCAGATCGTTGATCACCAGCCGGGCCCCTTCCGAGGCCAGTTTGAGAGCGATTTCGCGGCCAATGCCCCGGCCCGAGCCCGAGACCAGCGCCACGCGCCCGTCGAGTTTTCCAGTCATATTGATTCCTCCCGAAAGGCGCTATCAGGCTTTTTCATAAAGCGTGGTGACGCAGGCCCCGCCGAGGCCCAGATTGTGCTGAAGCGCCAGACGTGCGCCATCAACCTGGCGCGCATCTGCCTGGCCGCGAAGCTGCTGAACGAGCTCGGTACATTGCGCTAGGCCGGTCGCCCCAAGCGGATGGCCTTTGGACAAAAGACCGCCCGACGGGTTGGTCACGTATTTTCCGCCGTAGGTGTTGTCGCCATCATCAACGAATTTCGCCGCTTCGCCGCGACCGCAAAGGCCAAGCGCCTCATAGGTGATAAGCTCGTTGTGGGCGAAACAGTCGTGCAGTTCGACCACATCCACGTCCTCGGGCCCGATGCCCGCGTCCTCGTAAACCTGATCGGCGGCGCGCTTGGCCATCGAAAAGCCGACCACTTCGCGCATGTCATGGGCTTCGAAAGTTTCCGGGCCGTCCGTCGTCATGGCCTGCGCCGCGATCCGAACCGAACTGTCCAGTCCGTGCTTGTCGGCGAATTCCTTGGAACAAATGATCGCGGCGGCCGCGCCACAGGTTGGCGGACAGGCCATGAGCTTGGTCATGACGCCGGGCCAGACGACCTGGGCGGCCATGACGTCTTCCGCCGTCACCTCCTGCCGGAACAGGGCAACCGGATTCTTCGCAGCATGTCGGCTGGCCTTGGCGCGGATTTTTGCGAAGGTTTCTAGGGGGGTGCCGAACTCGTCCATATGCGCCTTGCCCGCACCGCCGAAGTACCGCAGCGCCAGCGGGATCTCGGCACTGCCAACCAGTTCGTCGGTTTCATTGTCGAATGCCGCAAACGGGCTGACCCGGTCATGGAACATCGCACCGATTGCGCCAGGCTGCATCTGTTCGAACCCAAGTGCCAGAGCACATTCGACCGCGCCGCTTTCAACTGCCTGCCTGGCCAGGAACAGGGCGGACGATCCGGTCGAGCAGTTGTTGTTCACATTCAGAACCGGGATGCCTGTCATTCCGACATGGTACAAGGCGCGCTGACCGCAGGTGCTGTCGCCATAGACATAGCCCACATAGGCCTGTTGGACTTTATCATAATCCAACCCCGCGTCTGCCAGAGCGGACCGGGTCGCAGCGGTCGCCATCACATCGTAGCTTTCGGATTTTCCCGGCTTCTGGAACGGGACCATCCCAACGCCTGCAACATAGGCTTTGTCTGTCATTTCTCTCTCTCCCTAGTTCGGTCAGGCCACCCTAATCGGTCCGCCAGCTTATTTTCTACCATTTGTTAGATTTTAAATCCCAACCTTGGGAAGTGTCAATATCGCCAAGCTGTGACGTAGGGAGCTTGCGCTATTTTCTAACTTGTGTTTGTTTTCGGGCCACACGCCCTGATCGGCGGCACAATTGAGGGATTCTGGTCCCGGCGCAACCGCTGACAAGCGTTTAGCACTCAGCTTACGAAAGGTGGTCGGAATGGCATACTGTTATGAGTTCAAGGGTTTTATACCCGTCGTGCCCGAGGGTACATATGTCCACCCCCAGGCCGTTCTGATCGGAAATGTCATCTTGGGTCATGGATGCTACATCGGCCCCGGAGCAAGCTTGCGGGGCGATTTCGGCAGGATCGTGATCGGGGATGGAGCCAATGTTCAGGACAATTGCATCATCCATTCCTTTCCCGGCCGCGACGCCGTGGTGGACAGCGACGGCCACATCGGCCATGGCGCGATCCTGCACGGTTGCACAGTGGGCCGGAACGCTCTGGTCGGAATGAATTCCGTCATTATGGATGGTGTAGAGCTTGGGGCGGAATCGATTGTCGGCGCGCAGGCGTTTGTGCGTGGCGAAACCGTGATTCCGCCGCGTTCGATGGTGGTGGGATCGCCGGCAAAGGTGATCCGCGAGGTCAGCGAGAAAGAAATCGCGTGGAAAACGCGCGGCACCGCGGAATACCAGCAACTTGCGCGCGATTGTCTGGCCGGATTGAGGCCGGTCGAGCCGCTGAAGGCGGTCGAGGCAGACCGGCCTGGCATGGCGGCCTCTGACGTCGTCTCCATTCAGGAGGCGCGGCGGACATCGTCCTGACCTGTCCGGGAACCGGACCGGTCAGGACTACTTCAGATTCCGAAAGCGCCAGATGCAAGCGCCTTGACGCGGAACGGCACCCCCCGACCCGGTGTGCCGTCCCTCAAGCCTTTACAGACGGAAGATCCCGTAGTGCGGATCGTCGATCGGTGCATTGAGCGAGGCAGAAATCGACATGCCAAGCGCGTTGCGTGTGTCCGCCGGGTCGAGGATGCCGTCGTCCCACAATTCCGAGGTCGAGGTATAAGCCTCGACATCGCGCTTGTATTTTTCCAGCACCGGTTCGCGGATCGCGGCGATTTCTTCTTCGGTCAGCTCTTTGCCTTCGCGCTGAAGCTGCCGAATCTTGACGTCCGCCATGGTATTTGCGGCCTGATCCGCCCCCATCACGCCGATCTCGGCCTGGGGCCACATGAACAGCGTGCGCGCGTCCCAGGCCCGTCCGCACATCCCGTAGTTGCCGGCCCCGTAAGACGCATTGGCGATTACTGTGAACTTCGGCACGACCGAGCCGCCCTGCGCCATCAGCATCTTGGCGCCATCCTTGGCGATGCCTCGTTCTTCGTATTCGCGGCCCACCATATAGCCGGTGATGTTCTGGAAAAAGACCAGAGGCGTGCGGTTCTGGTTGCACAACTGCATGAAATGCGCTGCCTTGAGCGAACTGTCGTTGAACAGCACCCCGTTGTTGGCAAGGATGCCGACCTTGTAACCCCAGATATGGGCAAAGCCGCACACCATCGTGGTGCCATAGTCTGGCTGGTATTCGTGAAAGCGTGAGCCGTCCACGATCCGGGCCAGAACCTCGCGCATGTCGAACTGGGTTTTCCGGTCTTTTGGAATGATCCCGTAGAGTTCTTTGGGGTCATAGTAAGGCTCTTCATAGGCCGCGGTTTCGATGATCGTTTTCGGCGTGCGCTTCCACTGGCCGACAATCTCGCGGGCCAGTGAAAAGGCGTGTTTTTCGGTCGCGGCGCGATAGTCGCCGGTGCCCGATACCGAGGTGTGCATGACCGCGCCGCCAAGCTCCTGAACACCGACCTCTTCGCCGGTAGCCGCCTTGACCAGCGGGGGACCGCCAAGGAAAATCGCCCCTGTGCCTTCGATGATGATGTTGTAGTCGCTCAGCGTCGGCACATAGGCGCCGCCAGCCGTGCAGTGACCGCCGACCACGGCAATCTGCGGGATATTGGCCTGGCTCAGCTTGACCTGGTTGCGGAACACCCGCCCGCCCAGATACCGGTCGGGAAACACCCCGTGCTGCAGCGGCAGGAAACCGCCCGCGCTGTCACAGATATGGATGACCGGCAGGCGGTTTTCCAGCGCGACATCCAGAAGACGCACGACCTTTTTGACCGTATGTGGATACCAAGCCCCGCCCTTGACGCTAGCGTCGTTGGCGTGGATGGCGACCTCCCGACCCTGCACAATACCGATGCCCGTCACCACAGCGGCGCCAGGCACGGTGCCATCGTATTCGCGACAGGCGGCAAGTGTGGAAAACTCCAAAAACGGAGTGCCGGGGTCCAGCAGCAGTTTCAACCGCTCGCGCACGCCCAGTTTGTTCTGGCGGGCAAGGCGGTCGATATCGCGTTGCGGGCGTTCGAAACGCGCCGCGTGCTGGCGGGCGTGGAATTCCTTCAGCCGTTCAGACATGGCGGCATAGTTTGCCTTGTAGTCGGCGGCATTGGTGTCGATCAGACTTTCAATCCTGCGCATTGTCACTCCTCCTCCGGGGCCAATTGGGCCAGGATGTCTTTCAGACCAAAACTGTCGCCTTCGGCGAATGGCATTTCGGCAACGACCCCGTCGCGCGGGGCCGTCAGTGTGGTTTCCAACTTCATGCTTTCGATCACCAGAAGCGGCTGGCCTTCTTCAACCGCATCGCCGGGTTTAACCGCAACCGACACCACGACACCCGGCATGGGCGCCACCAATCGGTCGTCGCTCGCGCCACCGTCGCTTCCGGCCAGGCGTTCGGCGGGATCAACCCGCCCGACTTCGTAGGTTCGCCCGTCCATGTGCACAAAAGTTGCTTCCGGCCCCACGGCCAGTCGCAATTCGCGCACAACACCCTTGGCCCTCAGCTTGTAACCGCCCGGCAGACCCGTCGGGTCCAATTGGCAGGCAACAGCGCCAGTGGGGGTATTGAGCACGAACCGGCTGCCATCATGACCCAGCCAGCAATCAGTCTCTTCTCCGTCCATCTGAAAAATCCGTTGCATCAGTTTCTCCACCCACCCATCTTGCGGTACATTTCCGGTATCTGCATTACGTCACTCACCAGGCGCTCGTCCGATAGGGCCGCCGCCGCCATCAGCAAGTCAGAGACATCTTCGCCCGGCGCGGTCAGCGTTTCGGATTGTTCAGCCAGGAAGCCAGTTGAAACGTCACCAGAGGCGAAATCCGGATGTGCAAGGATTGCATCCAGGTAACCGGTGTTGGTCGTTAGCCCGAGAATCACATAGTTTTGCACCGCGCTCCGGGCACGGGCGATGGCCTGCGCGCGATTCGGGCCATGCACGATCAGCTTGGACAACATTGGGTCGAAGTCGGTCGTTACCTTGCCGCCATCCAGAATGCCGCTGTCTACGCGGACCCCCTCGCCCTGGGGTTCGTCCAGCAGCAGGATATTGCCGATCGCGGGGCGAAAATCGGCCGTCGCATCCTCGGCACAGATGCGCAGTTCGATCGAGTGTCCGGTTTGGGGAATATCCGCCTGCACGGCGCTCAGCCCGTCGCCCGCCGCGACACGCAGCTGCTCGGCAACCAGATCGAAGCCGGTCACCAGTTCGGTCACCGGATGTTCGACCTGAAGGCGGGTGTTCATTTCCAGGAAATAAAAGGCCCCATCCTGCGCATAGATGAATTCGACCGTCCCCGCCCCGCGGTATTTGACGGCGCGGGCAATTCCGGCAGCGGTCTCGCAGATCTCATCTCGTTGCTCGGGGGTCAGCGCTGGTGAGGGCGTTTCCTCGATAATCTTCTGGAACCGGCGCTGGATCGAACATTCGCGTTCCCAGAAATGGACCACGTTGCCCTGCCCGTCGCCCATCACCTGCACCTCGATATGGCGCGGGCGTTCGATATAGCGTTCGACAAACAGACGACCGTCACCGAAATACCGTTCGCCTTCGCGGCGCGCGGTTTCGATTTCGGTTTCCAGCGTGCTGTCCTCGCGCACAACGCGCATGCCCTTACCGCCACCGCCGGCTGACGGTTTGATCAGCAGCGGATAGCCAACAGCGCGGGCGCGTTCTACAAAGCTCGCCGGATCGTCATCCTCGATCGCCGAGGGGGCGACGGGAAACCCGCGTTCCTCCACAAAGGCGCGGGCTCGGACCTTGTCCCCCATCAGGTCGATGACCTCGGGCGTCGGGCCGACGAAGGTCACACCGGCTTTTTCCAGGGCCGCGACAAAACCGGCATTCTCTGACAGAAAGCCATAGCCGGGATGCACCGCGTCCGCGCTGATCCTTTTGGCGGCTTCGACGATCTGCGAAATATCGAGATAGGCTGCCACCGGTGTCGGGCCGTCGATGGTAACAACCTCATCCGCGATCAGATGGGCAGGCCCCTCTTGTTCCGTGGCGTGGCGCAACACGGCCGTCGCAAGCCCGCGGGCCTTGGCGGTGCGCAACACGCGCGCCGCGATCTCGCCCCTATTTGCGACCAGAAGTTTCGAAATGGTCATGGAGTCGTCCTCTTAGTTCGGGTTCGCGGCATTCAGTCCGTCACGTGCGGCCAGATCGGCGGGAACGGGAATTTCGATATCAAGAAGCATCTGCGCGAACCCTTTGCCCTGCGGGTCTATGCGGACCGAAGCGATGCCCCCCCCGCCCAGCGATTCATGCAGCAGGAAATTCAGCGAATGGCTTCCGGGCAGGTCGAACCGTTCGACCTTGCCTTCGCAGACATGGGCGAAATAGTCCTTCACCACCTCTTCGCTGAGAGCCGAGCGGATATATGGCAGGTAGTCCGGCTTGCGCGCGAGGATGCCGATATTGGCGATGTCCCCCTTGTCGCCCGAGCGGCCCCAGGCCAGATCGACGAGGCGGACCTTGACAACGTCCGGACCGGGCTCGCGGCTATCTGCGGGCGGTGCGGCAGGCGGATCAAGGTGGACTGGCGTGGCGGCCACGCTCACGGGCACATCCTTGCCGTCGACCTCGACCGCGACGGGGGTCTCGGCCTTGCTCTGAAGGAAGGAAAATAGACGGACCACCGGCTGCACCTTGGGCCGTCCGGCGAAGAACCCGGTCAGACCCTGCGCGGTCGAAATCGCCATCGGTGCGATTTCGCCGGCAAAGATGTTCAGCGCAGCGCGATCGTCATGGACCGCGCCGATCTTGAGCACCACCTCGCGGGTCCGGGCGCGCGCATTTGCGCCATAGGCCGCCTCGGCACCCAGCACCTCGACGCTGACCTGCCGAAAATCGCCCATGTTGCGGTCGCGGAAAATCCGGCAACAGCGGGTCAGGATCGCCTCGGCCACACGTTCGGCCTTGGCGGGTGCATCAATCGCGGCCAGTGTCAGGGTAGAGACCGCGCGCCAGCCATCGGCATGGGTCGCCGACACCTTGTAGCTGTCGGTGCGCCCAAGCCCCCTGCCGCCCTTGACCAGCACCTGATCGGGTCCGACCTGCTCCAGGGTGACCCCGGACCAGTCGCAGATCACGTCGGGCAACAGGTAGGCGCGCGGATCCCCGATTTCATAGAGCATCTGCTCTCCGACTGACCCGGGTACGACCAGCCCGCCTGTGTCCGGTGTCTTGGTCATGACGAAACTGCCGTCTTCCGACACTTCGACAATAGGCATTCCCATATCATCCCAGCCCGGCACGTCCCGCCAATCGGTGAAATTACCACCCGTTCCCTGGGGACCGCACTCGATCAGATGGCCAGCCAGCGATCCCTGACTGAGCTTGTCCCAGTCGTCATCGCCCCAGCCGAATTCGTGCATCAAGGGGCCAAGCGCCACCGCGCTGTCGGCGCAGCGCCCCGTGATCACGATGTCGGCCCCGGCATCCAGCGCGGTCGCGATGGGCCGGGCACCCAGATAGGCATTCATGCTCCAGATATCGTCTGGAAATTCGACAGCCGAGAACATTTCCGTCTGACCGTTTTTGCGAATTTCATCGGCCCTGGGCAACAGGTCATCGCCTAGCACGACTCCGATGGACAGATCGATCCCGGCCTGGGCGGCGGCTTTGGCAAGCGCATCGCTGCAGCCACGCGGGTTCACGCCCCCTGCATTGGCAACGACCTTGGTCCCTTTTGCCTTGATATCCGGCAACCAGGGTGCCAGCGCCTTGACGAAGTCCGGCGCATAGCCCGACTCGGGCGCTTTGGCGCGGGCCCGCGCCATCAGCGACATTGTCACCTCTGCCAGATAGTCAAACACCAGATAGTCGATCTCGCCCTTTGAAACCAGTTGACCGATCGCTTCCGGCGTATCGCCCCAGAAGCCCGACGCGCATCCGATGCGCAGCTTTCGTTCCGACATATTCCTCTCCTCCCCGCTTGATCAGCGGCCCGTCCATTCAGGTTTGCGCTTCGCAATGAAGGCATCAAAGCCTTCGCGCGCGTCTTCGGTCTGCGCCACACGCGGTAAAAGTGTTTCTGCAAACCGCATTTGCTGCGGATAGGTCATATCCTCCATCGCGTGACAGGCGTATTTTCCCAGCCGGATCGCGCTCGGCGACTGCGCGGCAATCTGGGCAACCAGTTCTCCAACCTTGTCGTCCAACCCCGCGGCATCGGTCACGTAGTTGACCAGATTGAATTGCAGGGCTTCTTCGGCCGTCAGAGGAACGCCAGTGATGAACATCTCCATCAGCCTCCGCCGAGGCAAAACACGCATCATCGGTGGCACGATCGTCATGGGAAACAGGCCCACTTTTACTTCCGGCGTTCCGATGCGGGCATGATCGGCCATCACCGCAAGGTCGCATGCACAGATGATGCCCGCCCCCGCACCCATCGCGACGCCGTTGATGCGCGCGATCGTTGGCTTTCGACACGCCTGTATCGTTTCGAATAACTTTCCGGCAAAATGATCCGGGTCCGAGGGATCCTGAACAAACGGGCCGCCATCCGCACCCGCCTTGATGTCGCCTCCGGCGCAGAAGGCGCGATCGCCCTCGCCGGTCAGAACGATCACGCGGCAATCGCTGTTCTTCTCGGCAGCATATATGGCGGCCATGATCCCGTCTGCGACTTCACGGTTTAGGGCATTTCGATTCTCAGGTCGTCGAATCGTGATACGCACTTCTTTGCCGAGCGCCTGCGATTGAACAATGCTCTCAGTCATTTCCGAAGTCCCCCCCTGTATTCAGAACACCATGCTTTCTTACGTCAGGTCGTTAAAAGCTTGGCTTGATCTATTTTCTAACATGTGTTTGATTTTGGTCAACAACGCAAACAACATTTTTCGGGAGGACGATATGACCACTCAAAGTGAGGCCATCTCGGCTGATCTGGAAGCCATCAGGGCGAACTATTCTTTGACTGATGAGCAACGCCAGATTGTCGATCACGTGGATCGGGTGTCGCGCGAGGTGCTACACCCGCTGCAAGCGCGTATGAATGACGAGGAATGGTGGCCCGATGATCTGTTCAAGCAGATGGGCGAGCTGGGCCTGCTGGGGATTACCGCACCCGAAGAGCTGGGCGGATCGGGACAGAACGAGTTCACCCAGGCGCTGGTGTCCGAGGTGATTTCGAAGTGGAATCCGGCTGTGGGCCTCTCACACGGGGCGCATGACAACCTGTGCCTGAATAACCTGCTGCGCAATGGATCCGAAGAGCATGTGAAGAAATACGTGCCGGGTCTTTGCTCGGGCGAGCTGGTTGGTGCTTTGGGCCTGACCGAACCGGGCGCGGGGTCCGATGCGCTTGGGTCCATGGCAACCACCGCCCGCCGCGACGGCGATGACTACGTCATCAACGGCTCGAAGATCTACATCACCAACGGGCCGATTGCCGATGTGATCCTGCTTTATGCCAAAACCGACAAATCGAAGGGCGCCAAGGGCATTTCCGCTTTCATAATCGAGACGGACAATCCCGGTTTCAAGGTGGCGCAAAAGCTTGACAAGATGGGCTTTCGCGGCTCGCCAACCGGAGAACTGGTGTTTGAGGATTGCCGCGTACCCGCATCCGCCATGGTTGGACCGGAAAACACCGGCGTTTCGGTGGTAATGAGCGGGCTGGACCTGGAGCGTGCTATGGTTGCCTCAGTCTGCGTTGGCATGGCCGAACGCGCGCTGGAACTAGGGCTGGAATACGCCAAGATTCGCGAACAGTTCGGCAAGCCGATTGCAAGTTTCCAGATGATGCAGTCGAAACTGGCCGAGATCTACACCGAGGTCGAAACCGCGCGTGCCTTCAGTTATCGGGCGCTGGCCGCCTGTACCGGGTTGCCGAAAGGGGCCGGTGGCCGCGGCGAAATCCACAAACTGACAGCGGCGGCCTGCCTGTACGCAGGCGAGGCATTCAACAAGGCGGTAACCGAAGCCTGCCATATCCATGGCGGTTCGGGTTACATGCAGGACACCGAAATCAACCGGCTGTTCCGCGCCAACAAGTTGTTGGAAATCGGCGCGGGCACCAGCGAGGTGCGCAAGATCATCATCGCCGAAGAACTGCTGCGCGCCTGAGGGGGACGAAACCATGAACACGCAACTTCGCAACGACACCGCTCTGCCGACCCATTTCATGACGGACGAACAGCAGGCGCTGGCCGATCAGGCCGGCAAGTTCTTCATGTCCGAGTTCCACCATCTGAACGCGGAAATGGACGATACTGATGACCTGCCGTCTTCGGTTTTCCCCAAGCTGGGCGAAATGGGCTACCTGGGACTGAACGTGCCGACGGAATTCGGCGGTGCCGGGCTCGATTTTACCTCGGCCTGTATCATCACCGAGGAAATGTCGCGCGCCTCGGCGGCCATCGGACTGACCCATGTGGCGCACGACAACCTCTGCGTCAATAATATCTATCGCAACGCCAATGACGAGTTGCGCCGAAAATACCTGCCAGGTCTGTGCGACGGCACGCTGGTGGGTGCCCTGGGTCTGACCGAACCCGGCGCGGGGTCTGATGCGCTTGGCTCGATGCGGACCACGGCCAAAAAGGATGGCGACGACTACATCCTGAACGGCGCCAAGATCTACATCACCAATGGGCCGATTGCCGATCTGGTGCTGGTCTATGCCAAGACATCGCCCGAAAAAGGGGCCAAGGGCATTTCCGCTTTCATCGTGGAAACCGACACGCCCGGTTTCAAGGTGGCGCAGAAGCTGAACAAGATGGGATTCCGGGGCTCGCCGACGGGCGAACTGGTATTCGAGGACTGCCGCGTTCCGGCCAGAAACATGGTCGGCAAGCTGGATGGCGGGGTTGCCGTGACCATGTCCGGACTTGATCTGGAACGTGCCATCGTCTGTTTCAACGCTCTGGGCATTGCGCAGCGGGCGCTGGATATTTCCATCGACTACGCCAAGACACGCCAGCAATTCGGCAAACCGATCGCCAGTTTCCAGATGGTTCAGGCGATGCTGGCCGACATGTATACGCAGATCGAGGCCGCGCGCAGCCTGTCCTTGCGCACCGCTGCCATGTGTGAAGGCCTCGAAGAGGGCGAAGGCGGGCGCGGCGAAATCCACAAGCTCACCGCTGCGGCGATCTACAAGGCCGCTGAGGCGACATCCTTCGTGCTGGACAAAGCTGTCCAGATTCATGGCGGCTCGGGTTACATGCGTGATACAGAAGTGAACCGGCTGTACCGGACCGGTCGCGTGCTTGAGGTCGGCGCAGGCACCCAGGAGGTTCGCAAACTCATCATCTCTGGCGAATTGCTGAAGAACTAGGGGCGGAACATGAGCGAAGCGAAATCAATGTGTTACGCGTCGGATCTCATGGCGGGCCAGGTTGCCCTGGTCACGGGGTCCGGATCTGGAATGGGCCGGGCGACGGCGATCGAAATGGCCGCTTGCGGGGCCAGGCTTGCGCTGTTCGCGCGCCGCGAAGAGCCGCTGGAAGAGACCGCCGAAATGATCCGGGCGGCGGGGGGCGAGGCCTTTGTCGTGCCCGGAGACACCCGCGACGAAGACAGTATCGAAGCTGCGATGGGGCGGATCAAGGACCACTATGGGCAGTTGGATGTTTTGGTGAACAATGCCGGCGGCCAGTATATCGCGGCCGCCCGCGATATCACCAACAAGGGCTTCGAAGCCGTGATCCGCAACAACCTGATCGGGTCTTGGCAGATGACCCGGGCAGCGGCGGATCACTTCATGTACGACAATGGCGGATCGGTCGTGTTTGTCACCGCCATCTCGGCGCGCACCGCGCTGACCGGTTTCACCCACACTGTCGCCGCCCGCGCCGGTGTGACGGGCATGATGAAAACGCTGGCCGCCGAATGGGGCGAGTACGGCATCCGGCTGAACTGTGTCGCGCCGGGCACGATCAAGACCGATGCGCTTGGCCGCTATCCGATTCCGCCGGAACAGTGGAAAAAGCTGAACCGCTCGGTGCTAAACCGGATGGGGGCGGCCGAGGACATCGCAGGCACGATCATTTTCCTGGCCTCGAAACTTGGCGGTTTCATCACCGGAGAAGACATTTATGTAGACGGCGGTGAGACCTTGCATATGGGTCATGACGCGCGGGACATGATCAACCCCGCGATGTTCGAGAAACGCGAACGGGGAGATGGCAAGAATGAGTAAACACCCAGTCCTTCTGGAGATTTCCGACAGGATCGCCACGGTTACGCTGAACGATCCCCAGCGGCGCAACCCGGTCACCGGAAACGACATGATCGCTGCTCTTCTGGAGACCTTCGCCAAGGTGCAGGCCGATCCTCAGGTCAGCGTGATGATCCTGACCGGCGCCGACCCGGCCTTTTGTGCCGGCGGCGACATCAAGGAAATGAACGATCCCGACAGCGTGTTCCGCAAGGAGCCGCTGGCGGCGGCGCAGAGCTATGTTGATGGGGTGCAGCGGCTGCCGCTTGCGCTCTACAACATGGATATTCCGACCATCGCCGCAGTCAACGGCCCGGCGGTGGGCGCGGGGTGCGACCTGACCATGATGTGCGACATGCGCATCGCGTCGGCAAAAGCAAGGTTCGGCGAGGTGTTTCTGAATCTCGGAATCATTCCGGGCGATGCGGGCAGCTGGTTCCTGTTGCGTCGTCTGGGCCACCAGAAGGCCGCCGATCTGACCTTCTCAGGGCGCATGGTCGAGGCCAAGGAAGCGCTGGAGCTTGGTATGGTGCTTGAACTTGTGCCTCATGAAAAATTGATGGAACGGGCCCGCGAACGGGCCGCTGTCATTGCCGCGAAACCGCCGCGCGCGGTGCGGGTCGCCAAGCGTCTGATGCGCAATGCCGAACGGATGGACCTGCCGGATTTCCTGAATTCCGCGGCGGCCTATCAGGCGCTCATGCATCAGACCGAAGACCACCACGAGGCGGTTGCTGCGTTCGTCGAAAAACGAAAACCCAATTTCACGGGGCGTTAAAGGAAAGATCGCATGTCAGACATCACCCAAAAGAAGATGGAGCAAATCGCGCAGATGTGGAATGCGCGCGGCAAGGGTCTGATAACGCATATGGCGCTTGAGATCGAAGAGGTCTCGACCGAAGGTGTTCGGGTTCGGATGCCGTTCAATCCGGACTTTTGCGTCGATGCGGAACAATCGCTGCTCCACGGTGGTATCCTGACGGCACTTCTGGACAGTGTCTTTGGACTGGCGAACTTTGTTGCCATCGAAGGCGTCAGTACCATGGCCACTCTTGACCTCAGAGTTGATTACCTGCGCCCGGCCCGTTCGCGCGCGGATGTCATCGTTCAAGCGCATTGTTTTCGCAAGACCCGCCACATCGCCTTCAATTCCGGTAGCGTCTGGTTCGCGGGCCATGAGGATGCTGAAATAGCTAGGGGAACCGCCTCGTTTGCATTGACGCGCGGCGAAACCAGCCTGTTTGACGCAATGACAAAAGGAAAAACCTCGTGATGGACGTGCAAACTGTCAATGCCAATGTATCCCGGGTGCCGTTCTTCCGATTTCTCAACTTTGAGGTCAGAAGTCTAGACAGTCTCCATGCTGAGGCGGAAATGACCTTTGATGACCGCCATATCGGTAACCCGATCATGGAGTACTACCATGGCGGCATAATCGCGAGTTTTATGGAGGCCACTGCCGCCATCGCGGTACAGCCCGATTTCGCCGACGTTCCGGCCAAGCCGATCAACCTGACCGTCGATTACCTCAGACCCGGTGTGAAGGGACCGCTTTTTGCGCGCGCTAACGTCACGCGCAAAGGCAAGCGGATGGCAAGCGTCAGCGTGCTCAGCTGGCAGACGGATCGGGAAAAGGCGGTTGCCGAAGGGCTGTATCACTTCCTTCTGGTCTGACCGGGGCAACCGCTTTCAGGCCTACCTTGTCCTGTGGACGGGGTCGCTTCCCGGTTACAAATGCCTTCCAATAGCAGATTGATGAGCATGCTGGAGAATTCAGGCAGTGATAGATATCCTTCCACTCCTGCCTTGTTCGAGTCGAACCATTCCACCGTCCAGTTTAAGGCACCCAACATCACTTGGCGCAAGGGGACGATCTTGATATCCGACCGTATGGCACCGTCGTCCTGAGCTTCACGGAGTATCCGATCCCAGAGTTTTCCATACTCATGGCGAATACCCCTGTGCCTCTCCCTGAAATGATTGGGGAGCATTCCATAGCTTCTGATATTCGCCGAGGTGAATTCGCTTGCCTTGAAGAGGAAATCCAGGTGCGCCCAGATTGCAGTCGCTATCCTGGCGTGATGATCGTACGGGGCATCGAATTTCCGTACGGCGGCTTCGACACCTGCTAGCAAGTCCCTCAGTCCGGCGTTTAGAACTTCGTCAACGATCGCTTCCTTGGAGTTGAAATGGTAATAGACGCTTCCCGCTTTCATGTCCGCTTCTTCCGCGATCTTTCTCAGCGTGGTCGCCTTGTAGCCATTGTCCCTCAGAACGCGCGCTGCGGCCTTTAGAATTTCTGCACGGGTCTTAGCCGCCTTGCCGTCGGGATCCGGGGTTTTGGCGGGACTGGCGGGGCACAGCTTCAAGCCTCCGGTACCCGCCTTGCGATGTGGACACATTCCGTCAAGTATCAGCTTACTCATTCGTTCCGCGAGGATGCGCACCGGATACTTGTCGACATCGTACCATTCTACGGTCCAGTTCATGGCACTTAGGATGAACTGGCGGATCACAGCAGTGGATATGTCGCTTCGAAGGTGGCCGGCGCGTTTGGCGTCATTCAGGAATTTGCCCCAGGCCCCTGCATATGATGCACGCAATTCGCGATGCGGGGCGCGTGTTTCGTCCGACAACATCGGATAGTTCCGAATATTGGCTGACGTGAAGTCGCTGTCGGTCAATAGGTAGGTAAGGTGTGTTTCAATCAGCAGTCTGAAAGTCTTGCGAAAATCCTCCGAACTTGTCGGTGCCGACCGAACGATTTCACTGACCGCCTGATATAGTTGACGGACGCCAAGATCGAGAACATCGCTCAGAATCTGGTCCTTGGATTGAAAATGATAATAAATGCTGCCGGCCTCAATGCCAGCTTCCTGCGCGATGTCGCGCATAGTCGTTGCGTGATAGCCTTCATACCGAAAAAGTCGCGCAGCCGCCGAAAGGATACCCTCACGTGTCCTCTCAGACTTGCTCAAGTCTTCGCTCAGTGTCCTGGGTGGGTCAGTCTTGTGTACCATTCCATTTCGATACTTGCGGGACACGAGACTGTCCATTGCATTAAATCTAACAAATGTTAGAATAACGCAAGGAACGTTCCGAATCAAGTTCTTTGCCAAGATGATAGCGGAAGAGGAGGACCTCCATATGCGAGGGTTGAGTGGAAAACGCGTGATCGTGACCGGCGGCGGCAGCGGCATCGGGCGCGCGGTGTGCGAACGGTTCGGCGAAGAAGGTGCCGAGATTGCGATCTTTGACATGAGCGAAGACGGGGCGAAGGAAACGGTTCGCCTGATCACCGAGGCCGGCGGTAAGGCGCAGGCCTTCAAGGTGGACATCACCGACCGTGCCCAGGTCGACAAGGCTGTAGCCGAGTTCGAGGCCGGGGGTCCGGTCGATGTGCTGGTGAACAATGCCGGCTGGGACGTGATCAAACCGTTCCTCGACACCGATCCCGACCTTTGGAAAAAGGTCATCGACATAAATCTTTACGGTCCGCTGAATATGCATCACGCGGTGCTTCCGGGCATGGTCAAGAACGGCGGCGGCCGTGTGGTCAACATCGCGTCCGACGCCGGACGCGTCGGATCATCCGGCGAAGCCGTGTATTCGGCCTGCAAGGGTGGCATCATCTCGTTCACCAAAACCGTAGCGCGCGAACTGGCGCGTAAAGGTATTCAATTGAATGCGGTCGCCCCCGGCCCGACCGATACGCCGCTGTTCGCTCAGGTTGCCGAGGGCGAGGCCGGTCAAAAGATCGCCGAAGGTCTCAAGCGGGCGATTCCGATGAAGCGTCTTGCGCAGCCGACGGATTACCCTGGCATCATCTGCTTCCTGTCGTCGGACGACGCAGGGTTCATTACCGGCCAGGTGATTTCGGTTTCGGGCGGCCTGTCCATGCACGGTTAAAACGCTGGCAGCAGCGCCGGACTCAAGGCGCTGCTGCCATACCGTGCCAAGAGTTACCTCCCCGACTGGCCGCGCCTTATGTGCGGCCCTTTTTCATTCTAGAAAGGTTGCGAATGTTTCAGCCAGGCTCTGACATCCAGCGGACAAGCACGCTGACCTCATTTCTGAAGGGCTGCGGCATTGACAGTTACGAGGAACTCGTCCGCCGTTCGAATGAAGACCCAGACTGGTTCTGGGGCCAGATCATTGACCATGCCGGGATACGGTTCGCGCGGCCCTACAGCCGGTTGCGAGATATCTCCGAAGGGCCCGAATCGATCCGGTGGGCCGTCGGGAGTACTTTGAATCTGACGGAAACCTGTCTTGACGCCCGAATTGCCGATGGCTTGGGCGACAAGGTCGCAATCGACTGGGTCGGCGAAGACGGAAGCCGCCGCCGCTGGACCTATTCCGACCTTACCGCCGAAGCCTCCCGCGTCGCCTCGGCCCTTGCCACGCGCGGTGTAAGGCCCGGTCAGGCGGTGGGCATCTATATGCCGATGATCCCCGAAATCGAGGCCGCGCTTCTGGGTATTGCCCGGCTGGGCGCGGTTGCGGTGCCGCTGTTTTCCGGTTTTGCGCCCCATGCCATCGTATCGCGCCTGAACGACGCGGATGCCGTGGCGGTGTTGACGGCGGATGCCACACCCCGGCGAGGCAAGCCGGTCTGGATGGAAGCGACCCTTGCCCAGGCTTTGACCGACGTACCATCGGTTCATACCGTGATCAGCCTGCGACGGTTCGGCGATGCGGTGGCCGATCCGGCCCGCGATCTGGACTGGACCGAATCAGTGGGCCGCGCCAGTCCGGAGTTTGCCGCCGTTCCCGTCAGTGCCGATGACACCTTTCTCATCGCCTATACATCGGGCACCACCGGGCGGCCCAAGGGTGTCGTGCATACCCATTTGGGCGTGCAGGCCAAGGCCACGGCCGATTTCCTGCTTTGCCTCGACATGAAACGGGATGACCGGCACCTCTGGATGACCGACATGGGGTGGGTCATGGGACCGCTCACCCTTTTATCGGTGCTCTTGTCCGGTTCGACTCTGGTGCTGGCCGAGGGCGCACCATCAATGCCCGGCGATCCCTTCAGGCTGCTGCGTCTTGCGTCCGAGATGGAGGTCACGCATCTCGGCGTGGCCCCGACCCTGGTACGGCAGTTCATGACGCAGGATACTGAATCTTTGTCGGGCTACGACTTGTCGTCCCTGCGCATCGTCGCCTCGACCGGCGAGCCCTGGACCGAGGATGCCTGGCTCTGGCAGCTCGATCATATCTGTCGCCGCCGCGCCGTGCCGCTGAACATCTCGGGCGGGACCGAGCTTTTTGGCGCGATCCTGACCTCGACCGTGCTGCACGAGCTCAAGCCCGGCGGATTTTCGGCCCAGGCCCTGGGTGTCGGGGCCAAGGTTCTGCGTCAGGACGGCAGCGAAGCCGCACCGGGCGAGGTCGGCGAACTGGTCGTGACCCAGCCGCCTCTGGGTCTGACCCCGGCCATCAGGGGGGACCGCGATCGCTACCTTGACACCTACTGGTCCACCTTCCCCGGCCTCTGGCGGCACGGCGACTGGGTGCGCTGCGATCCGGACGGGACATGGTATATCCTGGGCCGGTCGGACGACACGCTGAACATCGCCGGCAAACGCATCGGCCCGCCCGAGATCGAGGCGGCCCTGACCGAAACCGGAGAGGTGGTGGACGCCGCGGCCATCGCGGCACCTGATGACATCAAGGGCGTGGCTGTCGTCTGCGTCTGCGTGGCGGCACCAAATGTGTCGCCGGACGCGGAGCTCGTGAACCGGCTCAAGGATCGTGTCGGGGAGATCGTCTCGAAACCCTTCCGCCCGCGCGAGATCCACTTTGTCGAAGCGCTGCCCAAGACCCGCAGCATGAAAACCATGCGCCGTGTCGTGCGCGCCGCCTTTCTCGGTGAAGATCCAGGCGATCTGTCGTCGATCAGCAACCCGGAAACCATTCAGCCCATCGCAGACCTGCAAAAGGAAAAGTCATGATCACTGTTTTCGGAGCCACGGGCACGACTGGTGCGCCCCTCGTCGACACGCTTCTGGCAAAAGGCGCGACCGTGCGCGCTGTCACCAGCGACCTCTCAAAGTTAGACGCGCTAAAGGCCAAAGGATGCGAGGCGGTCGTCGCGGATTTCACGGACCCTGCCGCGCTGGCGCGGGCCTGTGACGGGGCAGAAAAGATATACCTGGTCACGCCTGCCCATCTGAACATGCGCCAGTGGAAGGCGAACGTGATCGAGGCGGCCAAGGCCGCGGGCGTGCGCCATATCGTTGTGGCCACGGGGCTTGGCGCGTCGCCCAAGGCGGGGCTGACCTTTGGAAAGTGGCATTCCGAAACCCAGGAGCTGCTGAAGCAAAGCGGCCTTGACTGGACCTTTGTCCAGCCGACCTATTTCATGCAGAACCTGCTGTGGCAGGCCGGTAACATTGCAAAGGGCGCTGTGTACTATGACGATCTGGGCGGCCCCGTGGCCTGGATCGACGCCCGCGACATCGCGGATGTCGCCGCCGAGGCGCTGACCGCTCCGGGTTACGAAGGCAAGGCTCTTGGTCTGACCGGGCCCGAAGCTCTTACCGGAGAAGATATCGCCGCCCTCCTGTCCAGGGTGACCGGGCGCACTGTCACCTGCGCACCCCTGTCGGCCGAAAATGCCAAGGCGGGCATGGTGGCTGGCGGAATGCAGGACGAGGTCGCCAGAGCCATGGTCGAATTGGCTTCCATCGCGCCCAAGGGCTACCTTGCCGGCATCGAGACCACGGTCAGCGATGTGATGGGACGCCCGGCGCGCCGATTTGCCGATTTCGTCGCCGAGAACCGGGATGCTTTCGTCAAGTAACCTGATGGCGGCGCCGCTTTATCTCGAACTGGCGCCGCCTGAGGAAGCGGCCAAACAGATCGACCATTTGTTCGTGTTCCGCGATACCGGTGTGCTGAGCGGTGGTGGACGCGGGCGGTTCGCAACCGACCTCTTTACCCTTTCGGTAACGCGCGACGACAGCGGCGGCGGGCGCGTATCGCTGGCAGAACCGCGCCCCTATTTTTCGCCCCGCCCAAGGCCATTCCAGGGTGTCGTGGCCGGGCTGCGACTGTCGTCACGACCGCAGCGATTTCCCGACTCCAAAGGGCTGGACATGCTGGCCTCAGAACTGGCCCGGGTTCAGACCGGGGACGATGACCTGCCTGCGCTCATCGCGGTGCTTGACGGCCTTGCGAGAGACCTGCGCTTTGCCGCACCACCCGGAGCTTACAGCGACCGGACCAAACGTCGAAAGGTGCGGGCGGAAACCGGCGTGTCGCGGCGGCGGCTTGCGACCTTGCGACGCTTTCGCCGGGCTCTCGGGCAGCTTGCGTCAAAGACCCTGCCGCTGAGAGATCTGGCGCTGGACGCCGGATATTACGATCAATCTCACTTGTCCGCCGCTTGCCGGATCTTCGCCGGCAAACCGCCCGGCGCGTTGCGCGCTCTGTCTATTCCGCGTCGTTTTGACCTTTCGCTACAAGATACGCGCCTCAAAGACCGCCTAAGATTGGTCATTGACGAATGAAATCGAAGAGGAAGACCCGCCATGACACAATTCAAACCGAAAAACCCCGACTATGACGCACGCGTGCGCAACAGTTTCGATCGCCAGAAGGTGATGAACACGTTGGGGATCAGCATTGCCGAGTTGTTACCCGGCCGCATCGTTCTGGAAATGGCACATCAGGTTGCACTGACCCAGCAGCATGGGTTTTTGCATGCCGGAATCGTGTCGACAGCGCTGGACAGCGCCTGCGGATACGCGGCCTTTTCGCTGATGCCAGCGGACGCGGCAGTGTTGACGGCCGAATTCAAGATCAACCTACTCAACCCGGCGGACGGCGAACGGTTTCGCTTCGTCGCTGACGTGGTGAAACCAGGCAGGACGCTGACCATATGCGAGGCGCGTGCCTATGCCGTGAAGGGCCAGGATGAAAAGCTCGTCGCAACGATGACCGGAACGCTCATGGCGCTGATCGGGCGGGCGGGGGTCGCGGACTGAGCGCAACCCGGCCGCAGCACATCCGATCCGGGCGGCCGGGCCGATTATTCAGACAGCTGGATCAGCTGTTCCAGCGGCTCGCGACCTCGGCCAACCGTTTCCCGTAGGCGCGCGCGGTATCCAGATCGCCGCCAGCAGGTTCAGACCTGTCAAGCGGTAATGTTAGCTTTTAGCAGTGCGGTCGCCGATTGTCCGTCGTCAGGGTTTTTCGGAGAGCTGAGACTGTATCGTAACGGAGGATCTGGTTCGGTTTCTGTTCAAGTTTATGCGGCAGCGGCCTGATGCTGCAACCGTAATTGGAACGGATGGACGCCCACGGTGCCGATGGGCTGCCGTCACGCCGGAGTTTCCAGTCAGGGCTGAGCTGGCGCACCATTCTGGCCAAGCGCGAGGACTTTCGTGCTGCCTTCGCCGGGTTCGACTTTCGGGGAGTTGCGAACTTTGACGACAACGACATTGAGCGCCTACTTGCCGATGAAGGAATTGTTCGCTATCGAGGCAAGATCGAAGCCGTGATCAACAACGCTCGCCGTACTTTCGAGGTCGTCCAAGAGGAAGGCTCCTTCGCCGCATTCATCTGGCTATATGAACCTGCCAAGGACGACGCACTGCCACAAATGCGGTCCAAATCACCAGCGTCCGAGACCCTTTCCAAAGACCTACGAAAGCTTGGCTTCAAATTCGTGGGACCGACCACCGTATATGCATTCATGCAGGCCATGGGATTTATCAACGATCACGCAGAAGTCTGTTGGATGCGAAAGGACGTCGAAACAGCCCGAAACACCCTTCGCACACCGACATAGGCAACTGTCGGCCAATTAACGTGAAAAAAAATTCAGGGCCACTTAGCGTGGAAAGTCACAGACAGGTTTCGCGTCAGTCGACCGAGACTTCAGAGCCTTGAGAGTAGCGTGGCCAATTGAGCGGCGTCTTTGGGTTTCAGCTTTGCGCCGATCCTTTCCGACAGAACCCGTTCATAGATCGGCCACATCGCCCTCCTGACAGATTTACCCTTTTCAGAGATAGAAATGTTTTGACCTCGCCCATCTTCCGAGCAGTCCCGTCGGTCCACCAGCCCTGCTTTCACCATGCGGTCCAGCAACCGCGATGTACCGTATTGGGGTAACAATATCCGGTCTTTGAGTTCGAATGGACGGAGTCCGTCCGGGCCTGCCTTCTCGAGTTCGAGAAGCGCGTCATACCATGCAAGTGGCGGGTATCCTGCCGATTTCAGAGACGATTCGACAGCCTCAAGCAAAACGCGGCTTTTAGTCATGAGGGCTGTCCAGGCGGCCTCAGTAGCATGGTCAATCTCGTTCATATCCAGCACCTATCATGTGCATGCAAGTGCATCAACCTTGACGCCGCATGTAACGCGCTATATATAGATGCAAATGCATCGACATATGGGATCATATCATGTCAAAATCGCACCTCACAGAATTTGGGATATTCCTGCTCCGTATAGACTCGGTATCATGTTCCTGGCGCACAGCCTGTTTCTCAAGCTCTTCATTTTCACACTTCCCGGAACGGCGCAGTTCTTCATTTCGATCGGGCTGCCCGGCTGGTTTGCTTATATGGTCTTTGCAGTCGAGGCGATTGCCGGTGCCTTTTTGGTCCTCGGCATACAGGCGCGGTGGGTCGCGTCGGCGACCGTGCCCATCCTGGCCGGAGCGACCTGGGCTCACTCCGGAAACGGCTGGATGTTCGGATACGAGAACGGCGGGTGGGAATACCCGGCCTATCTGACGCTGCTTGCCATCGTGCAAGGGCTTCTGGGCGACGGCCGTTTCGCCCTCAGCCCTTCCTTCGCGCCCGGTAACGTGCAGATGGAGGGAGAGACAACATGAGCCTTCACCTCATTAGCCATGCGCTCTGCCCATATGTGCAGCGCGCGGCGATCTCGCTCACTGAGAAAGGTGTCACGTTCGAGAGAACTGACATCGATCTTTCGAACAAGCCCGACTGGTTTCTTGCCATATCTCCGCTGGGCAAGACGCCTGTCCTGGTTGTGGACGGGACGCCGATTTTCGAATCTGCGGTTATCCTCGAATATCTTGAGGATACACAACCCCACGCGCTTCATCCGCACGACGCTCTTGATCGCGCCCGCCACCGTGCCTGGATTGAATTTGGATCTGGTGTCTTGAACGACATTGCGGGGTTCTACTCGGCGCCGAACGAGAAAGCGTTGGAAGAAAAAGTGGCGGCGCTCCGCGCAAAGTTCCTTCGGCTGGACGCGGAGCTTGGGGAGGGACCATGGTTCGATGGCCACCGGTTCAGCCTCGTCGATGTCGTATTCGGCCCGGTCTTCCGCTATTTCGACGTTTTTGACACCATCGGAGAGTTTGGCGTCTTCACAGGGCTTGCCCGTGTAAGGGCCTGGCGACATGAACTGGAGCGTCGGGTTTCTGTGAAGAATGCCGTCAGTGAAGATTACCCGACCCTTCTGCGTGACTTCATCAGACGGCGCAATTCTTACCTGTCCCAGATCATGCAGACAGGAGGGCCGAAGAAGACAGTTACACAGGTGCGATCGGCTGACCGCTGATCACTTGATATCGTTTTGTCGGGCCGCAGTACAGAACCGGACGTTTGAGGTCGCTTGGCGAATGTCCGCTTTGTCCCGCACATCGGATAGTCGCCGACTTTCCCTTGAAGGCCCGCAGCAGCCCCAACCGGCAATTGCCGGCAGTCCATGCCCGTCCTTGCGATGCGCAGGGTTACTGCTGCCCCCACAGCGAAACCGGGAACAAACCACCGATCGCATTGATGAATGGCTCAGGGATCTACGAATCCTCCTGAGCTCAATCCCCCGGAATACCCGCAGCCGTGTAGTCCGACAGAGGGCTGCGCTTCAATCGCGGGTCAATCTATCCCAGATAGTGGACCACTTTCAGGGGGTTACTCCAAAGGGCGGGGATAAGAAGCTCGTGGCAACGAGGATAAGAACGCTTTTTTCGCTATTGGGGCGAACCGGCGTGGCTGGCTGACGATCGGGTCAGAACGAAAATTAATCTGCGAGCCGGGCTTCGAGGATATGCCGCTGGATCTTGCCGCTGGTCGATCTGGGAAAATCCTCGAACGCGATGAAGTGAATTTCGCGTGGTCGCTTATAGCCAGCCAGGCTTTCGCGGCACAAGTTCAGCAGCGCCTCGGCATCCGGCCCGTCATCGCCACAGGCAACAAAGGCCACCGGGCTTTCCCCCCATTTCGCGTCGCAGGCCCTTACCACGGCGGCATCGATCACATCGGGATGAGAAAGAAGCACACGTTCGATTTCCGCCGGATAGACGTTTTCACCTCCGGTCTTGATCAGGTATTTCGCTCGATCCACAAAGTCGACGGTGCCGTCCGCATTGCGCCGGAGCAGATCGCCCATGTGGAAAAGGCCGTTGCGAAAGTCACGGGCATTGGTGTCGTCGGCGTTCCAGTACCCGGAAAACAGCGTCGGACCCCGAAGCGCCATTTCGCCCGGCGTTCCATCGGGGACTTCGCGGTCGTCGGGATCGACCAGCCGCACCTCGCAAAAGGCGCTGATGCGCTTGGACAGCCGGTCCGGGGTCACACCCGGCGCGATCAGATCGGCGGTTCCCGGCGGCAGGCCGGTTTCGGTCGCCCCGAAGGAATTCAGATAGGGCGTGTCCAGAAGACCGGTCAGTTCCGCGATCTGATGCGGCGGCACCAGATCAGCCATTGCGCCGCAAACCTTGATCCCCTTCAGCGGCAAAGGGTTGGCGTGCCGTTCGTTAATAAAAGCCTCCAGTGCCCCGGGCATCATCACGAACCAGCCGATCCTGTGGCGTGACAGCGCCTCGTTGATGACGGCGGGCAGCAGCCCGTCCACCATCACCACGGTCCCGCCCCGCAGGATCGTTGCCAGCGCATGATCGGTGGAGGCCATGTGGAACATCGGCGCCCAGGCGATGAACCCGTCGCCGGGATCCAGCGCCAGCTGGGCCGCAAAAACCATGGATCGGGCGATATGCGCGCGGTGGCTGATAAGCGCCCCCTTGGGCAGGCCCGTGGTCCCCGAGGTATAGAGGATCGTCAGACCGGCCTCGGGGTCGTCAACCATGGTTCCGGTGCGCGGGTCCGGCTCGACCCCGGCAATGGCCGTTTCCAGGTCTGGCCCGACGGTTAGACAGGGTGTCGACGCGACGGCGCGGTAAGCTTCTGAAAGTTCCGGTTCGACAACCGCGAGAACCGGCTCGACCAGATCGATGCAGTGCCGCAGTTCATCGGGGGCAAGCCGCCAGTTCAGACAGGCGACGATCGCGCCGATTCCCGCTGCTGCAAGTTCGACCTCCAGGTATTCTGAGCGGTTATGCGACAGGATCGCGATCCTGTCTCCGGGCGCCACGCCTCGTGCCAGAAAGACAGCCGCCAGACGATCGACCCGCTCCAGCAGTTCTGCATAGGTCAGTTTCCTGCTGCCGTCCTCGATGGCGAGGGCGCGGGCGCAGTCATGTGCGCGGGTTCGAAAGATCGAATACAGATCAGCGCGCCCCGCGCGGATGACGTCGGTCAGCATAGTTTCCCCTTGCCCGAGCCTCGGTTCAGAGATCCTGCGCCAGACGCACGCCCTCATCAATGGCGCGCAGCGCATCCAGTTCGGCGGCCTCCTTTGCCCCGCCGATCATCGTAACCGGGACGCCGCGCGCTACAACCTCTTTGGCCAGGGCCCGTTCCGGTTCCTGACCGGTGCACAGCACAATTGTATCGGCTGCGATGACCGTCGGGTTTCCGTCCGCGACGATGTGCAGCCCCGCATCGTCGATATGTTCATAGGTCACCCCGCCCATTGCCTCGACCCCATGTTTGCGCAGCGCGTTGCGCAGGATCCACCCTGTCGAAACACCAAGCCCCGCGCCCGGTTTAGCGGTCTTGCGCTGCAGCATGACGACCTTGCGGCGCGACGGCTTCGGTGCCAGAGGGTCGCCCGCCAGGGCACCCGAGGAGACAAATTCGGGGTCCACACCCCAGGTTTCGCAAAAGACGTCGGAATTCGCGGTCTCGGCGGGTTTGGTCACTAGGAACTCGGCCACATCATGACCGATGCCCCCCGCCCCCATCACCACGACACGGTCGCCCGCCTCGCGGTCACCGGACAGAATTTCGGCGTAGGTCGCGACGCTGGGATGGTCGATACCCGGCAGGTCGGGAATGCGCGGCGTGACCCCGGTGGCGATGACCACATGGTCAAATCCCTCAAGATCGCTCGCCTCTGCCCGCTGTCCCAGACGCTGCGTGACCCCGTGTTTCTGCATCTGACCGGCATAATACCGCAGGGTTTCGTCGAATTCGTCCTTGCCTGGTGCGGCGCGGGCCAGATTCAGCTGACCGCCCAGTTTGTCCTGCGCTTCGAACAGGGTGACATCGTGGCCCAGCCGCGCCGCCTCGGCGGCTGTGGCCACGCCCGCGGCACCGCCGCCAACGACGGCCACTTTCTTTGGCGTGTCGGTTGGCGTATCCCGGAATTCCGATTCACGCCCGGCCCTTGGATTGACCAGACATCCGACCGGCCGGTCCGAAAAAATGAAATCCAGGCAGGCCTGGTTGCAGGCAATGCAGGTGTTGATCTCGTCTGCGCGGCCTTCGCGCGTCTTTTTCACGAAATGCGGATCGGCCAGAAACGGGCGCGCCATCGAGATCATGTCCGCATCGCCAGAGTCAAGTATGTCTTCTGCAAGCTGGGGTGTGTTGATCCGGTTCGAGGCGACTACCGGGATCGACACCGCCGCTTTGACGTTGGCTGCCGCCTTGCGCCAGGCACCGCGCGGCACCGGGTAGGCGATCGTCGGCACGCGGGCCTCATGCCAGCCGATGCCGGTGTTCAGGATATCCGCACCCGCAGCCTCGATCTTGCGGGCCAGTGCGGCAATTTCATCGGCGGGCGCGCCGCCCTCGACCAGATCGGCCGCCGAAATCCGGTAGATGACCAGAAAGTCGGGGCCGCAACGTTCGCGCACCGCGCGCACGATCTCGACCGGGAATCGGTGGCGGTTCGCGGCGCTGCCGCCCCAGTCGTCTTGGCGCTTGTTGGTGTGGGTGACGGTGAATTCGTTGATCAGGTATCCTTCGGACCCCATGATCTCGACGCCATCAAAGCCTGCGGCCTGCGCATTGGCGGCCGCCACGGCAAAATCCTCGATGGTACGGAGAATGTCGGCTTCGGTCATTTCACGCGGGATGAAACGGTTGATCGGAGCGCGGATCGGCGACGGGGCCACACACCCTTCGATCTTGGCATAGCGCCCGGCGTGGAGGAGTTGTGCGCAGATCAGGCTGCCTTCGGCCTGCACCGCCTCGCAGATCGGGCGCAGGTAAAGCGCTTCTTCCGGGTCATCGATTCTCGGACCTTCTGGATCGAATATGCCCTCGGCATTGGGCGAAAACCCGCCGGTGACCAGAATCGCCGCCTCCCCCCGCGCACGCTCGGCGTAAAATGCGATCTGTTTGGCTATGCCGTCGGGCTCGGTTTCCAACCGCGTGTGCATCGACCCCATGATGACACGATTTCGCAACGTATGCTGGCCTGCGCGGATGGGCGAGAGCATGGTTTCAAAGCTTCCATCTGGTCTATTTTTCACTTTGGTTCTCCTCCTCAAAACTGCACTTGATCTACATTCTAACATTTGTTAGATTTTTTGGAAAGAAGATTTTCGCTCATGGGGAGGAGCACCGATGCAATTCCAGCCTACAGACGATCAGAAGGCGTTTCGCGAGACCGCAAAGCGCTTCGCAACTGAAAGGCTTGCGCCCACATATCAAGAACGCGCCAGCGGCCATACATTCGACCGTGCGCTGATCAAGGAGATGGGCGCACTGGGGCTGATCGGGGCCGATCTGCCCGAGGAATTCGGGGGACTCGGCGAAAGCTCTGTCACGTCAGGGCTGATCGTCGAAGAGATCGCCTATGCCGATTTCAACGCAAGTTACGTGCAGCTTCTGGGCTCTCTCATGGGCGGAATGGTTGCCAAACATGCCTCCAAGGACATCGCGTCGGAATGGGTGCCCAAGGTTGTTTCGGGTGATGCGGTCATTGGCTTGGGCCTGACAGAGCCGCGCGGCGGTTCGGATGCGGCGAACCTGATTCTGAGAGCCGAGAAATCCGGCAACGGTTGGCGGCTGAACGGTGAAAAGACATCCATGAGTTTTGCCAGTCAGGCGGATGCGGCGGTCGTCTTTGCCCGTACCGGCGATCCTGACGGCGGCTCACGCGGGGTCAGCGCCTTTTTCGTCGATCTGAACCAGGGCGGCATCAAGCGCACCCATTTTGACGACATCGGCACCAAGCCTGTCGGGCGCGGGTCGGTGTTCTTTGACGATGTTTTCGTGCCGGCCGAAAATATGATGGCGGAACAGGACCGTGCCTTTGGCACGATCATGGCAGGCTTCGACTATTCCCGCGCACTGATCGGGCTGGAGTGCCTGGGGGCCGCGCAAGCGTCGGTGGATGAAACCTGGGCCTACGTTCAGGAGCGCGAGGCATTCGGAGCTCCGATCGTGCAGTATCAGGGTGTCAGCTTTCCCCTGGCCGAGGCCGAGACCCAACTGACCATGATGCGCCAGCTTTGCTATTACACGCTGGACCTGCGCGACCGTGGCCTGCCCCACACCTCTCAGGCCGCCATGTGCAAATGGTACCTGCCCAAAACCGCCTGCGAGATCCTGCACCAGTGCCTGATCCTGCACGGACATTACGGCTACACCACCGACCTGCCCCACCACCAGCGCTACAACGATGTGCTCGGCCTGCAGATCGGTGACGGCACCGCGCAGATCCAGAAGCTGGTGATCGCCCGCGAGAAGGTCGGTCGCATGGCGCTGCAGTATGACAAGAAGGCGAAGGGAGCCTCGAAATGAGCGACGCCATCCTCGTCACTTCCGAGGGCAACACCGGCATCATCGAACTGGCCCGCCCCGAGAAATTCAATTGCCTGTCACTTGACGTGCATGAGCGCATTTCTGCTGCGCGGTCGGAATTCGAGGCGAACCCGGATATTCGGGCGATCCTGATCCGGGCGCAAGGCAAGAACTTTTGCACCGGCGCCGATCTGGTGGAAGTGAAAGGTAAATTGAACGATCCCGCCGCGCTGGACCATTTCATCGCCTTTGGCATGAAAAACCTGCGTGCGCTCGAAACCTCCTCCCTCCCTGTCGTAGTCGCAGTGCAGGGGTTGTGTCTGGCCGGCGGGATCGAACTGATGCTGGCCTGCGACGTGTGCTTTGCGGCCGAAAGCGCCCAGTTTGGCGATCAGCATGCGCAATTCGGGCTGATTCCCGGTTGGGGTGGCTCGCAGCGGCTGACGCGGTTGATGGGGCAGCGCAGGGCGCTCGACCTGATGTTCTCGGCCCGCTGGCTCAAGTCGGACGAGGCCAAAGAGTCCGGCCTGGTCAACTACATCGTGCCGGATGCGGACCTGCACAAGTCTGCGCTGGAATACTGCGAGAAAATCGCCACCCGTTCACGTCCCGGCATCGCCGAGATGAAGCGGTTGGCGCGCGAAGGCGCGGACCTTGGTATCGACCAGCAGATGCGGCTTGAGCGCGATGCCGCCGTGCGCGCACTGCCCAGCGATGACGTGGCGGAGGGCCTCGATGCATTCGAGAACCGGCGCGCCCCCGAATTCAAGGCTTGAGGACGAAACATGGATTTCATTTTGAACGACGAACAACGCCAGATTTACGACTATGGCGGCCAGCTGGCGCAGAAGTTCGACAACGATTACTGGCTGAGACACGCACGCAAGCACGAGTTTCCGCACGAAATGTTCCGCCAGATCGCCGATGACGGCTTCCTCGGCATCATGGTGCCCGAGGAATATGGCGGCGCGGGCCTTGGTATGACCGAAATGGCCCTGTTCATGGAGGGCACCGCCAATCACGGCATTCCGCTTTTGATGATGGTGGTCGGGCCGACCATGTCGCTGGCCCATATCGCCAGCCACGGGAGCGAGTTCCACAAGAAAGAACTGCTGCCGGCTGCCTGCCGAGGTGATATCCAGTTCTGTTTCGCGATCACCGAACCGGGGGCCGGGTCGAACACGATGAAGGCCACTACGCTGGCCAAGCGTCGAGGCAACCGGTTCAGCCTGTCGGGCGAAAAGACCTTCATCACCGGGGCCGAAGTGGCCGACTACTGCCTCGTGGTGGCGCGGACCAAACCGCATACCGAGGTCAGCCGCAAGACCGACGGCTTTACCCTGTTCGCCGTG
Organism: Maritimibacter sp.; assembly: GCF_016774595.1. NCBI lineage: Bacteria > Pseudomonadati > Pseudomonadota > Alphaproteobacteria > Rhodobacterales > Roseobacteraceae > Maritimibacter > Maritimibacter sp. Next base: position 114,688 of record NZ_JACBWT010000003.1, read on the forward strand.
GATCTGAAGAAAAAAGGCGTCGACAAGCAGCGGGTGAAGATCTCGATCCCCCTGCCCGAGGAGCAGTGGACACTGTTCTTCGACGATGTGGATCTCGGCCCCGAGGATGTGGTCGGCGAGGTGGACGAAGGGTTCTCGATCCTGTTCGACAGCCTCAACCCCGAGCGTATTATCCTGGCCGCCTTGTGCTGCGGCATCGGCCGGTTCGCCCTGAACAAGGGCGTGGCCTATGCCTCCGAGCGCAATGTGTTCGGCCAACCCATCGGTGCGCACCAGGGCGTGCAGCATCCGATGGCCAAGGCGCACACAGCGGTCGAGATGGCCAGTCTGATGACCCGGCGCGCGGCATGGGAGTTCGACAACAAGCTGCCTGCCGGTGCGTCGTCGAACATGGCGAAATATGCCGCCGCCGAAGCCGGGATCGAAGCGGTCGACGCGGCGCTTCAGGCGCATGGTGGATCGGGCTTTACCGAGGATACGGGACTTTACGAAATGTACCCGCTGGTCCGCCTGCTGCGCACAGCGCCGGTGAACCGCGAACTGTGCCTGAGCTTTATCGGCGAAAAGGTCATGGGCCTGCCACGATCCTATTGATCGCCACGGCTTGGAACGGAGAACGACATGCAATTTGGAATGCGCTTCCGGCGGGAGGATGCCGCCGACAAGGTAAATGATCGCTTCTGGCACGCGATCGAGGGCACGCCGCTCGACGAGGTGCGCCGTATTCAGGAAGAGCGGCTGCGTGATCAGATGGCCTACCTCAAGGCAAACTCGACCTTTTATCAGGAAAAGTTCGCCGAGGCCGGTATGGAATTCGACGATATACGCACCATCGAAGACCTGCAGAAGCTACCCTACACTTACAAGACCGAGATCCGCGAAAGCCTGTCCGCCGCGCCGCCGTTCGGCAAGCACCGCGCCGCGCCGATGGCCGACATCGTCCAGATGCAGGCCTCGTCGGGCACGACCGGCAGCCCCTCATATGTTGCCCTCACCGAAGCCGACGCCGAGATGTGGCACGAGATGACAGCGCGTTGTTTCTTTGCCAATGGCGTGCGCCCCGGCGACATGGTGCTGCATGCATTTTCGCTGGCCAAGGGCTTTGTCGGCGGCATTCCGGTGATGCAGGGCCTGCAGTACATGGGCACGATCGATGTGCCAGTGGGAGCGGACGGCGGTGTCGAGCGGCTGCTGCGCGCCTGCGCCGATACGCGCCCGCGTTGTATCGTCGGCGCTCCGAATTTCGTTCTGCACCTGGCTGAAAAGGCACCAGAAGTGCTGGGATGCAAGGCCAGTGAATTGGGCGTGGAACAAGTGGTCGTCGGCGGAGAGCCCGGCGGTGGCATCCCTGCAATTCGCGCAAAGATCGAAGAGGCATGGGGTGCAAAATGCTCTGAAATGCTGGGCGGCACCGACTTGGGCGTGACCTATTGGGCCGAATGCGACGCCCAGACGGGGATGCATATGGTCAACATGGATTATATCATCACCGAATTGCTCGACCCCGAAAGCGGCGCAATCATACCTTGGGAAAAAGGTGCCGAAGGCGAGATGATCTATACCGCCATCGGCCGGCAGGCGAGCCCTCTGGTGCGGTTCCGGTCAGGTGATTATATCGAGGTCATCGATACCGAATGCTCCTGCGGCCGCACCGGACCGAAGATCCGCTGCACCGGCCGCACCGACGACATGCTGATCGTGCGCGGGGCCAATGTCTTCCCGTCGGCGATCAACAGCATCATTACCGAAATGGTGCCGGACACCAACGGCGTCATGCGCATCGTGGCCGATTTCGAGGGCCATACCACGCAGGGCGCGCTGACGGTGATTGTCGAACGGGGCCCCGATCGCGATCCGGCCGATGACGTCACCCTCAAAAAGAAAATTGAGCAGCGGCTTCGCGACTCCTTGGTCTTCAAGGCCGACGTTCACCTGGTTGCGGCCGACACTTTCGAAAAACCTGGCGCCGCTAAGGTCGCCTTCGTTCTCAGGAAATATCCAGACCTGCCATGACTAGAATGAAATCCCTTCTCGACAGCGGATCGGACGACTTCCGCGCCAACGACGTGTCTTACCGCGAAAAGGTCGATGAACTACATGCCCTCCGGCTCTCACAGCGCGTCGGCGGCCCCGAAATGGCGCGCAAACGTCATGTGGACAAAGGCAAAATCCTGCCGCGCGAACGGATCGAACGGCTGATCGACCCGGGCACACCATTTCTGGAACTCGGCGAGTTGGCCGGATTGAACATGCACAAGGGAGTTCCACCCGGCGCCGGCATCATTACCGGTATTGGCGTGATCGAAGGCCGTCAGTGCATGATCATCGCCAATGATGCCACCGTAAAGGGCGGCACCTATTTCGGGATCACCTGCCGCAAACACGTCCGGGCACAGAAAATTGCCTGGAAAAACCGCCTGCCCGTCATCACCCTCGTGGACTCCGGCGGTGCCTTCCTGCCCGACCAGGCCAACCTTTTCCCCGACGAAGGCCAGTTCGGCTCCATCTTTCACCAACAGATCGGCATGTCTGGCGATGGTGTGCCGCAAATCGCCGTGGTCATGGGGCCCTGCACCGCGGGTGGTGCCTATATCCCCGCGCTCTGTGACGAAGTGGTGATCGTGCGCGGTCAGGGCTTTATGTATCTGGGCGGACCGGAATTGACCTTTGCCGCAACCGGCGAAAAGGTCGAAGCCGAAGAACTGGGTGGCGGCAAGATGCATTCGTCCGTCTCCGGTGTGACAGACCATTTGGCCGAAGATGACGCCCACGCTCTGGCCATCACGCGCGAAATTGTCAGCCATCTTGGCGAAAAACCCCAACCCCGCAAGACGCCCGAAGCGCCCCGTGCGCCCGCCTACCCGGTCGAAGAGATTTATGGACTCATCAGCCGCGACCCCAAGGTGCCGACCGACAACCGCGAAATCGTGGCTCGGTTGGTCGATGAGAGCGATTTTCACGAATTCAAGCCGCTTTATGGCGACACGATCATGACCGGCTGGGGGCGCATCCACGGCCACGAGGTCGGGATCATCGCCAATACAGGCGTGCTTTTCGTCGAAGCCGCGCTGAAGGCGACGCATTTCATCAATCTCTGCGTCCAGCGTGATATTCCGCTGCTGTTCCTGGCCGATGTGAACGGCTTCATGGTGGGCCGCGAGGTCGAGCAGATGGGCATTGCCAAGGCCGGTGCTAAAATGATCACGGCCATGTCTTCGGCCCGGGTGCCGAAATTCACAATCATCACCGGTGGCTCTTACGGCGCGGGATACCTGGCGATGCTGGGCCGCCCGTTCCAGCCGGACGCAATGTTCGCCTGGCCGACGGGACGGTCGGCAATCATGGGGCCGGAACAGGCCGCCAGCGTGCTGGCTCAGGTCCGCGCGCAGATCAACGAACGCGAAGGCAAAAGCTGGACCCCCGAGGAGGAGGAAGCCTTCAAGGCACCGATCCGCAAGGAATACGAAGATTTTCAGGGGGCCTATAATTTTGCTTCCAACCTTTGGATCGACAGCGTGATCGAGCCCTGTGAGACCCGTGACGTCATGGCGCTGATGCTGGATGTAACATCGCGCAGACCCAAGGTCGAAACCAACTTCGGCGTGTTCAGGATGTGAGGAGCGAACCGTGAAAATCAAGACGCTTCTGATCGCCAACCGCGGCGAAATTGCCTGCCGGATCGCGCGCACTGCGCGGGCAAGCGGTATCATTCCTGTCGGCGTGCATTCGCAGGCCGACGCCAATGCCCTGCATGTCCGCGAGATTGGCAAATCTGTCTGTATCGGCGCCGGACCTGCATCCGAGAGCTATCTGAAAATCGACGCGGTGATTGCCGCTGCGCAATCAGTGGGCGCGGATGCGATCCATCCCGGTTATGGCTTTCTGGCCGAAAACCCCGATTTTGCTCGTTCGGTCGAAGCCGCCGGCATGATCTTCATGGGGCCGACGCCGGAAACGCTTGAACGTTTCGGCGACAAGGCCAGCGCCAAAGAGGCCGCCGTGGCGGCCAGCGTCCCGGTGATTTCGGGCGCCGAAGGTGCGCGGTCCGAACCCGAGCAGATTGCCGAGGAGGTGCGCCAAATGGGCCTGCCGGTGCTGCTCAAGGCGGTCGGCGGCGGTGGTGGGCGCGGACAACGGCTCGTCACTGACGAGACCACGCTGGTCGAGGACATCGAAGGCGCGCTGCGCGAAGCAAAATCCACCTTCGGCTCCGAAGGGCTGCTGTTGGAGCGTTTCCTGCCCGAGGCGCGCCATGTTGAAGTGCAGATCGCAGGTGACGGCAAGGGCCATGTGGTGCATCTGTTCGAACGCGATTGCACGCTTCAGCGCCGCCACCAGAAGGTCATCGAGGAAGCCCCGGCCTGGGGTCTGCCCCGAACGCTTCTGGACGACATCGCACGCGACGCGGTGCGCTTGGGCGAAACGCTGGACTATCGCGGGCTGGGCACGGTCGAATTTCTGGTCGCGGGTGGCGAGTATTTCTTCCTTGAGGTGAACCCGCGCATTCAGGTGGAACATCCCGTCACCGAAGCGATCACCGGGCTGGACCTTGTCGCGCTTCACCTGCGGATTGCCGAAGGCGCGGGCCTTGGACTGGTGCAGGACGATCTGACGATCAACGGCCACGCGGTCGAGGCGCGGCTTTACGCCGAAGATCCGGCGATGCAATTCGCCCCGTCGACGGGCACGCTCTCCACGCTCAGCCTGCCATCGGGCCTGCGCATCGACAGCGGCGTCGAAGAAGGCGATGCCGTCACGCCCTACTACGACCCGATGATCGCCAAGCTGATCGTGCACGCGCCCGACCGGGAAACCGCATTGGCACGTCTGGCCACGGCGCTTGATCATGTCGCGGTCGAAGGTGTCGAGACCAATCGCGCCTTTCTAACGGCGCTGGCGCGAAACCATGAATTCGAACGGATGCAGGTGCATACCCGCTGGATCGACGGCAGGCTGGATGAGCTGACACAGGCACCCGGCCTGACCCGCCCAGATCTGTGGAAGGCGACCGCTGCCATTCTCTTCGTGACCCAGTCGCGCAGCGACACAGACGCCAATCCCTGGACCAACCGTGATGCCTTTACCGGCTGGCGGCTTGGACTGGGCGGCGATGCGATTGAAGCGGGGCAGCGCGTGACGCTTACCGATTCTGACGAGGTATCCGAAGAACTGCGCGTCAGTCCTGTCAAACCGGGTGCCAAGTACACCATCCATTCGGAGAAAGGCGAGGCGCTGATACTGTCGGCACGTGAACTGACCCCGGGCCGTTGGCGTGTCGGCGAAGGCGACACCGTCCATCTGATCGACGCGCGCCTGCACGCGGGCGTGATCGAACTGGATACGCCCGAAGGCCGCCTGGTCTTTCGGCCCGCCGCGCCCCTTGCCTTTGCCGGCGGCGATGCCGCGGCGGATCGCGCCGTGACCTCTCCGCTGACCGGCATGATTGTCGAAATCAAGGTCTCCGATGGTCAGAGCGTGGCCGAAGGCGACGTGGTCGCGGTCATGGAATCCATGAAACTCGAAATCTCGATCCGGGCGGCCGCGGCCGGGATCGCCAGCAATATATCCGTCTCGAATGGGGACATGGTCGATCGCGGCCAGGTCATCGCCGAGATCCTGCCATCCGAGGAGTGATGAAATGAGCGACTTTCCCAAATTCGTAGAATTTCGTGAAGAAGGCCCGCGTGAGGGTTTTCAGATCGAAAAGAAGATTTACCCGATCGAAGAGCGGATCGAACTGATCGACATGCTCAGCGAAACCGGCTTGAAACGCATTCAGGTCGGCAGCTTTGTCAGCCCGAAATACGTTCCTCAGATGGCGGACACCGGCGAGTTGTTCCAGCGTATCAAGCGCAAACCGGGCGTGAACTACACATCGCTGTGGCTGAACGACAAAGGGTTTCGCAAGGCCCTGACCGCGCATGAGGTCGATATCGACCCGCGTCTGCTGTTCTATCCTTCCGAAGCATTCGCCCAATCGAACAACAATTGTTCCTCGGCCGAGATGCGGGAAAAACAACGTGACTGGGTCCGTCTTTACAAGGAAGAGGGATATACCGTCGACGCGGCCTATGTGATGACCGCTTTCGGCTGCAACCTCGAGGGCCCCATCCCCCAAGAACGCATCTTGGACGATTTCCGCTTTATCCTTCAGCTATGCGAAGAAGAGAACATCCCCGTGCCGATCCTCGTGGTCGCCGACACCATGGGTTGGGGAAACCCCGAGGCGGTCAAACGGATGATCGGCGCCCTGCGCGAATTGGCGCCCGAGGCGCGCATCGGTATGCACATCCATGACACACGTGGGCTGGGGATCGCCAACGTTTATGCGGCCCTGTCGATGGGCGTGGACATGTTCGAAAGCTCCGTCGCCGGTCTTGGCGGCTGTCCTTTCGCGGGCCACGGCCACGCGCGCGCCGCAGGAAATGTCTGCACCGAGGATGCAGTGTTCCTGTGTCACGAGCTCGGCATCGAAACCGGCATTGATCTGGACAAGCTGATCGCAGCGGCGGTCAAAGCAGAAGAGATCATCGGTGTGCCGCTCATGGGCCGGGTCATGCACACCGGCGGGTTGGACAAATACCGCAAGTCACGCTGAGGGAGCAAGAAGATGACAAAAGCACTTGACGGAAAGGTCGTTCTGGTCACCGGGGCTGGCGGTGGGATCGGGCGTGATATCGCCTTGATGGCAGCTACCGAAGGCGCCGCCGTGGTGGTCAATGATCTGGGCGCATCCCTGAAAGGCACCGGTCAGACAGAAACTGCGGCGCAGAAGGTCGTCGAAGAGATCAGGGCCGCTGGGGGCGATGCCATTGCCGATGGCGGCTCTGTCACCGATCCCGATGCCGCGCGCGCGATGATCGAAGCCGGGGTCAAGGAATTCGGTCGCATCGACGCGGTGGTAAACAACGCCGGCATTCTGCGCGACGGTTACTTCCACAAGATGACCTATGAGGATTTCGACGCGGTGGTGAAGGTCCATCTTTATGGTGCCTTCAATACCAGCCGCGCGGCCGCCGACTATTTCCGCGAACAGGAAAGCGGCGCGCTCGTGCACATGACCTCGACCTCGGGGCTGATCGGCAATTTTGCCCAGGCGAACTACTCTGCCGCGAAGCTGGGCATCGCGGCCTTCTCAAAATCTGTTGCGCTTGATCTCAAGCGCTGGAACGTGCGGTCAAACTGCATCGCGCCCTTCGCCTGGAGCCGGATGATCTCGTCGATCAAGACAGACACCCCGGAACAGGTGGCACGGGTCGAAAAGATCAAGGAGATGACACCGGCCAAGGTTGCACCGATGGCCTGTTTCCTGATGAGCGACCGCGCGGCTGACGTGTCAGGACAGATCTTTGCGGTTCGCAAGAACGAGATCTTCCTGTTCAACCAGCCCCGCCCGGTGCGGTCGGTTCATTCCGGTGATGGCTGGACCGCCGATGAAATCGCCGATCGCGCCATTCCCGCGCTCAAATCGCAGTTCACCCCGCTCGAAGTTTCGGCGGATGTCTTTTCATGGGATCCGGTCTAATGGGAAAACGCAAAGAAAAAATCAGCTCCAGCATTGCCTGGAGCACCCCTGACAAGATCAGCGTGCGTGGCCTCGACCTGCCCAACGAGATCCTGGGCCACATGAACCTCGGCGATCTGGCGTTCCTGCAACTGACGGGCCGCAAGGCCACACCCGAGGAAAGCCGGGTGTTCAACGCCATCGTCATTACCCTGGTCGAACATGGTATCACGCCCTCGGCCCTGGCGGCGCGGATGACCTATATGGGGGCGCCGGAATCGCTTCAGGCGGCTGTGGCGGCTGGCTTGTGTGGGCTGGGCACCGTCTTTGTCGGTTCTATGGAAGGTGCCTCGAAAATGCTTTACGAGGCACTGCCACAGGACAAGTTGGGCACCGGTGTCGATCTGGATGCGCTGGCCGTCGAGACGGTAGAAAAATTCCGCGCCCGCAAGATGATCGTGCCGGGGCTCGGACATCCGGTGCACAAACCGGTCGATCCGCGCACCCCGCGCCTGTTCCAGATCGCTGCCGAGAACGGCAAGTCCGGTGAATACATCGAGTTGATCCAGAAAATTCAGGCCGTTGCCGAAGAAAAATCGGGTAAGATGCTGCCGATTAACGCCACTGGTGCGATCGGAGCGATCTGCTGTGAATTCGGCTTTCCCTGGAAGATCGTGCGGGGCTTTGGCGTCATGGCGCGCGCCATCGGCCTGGTCGGTCATATCCTCGAAGAGAGCGAAAACCCGATCTCCTATGAATTGTGGCAGCGCGCCGAAGAGGAAATCCTCGAAACCTCCGGCCCGGGAGCGGCTTGAACGATGCAGACGTCAGCCCCAGACACTCACACCGATCTGCGCGATGCCTTGCGCGCAATTTGCGCGCAGTTTCCGCCAGAGTATCATCGCAAGTTCGGCGACGACGAAACCTACCCCGAGGAATTCGTCGATGCGCTGACCCGCGAGGGCTGGCTTGCCGCAATGATCCCCGAGGAATACGGCGGCTCGGGTCTGGGCCTGACGGAAGCCTCGATCATCATGGAGGAGGTGAACCGCTGCGGCGGAAACGCGGGCCATTGCCACGGGCAGATGTATAACATGGGCACGCTTCTGCGACATGGTTCGGATGAGCAAAAGCAGACATACCTGCCCGGCATCGCCAGCGGCGCGTTGCGCCTGCAATCCATGGCCGTGACCGAACCGACAACCGGGACCGACACCACCAAACTGAAGACCACCGCGGTCAAGAAGGGTGACCGGTATGAGATCAATGGCCAGAAGGTCTGGATCAGCCGTATCCAGCATTCTGACCTGATGATCCTGCTGGCGCGCACCACGCCGCTGAAAGAGGTCAAGAAGAAATCCCAGGGACTGTCGATCTTCATGGTCGATCTTAAAGAGGCCATCGGCAATGGCATGGAGGTCCGCCCCATCGCCAACATGCCCGGCCACGAAACCAATGAAGTGTTCTTCGACAACCTCGAAATCCCCGCCGAGAACCTGATTGGCACCGAGGGGCGTGGCTTCTATCATATCCTAGACGGTCTGAACGCGGAGCGGACCCTGATCGCGGCGGAATGCATCGGTGATGGATACTGGTTCGTTGACAAGGCCCGCGCCTATGCCGGCGACCGCGTGGTCTTTGACCGTCCCATCGGCCAGAACCAAGGTGTGCAATTCCCTATCGCCAGGTCCTATGTGAACATCGAGGCCGCCAATCTGATGCGCTTTGAAGCCTGCAGGCGGTTCGATGCCGGACTGGATTGTGGTGCACAGGCGAACATGGCCAAGCTGCTGGCTTCGGAAGCCAGCTGGGAAGCGGCCAATGCCTGCATCCAGACCCACGGCGGCTTCGGTTTCGCACGGGAGTACGATGTTGAGCGCAAGTTTCGCGAGGCGCGCCTCTATCAGGTCGCCCCGATCTCGACCAACCTGATCCTGTCATATGTCGGAGAACATATCCTCGGCATGCCAAGATCGTTCTGAAGGCTAGGATTATGGGTGAGATCGACCTTGACGCGCTGGCGCCCTGGCTGGGACGCACCGAGACCAAGGAAGATGTTCTGACGCACGGGCTGATCGACAAATTCCGCGCCACGCTCGGTCCGCATCTTTGGGACGGAGCGGGCGATGTCCCGCTGGGAATTCATTGGTGCCTTGCCCTTGATACCGTGCCAGCGACCGCCCTGTCAGAAGACGGCCATGCCGCGAGGGGTGGATTTCTGCCCCCTGTTCCGCTGCCCGCCCGGATGTGGGCCGGCGGCGATGTTACGCATATCGCGCCGCTGAAAATCGGCGAAACCATCACCCGACGCTCTTCGATCAGGAATATTGTGGCCAAGCAGGGCCGTAGTGGACCATTGGTCTTTGTGACCGTCGAACATGAGTATCTGAGTGGCAACCGGCTTTGTATCCGGGAGCAGCAAACGATCGTTTATCGTGAGATTTCCACCCCCCGCACGGGCGAGAGCGCAGCTGACGCGGGTGACCCCAACACGCTTAGATCGACGCTGACACCGGATCCTGTTCTTCTGTTTCGCTATTCGGCGCTGACGTTCAATGCCCATCGCATTCACTATGATTACGTCTACGCCACCGAAACCGAAGCCTATTCCGGACTTGTTGTGCATGGCCCATTGCAGGCCACGCTGCTTCTGAATCTGGCGGCGGGTGCGTTGAAAACATCGCCCCACCGGTTTTCGTTCCGTGGCCTCGCGCCACTCACCCTGCCCTGCGAATTGCAACTGCACAATGAAGGGACCGGCACCTCCGGGACAGTCTGGTGTCAGGATCAAAAAGGTCTTCGAAGCTTTTCCGCAGAGTACGCGGCCGTCTGATCGGTCTTCTTCGGTAGCGAATTCAGTTGTTGACCAATTTTTCTAACATCTGTTAGGCTTCGCGGAGAGACTTGGTAAATAAACCAGGCAAACCTCTGAATTTAGAGGTGGGAGGAGGAACAATGCGAGGAAAACTCGTAACCAACGAAAAACCGTGCGGTCAGGCTATGCGCGCCTCCATGAGGTGTGGGGCAAAAGCACGGGCCGCAACATGACCACGAATAACGGGCACGTATCCTCACCGCTTGCGGTGCGTGGTGCAACTTTGAAATTTGGCGGTGTGACGGCGCTCGACGATGTGAGCATTTCTGTGGCCGACGATGAATTGCTTGCAATTATCGGACCGAACGGAGCCGGAAAAACATCACTTCTGAACGTGACTGCGGGCTTCTACCGTCCGCAGAAGGGCCGTGTCGAATTGTCCGGGCAGGACGTGACCGGCCTGCGTGTTGACCAGATCGCCCGGCGCGGTCTGGCGCGGACGTTTCAGGGCACCCATCTTTTTGCCGGGCAGACGGTGGTGGAAAACATTATGATCGGCCGCCACATGCTGATGAAATCGAATGTAGTCCAGGCCTTTTTCCAGTTCGGTCCCGTGATGCGCGAGGAATCGGAACATCGTGAAGCCGCAGAGGAGATCATCGATTTTCTCGAGATCGAGGCAATCCGCAACCGGCCCGTGGGCACGTTGGGGTATGGGTTGCGCAAGCGTGTCGATCTGGGCCGTGCATTGGCGCAGGAACCGTCGATCCTGCTGATGGATGAACCGATGGCCGGCATGAACTCGGAGGAAAAAGAAGACTTGGCGCGCTTCATTCTTGATGTGCGCGAGGCGCGCAAGATTCCGGTAGTTCTGGTGGAGCACGACATGGGCGTCGTGATGGACCTTGCCGACCGGATCGTGGTGCTGGATTTCGGGCGGGTCATCGCCGAAGGCACCCCGGAAGAAATCCAGAAGGACCCGGCTGTGATCAAGGCATATCTGGGGTAGCGGCATGGTCAAACAACGGACAGCAATGGTCTTTTCGGACCCGGCAGTGACACATAGCGAAACCCTGCCGCAGGTTTTGCTCGCGCGAGCGACATCCACACCGACCAACCTCGCCGAAAGGCACAAGCGCCTGGGCATCTGGCGTGAATTCACCTGGGCCGATGTTCTTGACAGGGTTCGTGCCCTGGCTCTCGGGTTGGAGAACCTGGGCTTGTCGGCTGGCGAATCGGTCATGATGATCGGCGAAAACGAACCCGAACATTTCTGGGCTGAATACGCCGTCCAGTCGTTAGGCGGCAAAGTCCTGTCTGTCTATCCGGATCAAAACGCTGAAGAGATTCTGTATCTGGCCGAAGACTCGCAAACGCGGATTTTTCTGGCGCAGGATCAGGAGCAGGTCGATAAATGCATCGAGATTGCGGGCAAGTACTCGGGCGCCCTGGCGGTCGTTTACTGGGACGATTCCGGTCTGTGGGGCTATGATCATCCCCTGTTGCATTCGTTTGAAAGTGTGAGCGCGGCAGGGCGTCAGATCCACGCCAAGGAACCCGCCAGATTTGAAGAACACGTAAAACGTGGACGGGCGGACGATACCGCCTTGCTGTCCTATACCTCGGGTACCACGGGAAAACCCAAGGGCGTTGTCATCAGCCATCGCTACCTGTTCGACAATTGCTCGCGGGTGATGGGGGCAATCGAAATCGCGCCGGGCACCGAATACCTGACCTACATTTCGCCGGCCTGGGTCACGGAACAGATTTTCGGCCTGTCGATCGGTTTGATCGCGCCCATGGTCGTCAACTTCCCCGAAGGCCCTGAAGACGTACTGACCAACATTCGCGAACTGGCGGTCGACGCACTGGTGTTCAGCCCGCGCCAGTGGGAAAATCTCGCCTCCATCGTTCAGGCCCGGATGCTGGGGGCGGGTAAAATCCGCAATGCGATGTACAACTGGGGCATGAAGGTCGGCCACGACGTTTATGTGGAACGGCTGGAGGGGCGTAGCCCCAGCCTTGCCGCACGCCTGCAGCTTCCCTTTGCCGAAGCTCTGGTGCTGCATCACCTGCGCGACAATCTTGGCCTTGGTAAGGCCAAAAACGCAATGAGCGGCGGCGCCCTGATGGCACCTGACGTCTTTCGTATGTTCCACGCGATGGGGGTTAAGCTGCGCAACGTGTATGGCGCGACCGAAATCGGCCTTCTGACCGCGCATGTCGGCGAAAGCTATCAGCTGGAAACCAGCGGCAGCTGGATGCAAAGCAACACGAGCTACGGCGAACCGCTGGAATACAGGGTCTCGGACGAAGGGGAGCTTCAGGTGCGTGGCGGATCGGGCTTCGGTGGCTATCACGGCAAGCCCGAAAAGACCGCAGAGGAATTGACCGAAAACGGTTGGTACAAGACCGGTGACGCGGTGTCGATGACCGACGACGGCGAGCTTTTGTTCTTTGACCGTGTCAAGGATATGCGCCGCCTGGCAAATGGGCACAGCTATCCGCCGCAATTCATCGAAACGCGGTTGCGGTATAGCCCCTTCATCAAGGATCTCATGACCTTAGGCGACGAAACCCGGAGCTTCGTCAGCGCGCTTATCAATATCGATATGGAAGTTCTCGGGCGTTGGGCGGAAGAGAACAAGATCAGCTTTTCGACCTACACCGATCTCTCGCAGAAACCCGAAGTTCTGGACCTTATCAAAGGCGAAGTGGCGCGCATCAATGCGCTCCTGCCCGAAGGCTCGCGCGTGGCACGTTTTGCGAATTTTCCCAAGGAACTCGACCCGGATGAAGGCGAGTTGACCCGCAGCCGAAAGCTTCGCCGGGCCTTTCTGGAGGAACGGTATGCCAAGCTCGTCGAGGCGATCTATGCTGGCGATGACGAGACAGATCTCGAAATCGCTGTGACCTATCAGGACGGCCGTCAAGGCGTTCTCAAGACCACGGTTCGCGTGTCGGATGTTGAAAACGCATCGAAGGCTGCCAAGCGGCAGTCCAAATCTTAAAGGAGGTCGGCGACAATGGTCTATTTCATCAATGACATCATTACCGGGGCTTTGATCGGCCTTCTGTATTCGCTGGTGGCCATGGGCTTTGTTGTGATTTACCGCGCCAGCAAGGTGTTCAACTTCGCGCAGGGCGAACTGGTGATCATCGGCGGGTTCATCGTCTGGTTCACAACGATGCAAGCGGGGCTTAGCCTTTGGTTGTCGATACCCCTTTCGCTGGTTCTGGCCGGGCTGGTCGGGTACGCAATCGAACGGATTTTCCTGACAAAGCTGATCGGTGAATCGGTTTTCTCGATGGTCATGGTCACCGTCGGCCTTTTGATCCTGCTGCGCGGTTTGGTGCTGCTTGTGTTCGGTCCCGCGGTAAGACCCTTCCCGATCATTTTTCCGCTGAAACCCTTGTTCCTCGGCGATATGTTGATCCCGATGAACCTCCTGATAGGTGGGATCATCACCATTGTCGCGGCCGTCGGCCTGTCGTGGTTCTTCAACCGGACCCGGTCCGGCCTCCGTATGACCGCTGTGGCGGAGGACCACGTCGTGGCCTCCTCGATGGGCATTTCGGTGAAAGGCTCGATTGCCGTTGCCTGGGTTCTCGGGGCAATCCTGTCCACAATTGGTGCGATGATCTTTCTCAGCGGCAAATCGCTGACCTTCCTGGCCTCGGATATCGGGTTCGCGGCCCTGCCAGTGGCGCTCTTTGCCGGGCTGGAATCCATCGGCGGGCTTATCCTGGCAGGAATAATCATCGGCATCGCGCAGAGCTTGACCACCAACTACCTTGATCCGTTGATCGGTGGCTCGCTCGGCAGTGTCGTTCCATATATCATAATGCTTGCCATTCTGCTGATCCGGCCGACCGGCCTGTTCGGCTGGCGCACAATCGAACGGGTGTAATCCATGGATCCTTCTGGCGTATTCCCGACAAGCTATCGCAGTGACAGACGTTTGATCCGAACGCGCTGGCAGTTTCTGGCCCTCGTCGTATTCATGGCTCTACTGCTGTTGGCGCCTTACCTGGTGAGCAGCCGTATCATCGCTATCCTGAATATGATGATGATCAGCGCCGTCATCGCCGTCGGGCTTCAGATCTGCACCGGCTATGCGGGCCAGATCAACCTGGGTCAGGCGGCGTTCATGGGGGTCGGCGCCTATACGGCCTCGATACTGGCCTCGAAGACCGGCCTTACGTTTCTGCTGACCATTCCTCTGGCCGGGCTCTCGGCTGCGCTGTTCGGCTTTCTCTTTGGCTTGACCGCGGCGCGGATCAAGGGGTTCTATCTGGCACTGACCACGATTGCAGCTCAGTTCCTGTTCCACTTTGCCGTATTGAACCTGCCGTCTACCTGGCTGGGTGGATCGAACGGTATCACCGTGCCCCCGGCCGAGCTTTTCGGGCTGCGATTTGTCAGCGAATCTTCGCAGTTCTATCTGAATTTCGCGGTCACCGCGATCATGGTGGCGGGCGCGTTCGGGATCGTTCGGTCACGCTTCGGCCGTGCCTTCGTGGCGGTCAGGGATGATGACGTGGCCGCGGGTATAATGGGGATCAATGTCGCGGCCACAAAGGCAAATGCCTTCCTGATCGGCGCTTTCTATGCGGGCGTCGGCGGGGCGCTTTGGGCCTATCTGATCCGCTTCGTGGGGGTAGACCAGTTCACCCTGTTTCACTCTATCTTCTTCGTCGCGATGATCATCGTCGGCGGGATGGGTTCAATCGTGGGGGCCCTGATCGGCGTCTTCATTATCCGCATCATCCAGGAAATTATCGCGACGGTCGGCCCCAATATCGCCGACTCGGTATCATTCCTTGGCGGTGACATCGTGTTCGCTGGCATGAATGTCGTTCTTGGCGGCGTGATCGCATTGTTTATGATCCTCGAACCCAAGGGGCTGATGCACCGCTGGAACATCCTGAAGTCGTCATACCGTATCTGGCCGTTTCCTTACTGAGAAATAGAGCGGCTCTAAACCTGGGAGGAAGAATATGACTTACCAATCGAATCGAGGTCTTCGCGGCTTTCTGGCTGCGGCTGCCTTGGCGGCCGCGGCGACCATGCCTTTGAAGGCGCAGGCCGAAGAGACCTATAATCTGGCCCTGCTGTCGGACTTTTCCGGCCCTTATGCTGACATCATGCCCATCCTGGCAGGCGGACGCGAAGCTGTGTTCACCTGGTGGAATGAAACCCGCGGCAAGGAACTTGGCGTCACGCTGAACTACAAAAACTACGAAACCCGCTATGACGCGGCACAGGTGGCAAGTCTCTGGCCCGGGATCAAATCGGAACTGGACCCGATTGCGGTTGTCGGCCTCGGCGGGCCCGACGTCGCGGCCCTTTCCGAACGCCTGCCGGAAGACAAAATCCCGATGTTCATGGCCACAGCGGCCTACGGTTTTGCCTGGCAACCGGATGCCTGGATTTTCAACCCACGCCCGACCTATTCGCACGAAAGTGTCGGCTTTCTGAACTGGATGCGTGAACAGCGCGGCGGAGACGAACCGCTCAAGGTTGCGATCCTCGCCTCAGAAGCATCGCCTGCCTATGTCGACATGGCAAAGGGCATTGAACTCTATGCCGAAGAGCACCCCGAGGAGATCGACCTCGTCGAGGTCATCTATACCGAAGTTCAACCCACCGATCTGACGGGGCAAATGCGCCGCGTTGTACGAGCCGGGGCCGAGGTGCTGGTAATCCAAACGAACACCTCTATCGTGGTTGCCGCGAAACGTGGGCTGCAGGCCAACGGGGCGAACATCCCGATCATGATGAGTTCGCATAACGGGCTTCCAGCCTCGGGTGGCGCGCTTGGCGGGCTTGAACAAATGGAGGGGGACTTTGAAGCCTACGGCATGGTGATTGCGGCCGATGAGGACACTCCCGCGCGACAATTCTACGAGACATTGGTTGCCGATTACGGACTCGAAGCACCTTGGAACGTCGTGACCGCAATGGGCGTATCTCAGGGTCTCTATACCGTGACCGTGATCGATCACGCGATCGAGGCGAACGGCGCCGAGGGCCTGACCGGAGAGATGGTACGTGAGGCGCTTTTTGCCAAACCGATCACCACCGAAGAAACCCATGGGTTCCTGCCGACCTTGTCCTTTACGCCAGAAGCACCGTTCCCATTGGAAGGCCTCAAAGTGAATGTGGGCACCGTCAAAGATGGGAAAATCACCATCGCGGCAACGGGTGTCGACGTTCCGCAAGTTGAGAAATGGTGAATTAATCCGGGCGCCGCAGTCGCGGCGCCCGTTCTGATCCTTAGCCCCGGGCAATATGACCATGCTGGAACTCAACAACGTAGAGGTGACATATTCCGACGTCATCCTGGCGCTCAAAGGCGTGTCCATGACAGTCCGTGCGGGACAATGTGTTGCTCTGCTCGGTGGCAATGGCGCAGGAAAAAGCACGACGCTTAAAGCCATCTCGGGAACGCTCAAATCCGAGGATGGAACCGTTTCGGCGGGGTCCATCGTTCTGGACGGAACTCCCATTCAGAACATGGAAGCCTCGGAAGTCGTGAAGAACGGTCTCATCCATGTGATGGAAGGGCGGCGCGTTTTGCGGCATCTGACGTCAGAGCAAAACCTGATCGTCGGCGGGCACATGGTGCCCAACTCCGCCGAGCTGAAAAAGCGCCTGGACCATGTTTACACCTTGATGCCCCGGCTTGCGGACCTGCGCAACCGCACCTCTGGCTTCATGTCTGGTGGCGAACAACAACTGCTGCTGATCGGCCGGGCCATGATGGCCAGCCCCAAGATCATCGCGATCGACGAACCGTCGTTGGGATTGGCCCCGATGATGGTCCGGGATGTTTATGAAGTGCTCAAGCAGCTCAAGTCAGAAGGCACGACCTTCTTCCTGGTCGAACAAAACAGCGCCGCGGCGCTATCGATCGCCGACTATGCCTATGTGATGGAGAACGGCCGGATCGTGATGGACGGCCCTGCCGACAAGCTCGCTGACAACGAGGACATCAAGGAATTCTATCTCGGCGTAACCGCATCGGGCGAGCGCAAAAGCTATCGAGATATCAAACACTATCGCCGCCGGAAGAGATGGCTGGGATAGAAAGGAGCGAAGATGAGTAACCTGCTTTCCATCAAAGGTCGTACCGCATTTGTAACCGGAGCGGGGCAAGGCGTTGGTCGGCAAGTCGCGATTTATCTGGCGGAACACGGAGCCGGTGCCATCGTTGTCAACGATTTTCACGCCGAACGGGCCGAAAGCGTTGCCGCGGAAGTGGAGGCAGCGGGTGCAAAGGCTCTGCCGCTCGCCTTCGACGTCTCGGATTTCGACGCGGTTGGCGCGGCGTTTGCCGAAACGCAGACCACATTTGGCGGCGTGGATATCCTGGTCAACAATGCGGGCAACGCCGGGCCGACATCGCGGCTCGACGATCTGGTCCCTTTTTGGGAATCCGATCCCGATGAATGGCGCCGCTGGATGGCCACCAATTTCGACGGCGTGTTGAACTGCACCCGTCACGCCATGCCGTTGATGGTTAACAGTGGCTATGGGCGCATTGTGACCGTCATTTCCGACGCCGGCCGTGTTGGTGAACCGCATCTGGCGGTCTACTCCGGCGCCAAGGCCGGCGCGGCCGGCTTCATGCGGGCAATTGCAAAAGCCGGTGGTCGGTTCGGGATCACCGCGAATTGCGTCGCCTTGGGGGGCACAAGAACTCCGGCTGTCGCCGACCTGATCCCGGATGCAGAGACCGAGAAGCGGGCATTGTCGCAATACGTGATCCGCCGTCTGGGCGAGCCGGAAGACCCCGCCGGAATGATCCTGTTCCTCTGCTCGGATGCTGCCAGCTGGATCACCGGTCAAACTTATCCGGTGAATGGCGGGTATTCTTTTGCCTGCTAGAGCCGCCATCGGACGGCTGCCGCGTCTAGTTGGAGCTGTCCGAAAAAACGCTGTCATTATCTGCCCCGAGCTCGGGGGGCAGATCCGGTATCGCGGTTTCGAAACCATCGAATTTCAACGGCTGGACAATAAAAGTCTCGGCCTTGCCGCCGTCATGCGTAATCTTGCGCAGCAGCTGGCGCGCACGCACATGGGGGTCGTCCAACGTTTCGACCAGGGAATTGACCGGACCCCATGGCACCCCCGCCTTATCCAGAAGGTCGCCCCATTCGGCGCGCGTCTTGTTGACCAAAATCGCCGCGATTTCTTCGCGCAGCGCGGCCTTGCGGGCGACACGGTCGCGGCCTGTCAACGGCGCAAGATCCGCCCTGTTGATCACATCGCAGAACGGTTTCCAGAACCAGTCCTCATGCGCGATGGACAAGGTCAAGAGCGTGCCGTCTTTGCAGGTGAACACGCCATAGCCCGGCTCGGCGATAAATTCGCCCAGCGGTGTTCCATTGGCGGCGGGAACGAGGAATGCGGTCAACATCGAAACCACCGCATCCGACATGGACACGTCCACGTAACGCCCCTGCCCTGTGCGCTGGCTCGACACCACCGCCGACAGGATTGCGATCGCCGCGAACAACGCCGCGCCAACATCCGCAAGGGGGATCGGCGGCACAGGGCCGGGCTGCTTTGCATCGGCCTGATCGGCCAGCAAACCGCCAACCCCTTCATAGCTCAGGTCATGGCCAGCCCTGTCACGATAGGGGCCGTCCTGCCCGTAACCCGAAATCGATACATAAACCAGCCGCGAGTTGACACTACGCATGTCCTCGAAACCGGCACCCAAGGCCGCAAGCTTGCCAGGGCGGAACCCTTCGACGATGACATCCGATTCCTTGGCCAGTTCGCGAAACCGTGCCAGCCCCTCGGCCGATTTCAGATCCAACGCAACGCTGCGCTTGCCTCGGTTCAGTGCCCGGAACAAGGGCGGAAATTGCCGGGCCGGATCGCCGACACCCGGTCGTTCGATCATGATCACCTCGGCTCCCATGTCGGACAACAGCATTGTGGCATAGGGACCGGGAAACTGTTCGGCAAGGCTGAGAATTTTCAGGCCGGCCAGGGGTGCAGTGCTCATATCAATCTCCAGCTCTTTTGTTTTCCACGTGCGGGTCCGCCCGAGTGCAGCGCAAATCGCCGCAAAAGACAAGGCGAAAAACCAATAATACGTATAATTATCAGGGGCTTAGCATGAGTGAAGCAAAGCAGACGCTATTCGTTGAGCGGGTCGCAAAAACTGAATGGATTACCTTCCAGCGCACCGAACAGCTCAACGCAATGTCAACGCAGATGCTGCGCGAGATGGCGGCAGCACTGGAATCGGCGCTGGCCGACGATGGGGTGCGTACAATTGTCCTGACCGGCTCTGGCCGGGCATTCTGCGCCGGTGCCGATCTGAAAGAAGTTGCTGGCGCCAAACATGCACCAGGCGAGCCGGATCTTCTGGATCTTGTCGATCACACGTTTGGGCTGATGCGACATGGCCCGAAACCGGTGATCGCCGCAGTGAACGGGCTGGCGATGGCGGGCGGTTTGGAAATGGTGATGGCCTGCGATCTGGTCTTTGCCGCCGAAAGCGCGCAACTGGGCGACGCACATTCCAACTTTGGCGTCTTTCCCGGGGCCGGCGGTGCGGCGATCCTGCCGCGTAGGATTGGCCTGAACCGCGCGAAATACCTGCTGTTCTCGGGCGAGAACGTTTCGGCACGGGACATGATGGACTGGGGACTGGTGAACAAGGTCATCGCGGACGAAGACCTGCGACAAGCGGTGCAGGCCTTTACCGACAGGCTGGCAGAAAAAAGCCCGGCGGTCTTACGCCGCATGAAGACGGTTGCCAATCGGTCGCTGGACGTGGACGAAACCGCCGCGCTTTCCGAAGAGATGCTGAACCTGCGCGCGCACATGCGATCCTGGGACATGCACGAGGGTCTGTCGGCGTTCAATGAAAAACGAAAACCGCAGTTTCGCGGATACTAGGTCAGGAGGACAAACGATGCAGGACATTTACATCGTTGGCGTCGGGATGACGCCGTTCGGAAAGTTCCGGGACAAAACCATCAAGGACATGACCGGCGAGGCCGTCGCCGCCGCGCTTTCCGATGCCCGAGTGACGGCAGATCGTATCGACGGCGCATTCTTCTCGAACGCGGTGCAGGGCCACATGGAGGGCCAGCACATGATCCGCGGCGAAATCGCGCTGCGTGAAATGGGCATTCAGGGCATTCCGGTGGTGAATGTCGAAAACGCCTGCGCCAGCGCCTCGACCGGGTTCAAACTGGCAGTCGATTTCCTCAAGGCCGGCAATGGCGACTGCTGTCTCGCCGTGGGCGCCGAAAAGATGTATTCTGACGACCGTGCGTTGATGTTTTCGGCCTTCGACAGCGGCTGGGACGTCAGCAACAGCGAAGAGGTCGCGCAACGGCTGGCCGATCTGGGTGCAGGGGTCGAGGAACCCGAAGGATCGAAATCGCCCAAGCCCTACAGCGTGTTCATGGATGTCTACGCAGGCTTCGCCCGGCTGCACATGAAGACCTTTGGCACAACTCAGGAACAGTTCGCCGCCGTCGCCGCCAAGAACCATGCGCATTCCGTGCATAATCCACTGGCGCAATACCGAGAAGCCATGAGCGTCGATCGGGTATTGGCCGCGCCGCCGATCACCTATCCGCTGACCCTGCCGATGTGCGCCCCGATCTCGGACGGGGCCGCTGCGGCCGTTTTATGCACCGGCGAGGGGATAAAACGTCTGGGCCTAGATCCCGCGCGCGCGATCAAGGTCAAGGCCGCGATCCTGCGCTCGGGCACCGATCGTCCGCCGGAAGATTACAAGAACCACCTGACCCGGCTTGCCGCGCTTGAGGCCTATGAACAGGCCGGGATCGGCCCCGAGGATATATCGGTGGCCGAAGTGCATGACGCCACGGCCGTGGGCGAAGTGATCCAGATCGAGAACCTCGGATTTGTCGAATTCGGCGAGGGCGGTCCCGCCAGTCTGCGCGGCGAGACAAAGATCGGTGGACGCATTCCGGTGAACCCCTCGGGCGGGTTGGAATCCAAGGGCCACCCGGTCGGTGCCACAGGGATAGGGCAGGTTTTCGAACTGGTCACGCAACTGCGCGGCGAAGCTGGCGCGCGTCAGGTCGAAGGGGCAAAGAACGCCATCGCCGAAAACGGCGGGGGGTTGCACGGGGTAGAAGAAGCGGCCGCCTGCGTCACCATTCTGGGCCGTTGAAACAAGGACACGAACCATGGAAAACGTGATCGCCGCCGCTCAGGCAATCTATACAGATGAGCAACGCATGTTGCTGGAAAACTTCCGCAAGATGGCCGAGGCAGAGTTCGCGCCGCTGGCCGAGAAATACGAGAACCTCGGCCACCCCCCCGATGCGAAAACCCTGAAGTCCCTGTTCGCCAAGGTCGAGGAATTCGGGCTGATCAGCGGCCTGATCCCCGAAGAGGACGGCGGTGCCGGAATCGACCGCATGACCTATGGCATCCTATACGAGGAACTGGCCCGGATATGGGCCGATCTGGCAATCGCGGTGCTGATTCAGGGTCATGCCGTGTTCGCGGTCAACCTCTTGGGAAATGTGGCGCAGAAAGAGGCCTATCTGAAGCCGCTCCTGCGCAGCGAACGGATCTGTGCCACCTGTATTTCCGAACCAGAGGTCGGTTCGAACGTACGCGAGGTCAAGACACGTGCGGACCGCGAGGGCGATAAGATTTTCGTCACTGGCCAGAAGCTCTGGATTTCCAATGGGGCCCAGTCGGATTTCGCCATCGTTGTCTGCAATCTGGACGACGGTATTTCCATGGTCATCGTCGACCGCGATACCGGCAACTACGAGAGCCGCGAATTGCGCAAGCTGGGGCTTGTCGGTGCATCGACCTGCGAATTGTTTTTCGACCGTGCCGAAACCAGCGCTGACCATGTTCTGGGTAATGCAGGCGGCGGCCTGTTCCAGACATTGAAACTGTTTGAGAGCGCTCGCGTGTTTGTCGGCCTGACGAGCATTGGCATAGCGCAGGCGGCGTTGGAATGTGCCGTCAAATATGCGCAGGATCGCCAACAACATGGTAAGCCGATCGGCGGGCACCAGTTGATTCAAGGCTACCTGGCCGACATGGCCACGCACCTGGATGCCGCGCGCCTGTTGTGCCAGCGCGGGCTGCAACTTCTGGACCTGGGCGTGCGCTGTGACACCCAGACCTCGATGGCGAAATGGTATGCAACCGAAATGGCCGTCGAAATCGCCGGCAAAGCGGTGCAGATCCACGGCGGCAACGGCATCACCAAAGAGTTCCCCGTTGAACGGCACTTCCGCAATGCAAAGGTCATGCCGATTCCCGATGGCACCACCGAAATCCAAAAACTGGTCATCGGGCGCAACCTGACCGGGCTTAACGCGTTCTGAAATCGTGACTCTAAGAATTGCGGCCGGGGATTCCCGGTCGCCTTATCGTAGGCCCCCGGTCCGGGGGGGCGGCCAACGGATCATGCCCCAACCGGCGCTGCGGGACGCGTTTGATCAATGCCTGTCCCGCGTCAGTGGCAAAAAACTCACGGTTCAGGTCGGTTTCGATATAACCGGGGCAGATGGCATTCACCCGGATGCCATGCCGCGCCCATTCAAGCGCCAGAGACCGGGTCAGTTGAATCAGCCCTTCCTTGGACGCGGCATAGGCGGACACATGGCTGGCCACCCGTGTGCCCAGAATCGAGGCGACATTGACGATACAGCCCCCGCGTCCGGCATCAATCATCGCTTTGGCGGCGATACGTGCGACATGAAATGCGCCCTTGAGATTTGTGCCTATGATCGCGTCGATTTCGGCCGGCCCGTGTTCCAATGCGGGAAGAGATGCCGTCGTTCCGGCATTGTTGATGACAGTGTCAAAGACCCGTCCCTTCAGCGCGGCTTCCACCGACTCCGGGTCCGCCACGTCCATCTCTATCACATCGGCCTGCCCCCCTTCCGCCGCCATCTTTGCGGAAAGCTCAGACAAGCGGGCGACGCGGCGGGCGGCCAATGTGACGTCGACATCCTGCCCCGCCAGCAGTTCGGCGAAATGCTCGCCCAATCCCGAAGATCTGGCGGACGACTATCAATTCATCCCGGGCCAGTACGTCACGCTGCGCCGTGCCGGTGATATCGATGGTGTGCGGCGATGCTATTCGGTCAGCTCCGGCCGAGACGCTGGCGAGTTGCGCGTTCTGGTCAAGCTGCTGGAAGGCGGAGCGTTTTCCTCTTTCGTTCATAGCGAACTGCCACCGGGCACCGAACTTGATGTCATGACGCCCGAAGGCACATTCGGATCAAAGATACGACAAGGCGGACCACGCACCTATCTCGCCCTGGCCCCGGGCAGTGGAACTACTCCAATCATTTCGATCATCCGCTCGGTGCTTGCCACCGAGGCCGGGGCCAACTTCATCCTTTTTTACGGCAGTCGAACGCTAAGTTCCATCATCTTCCGCGGCGAATTGAACGATCTCAAGGATACCTATCCCGGACGGTTCTCTCTTTTTCATACACTGACGCGCGAAGGCACCGATTCCCCACTATTCTCGGGCCGGCTTGATGCGGAAAAGCTGCGCAAGTTCTCCGGTGCCCTGTTCGCTCCGGCAGAAATAGAAGATGCTTTTCTTTGCGGCCCCGCCGAGATGATTCAGGAACTCAAGACCGCGTTCTGCGACCTCGGCGTTGAAGAGAACCGTTTCCATGACGAGCTGTTCGCTCCCGCCGATGCTGACAATACCGCCACCGTCACGCTTGCGCCGCTTACGGCGGAAGCCGCCACTGGAGAAGGAGTTCAGGTCACGGCGATCCTTGATGGCACCGCCCGCAGCTTTGTGATGACACCTGATCAGGAAAGCGTGGTCTCCGCCGCCGCAGCAGGTATCGAACTGCCCTATTGCTGCAAGGGCGCAATGTGTTCCACCTGCCGCGCCAAAGTTATCGAAGGCGAGGCAGAGATGACGCTGAACTATGCTTTGGAGCCTCGGTAGTTGAAGGAGAACTTTGTCCTGACCTGCCAGGCCCGTCCGAAAACCAAAAAACTGACAGTCGATTTCGACCACGTTTGACCTGTGCCGCTTTCCGCGACACCCCACGGGCGCGCGGGGCCGGGATCCCCAAGACCTTCGCCAAGTTGAAAGTCTTGGGTCCACGAAAACCCGCGTGCCAGTGTCGGCTAAAAGGTCGGATTCAGGCAAAGCGCACAGAACCCGATCTCAGCGGTCTTTTTGGTTGACGATCAGTTCTGCATTTTCGGGTAGTTCCGAAACAATGTTCACCTCGTCAGCACGAATTCGTGCATGCAGTTTGAAGGTATCAGCGGCGGCTGCTTCTGCGGCGGAAGCGTCGGCACCGTCTTCCAGCACAAGCGAGAGGCGGATCATGTCGCGATCGTTCTCGCGCGTTACCACGGCCTGCGCGGCCTTTGCGCCCGGCGTGCCGATGACAACTTCTTCAACCACGCGCGGATAAACGAAAATCTCGCGCACTTTGACCGCTGCCCCGACCCGTCCCTGCAATGCTGAAATCCGGCTGACGGTGCCATCCGCGTTGCTTTCCAGGGCAAAGGCGCTGTCGCCGGTGCCGAACCGGATCATCGGCCAGGTGGCATCGCGCGCGGTCACGACAACCTCGCCAGGATCGCCATGAGCGACCTGTTCGCCGCTGACCGGATCGCAGATCTGCACCACGCGGTCGGGATGAACCAGGTAGCCTTCGCCGCCACCCTCATAGGCGACAAGGCCCAGATCGGCGGTGGCATAGGCGGCCCAGGTGGACACGCCGTATTCGGCCTCGATCCGGCGGCGCTTGGCCATCCAGTCGCCCATCTCACCGCCGAGGAAGGCTGTCTTCACCTTCCATGCGTCGCGGCCATAGGTTTCGATCACCTTGTCCGCCAGCGTCAGGAAAAACGCGGTCGAAGCGCAGATCGAAGTCACGCCGGTTTCGGCGATGATCTGTGCCTGAAGCTCCGTATTGCCGACGCCTCCGGGGATCACCGTGGCGCCTGCGGCCTGTGCCGCTTCGTCGAACAAAAGACCCGCGGGCACCAGATGATACATCCAGGTGTTCAGGATGATATCCCCCGGCCCCACGCCTGCCGCCTTGAACAGCCGGTCAAGGCCGTGGCCGCCACCGTCCGAAAGGGCCGGTTCGAAAATCGGGCCGGGGGACACGTAGATCCGCCCGACATCCTTCAGATCCGAGGCCAGGAACCCACCAAAGGGCGGGTTCTCGCGCTGGATCTTCAGAAGCTCTTCTTTTTTCATCACTGGAAGACGCGAGAGGTCCGCCACCGATGTGACAGCTGCCGGATCGAATCCGGCAGCCGTAAATCGCGATTTCAGGCCAGGAGCTTTTTCGGCCGCAGCGGCATAGGCTTGAGCTATATCTTTGTAGATATCATCAGACATTTCCATGCCTCCTCGTCCAATCGGGTGTTAAAGCGGGCAGTCCTTACGGAAGTTCGGCGCGCGCTTCTCGCGGTGCGACAACACACCTTCCTTGACGTCCTCGCTCATGAAGCCAAGCATCTCCAGCGCGGTCGACGCATCAAAGATCGGCCCGGCCTGGCGCAGCCAGTTGTTCAGCGAATACTTGGTCCAGCGAATCGCGCTTTGCGAGCCGTTGGCCAGTTCGACGGCTGTATCCAGCGCGATCTGCTGCAGCTCGTCATCCTCGACGCACATTGATACCAGACCGATACGCTCGGCCTCTTCGCCCGACACCGGCTTGCAGGTCATCAGATAGTATTTCGCCTTGGCCATCGAGGTCAGCAGCGGCCAGATAATCGCCGCGACGTCACCGGCGGCAACACCAAGGCGGGGATGACCATCGACAATCTTGGCCTTCTTTCCGGCGATCGAGATGTCGGCCAGGATGGCAACCACAAGGCCTGCGCCGGCCGCAGGGCCATTGATCGCGGAAATGATCGGCTTGTTGCAGTTGATGATGTTATAGACGAGATCCTTGGCTTCTTTCCACGTCTTCATGATCTCGTGCGAATTGCCAATCATGTTTTCGATCAGGCTGAAATCACCCCCGGCGGAAAATGCCTTGCCCGCACCGGTCACGATGACCGAATTGATGTCTGGGTCACGGTCGATATCGATCCACATGTCCGTCATCTGGGTGTGGGTTTCGGCATCGACCGAGTTGAATGTCTCGGGCCGGTCGAACGTGATGCGCAGGACGCGATCCGCCGGGTAGTCAAATTTTAGTTTATCGTATTTTGCATAACGATCCGACATGGTTCTATTTCCTCCGTGGGGTATTGAGTCAGGCAGGCAGTCCCAGGACGGCCTTGGACAGGATGTTTCTTTGGATTTCGTTCGATCCACCGTAGATCGTGGTAGGTCTGGCCTTGTAGAAACTCGCCAGAACATCGACACTTACGTTGCCGACCTGAAGCGGCCCGATGGAGCCGCCATCGGGACCGGCTGCTTCGATCATCAGTTCGGTGATGCGCTGGAAGCATTCAGTCACCCAAATCTTCAGCATGGACACATCCGCACCGAGCGTCTCGCCACGTTTGAGCTGATCTGCAAAACGGGCATAAAGCGCGGCATGATCTTCCACATCCAGTGCCGCCTGGGCAAAGCGGTCACGGAACACCGGATCGTCAAACGCGCCACGGCCACGGGCAAAGCTTTCAAGCTGTCCCAGAGCGTTCTGGGCCAGACTTGGCGAACCGATGAAAATGCGTTCGAAGCTCAAGAGAGCCTTGGCCATCGTCCAACCCTTGTTCAGCTCGCCCACGCGGTTCTCGCGGGGCGTCCGTGCATTGTCAAAGAAGACCTCGCAAAACTCGGTCTCGCCCGACAGGGTCATGATGGTGCGCACCTCGACTCCGGGTTGATCCATCGGAGCGAGCAGGAAACTGATGCCCTGCTGTTTCTTCGGCGCATCGGGATCGGTGCGCACCAGCATGAAAATATGCGTGGCGTCATGCGCCATCGTGGTCCAGATCTTCTGTCCGTTGATGACAAAGTCGTCGCCGTCAATCTCTGCGCGTGTGCGCAGGTTCGCCAGATCGGACCCGGCGCCGGGTTCCGAATAGCCCTGACACCAGATATCTTCGCAACTCAGGATACGCGGCAGCCAGTAATCTTTTTGTTCCTGGGTGCCGAATTTGATGATCAGCGGCCCGACCATCTGCACGCCCATGTCGCGGCCGCGATTGACGCCCCAGCGCTGCTGCTCTTCGTAAAAGATCAGCAACTTGGCGGCGTTCAGCCCCATACCGCCGAATTCAGCGGGCCAGGCTGGCGCGACCCAGCCCTTGGCGTGAAGCTTGCGGTGCCAATGTTCGATCTCGGCGAACTTCGGTCGGTGCGGCAGGTGACGCAGCTCCTCGGGATATTCCGCCTCGAAGAACTGGCGCACTTCTTTGCGGAACTCTGCATCGGTCATAGCGTTCCAGTCGGTCATTGTGCTGCCCCCTCTGCTTCGCGTGCCTCGAACCATATCCGCCTGTGATAGGCATCGTCGCCCAACCAGGCCGACAGCACCAGCGCCCGGTTCAGGTAGAGCCCGATATCGAACTCATCCGTGTACCCGACGGCCCCGTGCAGCTGGATGGCGTCGCGGGTGATTTTCTTGGCGGCCGTGACGGCGCGCGCTTTGGCGCGGCTGGCAATCGGGGCCCGAACCTTCGGATCGGTTTCGCTGTCCATCTGCGCAAGCGCCTCCCGCACTCCGGCCTGCGCGACCTCGCACATCACGTTGAGGTCGACGGCACGGTGCTGGATGACCTGGAATGATCCGATCGGCTTGTCGAACTGCTCCCGCGTCTTGATGTAGTCGAGCGTGATCTCGAAGGCGCGCTCGCTCAGGCCGACAAGCTCGGCCGCGGCAAGCGCCGTTGCATCGGCGACAGCCTCGGCCAGTGCAGTGAGAACCGCACCGCTGCTGGCCAATTCCGCGGCCGGAGTTCCCGAAAACGAAAGCTCGCCCAGAGAGCTGCCATCCGCCTGCGTCCGCTTGTCGATGACAAGCCCCTGCGCGTCTGCCTCAGCCAGAACCAGAACCGGACCATCATCCTGTTCGGCCACGACAAGGAACCCGTGCGAACCGATCGCACCGACGACCCAGGCCTTGCCACCGGTCAGCTTTCCGTCCGCGTATCGGCAGGTCGCATCGGCAGGCGCCCCGTCGGGGCCGCGTTCCTGCCAGGCAACCGCCAATGAAATTTCGCCGCCGATGAGCTGTGCCATCTTCGGATGATCCGGACAAAGGCGGCGCAGAAGGCCGAGGCTCAGACCGATCGTCGACACGACCGGTTCCGGGGCAATCACACGGCCGACTTCCTCGGCGATGACACCCCCGGCAGCTAGGCCCATGCCAAGCCCGCCCTGATCTTCGGGCACCGCCACGCCGAAAACACCGGCCTCGGCGAGTTCCCGGACCATCTCCGCATCGAAACCGCCCCCGGCATCACGAAGTTTTCGGGCTCTGTCACTTCCGCCCGCCCGTTCAAACAACGTGCGCGCGCTCTCGCGCAACAGGCGAAGGTCTTCTTGTTCGCTGGAAAGGATATCAGTCTGTGTCATTTTGTTTTCGCTGGATCATCACGGGGGTGTCGGTCGAAAAAACGACCTCGCCCGCAGGGTTTTTGGCGCTGAGCGTATAGTGCAAAACACCTCTGTCGGGCTTGCTTTTTGACGGCGTGACCGCGTTGACCGTCAGTTCGACATCAAGGGGTTCGTTCGGGCGCACCGGCCGCAGCCAGCGCAGATTGTCAAAGCCCATGCCACCGATATTGGCGACATCGACCATCATTTCAGACATGACCGGCCTGAACACTTCCAGCATCGTCTGAAAGCCCGAGGCGATCAGGCTGCCATGTATGGCGGTTGCATAGTCTTCGTCGGTGTGCAGCCGCTGCGGATCCCATTCCTTGGCAAACGACTTTATTGAATCCGCGCTCATCGGAGCGCTGCGAAAGCGATAGACTTGGCCCGGCGAGAAGTCTTCCAGATACCTCAAGAGGCACCCTCCTTTGCGAAACCGTCATCATATCCGCTCGCATCCTTGGATATCCGGATGCGGTTGAATTCTTCCAGCTTCGGATAGGTTTCCTTGAACGCCAACAGGAACTCACCCATCGGCGCGTCGAAATAGAGACCACGGTCGTTCACATATTCCATGTGCCGGTGATTCTGTTCGTCGAACTCATGAAAGAGCGCGTCGTTATAGCCGTCGAAGACCAGGGGTTTGACCCCAAATCTTTCACACAGTTCCATGTTGAATGCAGGTGTCACCTTGTAGGCCTCATTCCCCAACCACAACTGAACATAGCCGTGGTAGATAAAGAGATCGGTCCCCATCAACTCCTGCAACTTGGGTGTATTCAGGTGGTTGCGCACATCCGCGAACCCCAGAGCGGCGGGGATACCCACAGCACGCAAACAAGCCGCCAGAAGAATTGCCTTGGGAACGCAAAACGCCGCTTCCGCCCCAGCGATACGGCTGGCACGGTAAGAGTCCTCATCCAGCGCAAAACAATAGGGATCATAGCGAATATCGTCGCGCACCGCTTCGAACAGGCGGATCGCCTTATCTCGATTGGTTGCGCCCAAAGGAAGATCACGCAAAGCCGATGTCACGAAACCCTGCACTTCCAAGCTATCGCTTTCCACAAAGCGCGATGGCATGACATAACGCTCAGCTTCAGTCGGCAGGTCATCGTCAGACTTGTCCATTGGCCCCTCCTTTTTTCTAACAAATGTTAGAATACCGATTCAAAACCTGCCCGTCAACGGGATTTACTCTGTCTTTGGTTGGTCCAAGCCATAACGCGTATTGTCTTCGCCCAGAGTGGCTGCAACTCCGACCGAATTTCCGGAAGAACGGAACTCCGGGGCAATTGGCAGCGGCAAAGCGGGCGCGTCCCGGCCGGAGATTTTTACGGTCCGCCCGAACACGTCACGCGCTTTGAAATGCGGGCCACGCGCCGCCTCGGCGGGCGTCTTCACGACCGAACAGCAGCAATCTGCCGCAGCCAGCAAAGGCTCCCAATGGGTCGAGGGGTGTTCCCTCAGACGACGTGCAACCTCTGCGGCACAGGCATTTGGATCGGACCAGTCATCGCGAAGGGCCACCGGCAAACCAATGACATCGCAGAACGACTGCCAGAACTTTTCTTCCAACGCGCCGACGGCGATCTGACGCCCGTCCGCAGCCGTATAAAGCCGATAACGGGCCAGGCCACCCGTCAGACGGCTGCAACCGCTTTCGATGTTCTGCCCGGCAATCACACCTTCGGCATGGGCCCAATAGGCAAAGGCGAACGCCCCCTCGGCCATTGCGATATCCAGATGCGTCCCCTGCCCGCTTGCCTGCCGCGCAATCAGGGCCAGCAGGATATTCATCACCGCAGGATAGGTTCCGCCTCCGATATCGGCGACCAGCCCGAACGGGGCTGTTGGCTGGTCATCCGGTCCGCGACTGAGCGACAGGATACCCGCATCACCGACGTAGTTGAGATCGTGGCCGGCGGCGCTGGCCTTTGGTCCGGTCTGGCCATAGCCGGTGATCGAACAATAGATGAGACCGGGATTGATCTTTCGCAACGCTTCATAACCAAGCCCCAGCCGGTCCATCACGCCGGGACGAAACTGCTCTACCAGAACATCGGCCCTCTCGATCAAGGGGCGCAGTCGTTCCACTGCGCCCTTTGACTTGAGGTCGATGGCCACCGATCGCTTGCCGTGGTTCAATACGGCAAACCCGATGCTCTCTCCGTCGATCCTGGGCTCCGTGTGGCGCGCGTCCTCGCCGACTCCGGGCCGTTCGAACTTGATCACTTCGGCGCCGGTCTCAGACAGCATGAGCGTCGCCATAGGACCGGGAAGAAGGGTGCTGAAATCCAGCACCAGGATATTCTTGAGAGGTTGAGCCATCTTCATTGCCTCAGGCGAAGCGCGCCGCGCCGTTGTTCAGAACAACCACGTCGCGTGCCGGAACAGACGCTCGAAACCGGGCCTCGCCGTCCTCTTCCCAGATTTCGAACCGCACGGTTTCGCCGGGATAGACCGGCGCCGAGAACCGAACATCCAGACCGACAAGCCGGGCAGAATCATAGTCCAGCAACGTCTTGAGAATCGCCCGGGCCGCCAGCCCATAGGTCGCCAGACCATGCAGGATCGGGCGGTCGAACCCGACAGAACGGGCAACATCCGGGTCAGCATGAAGCGGATTGAAATCACCGCTGAGACGATAAATAAGGGCTTGGCGCGGCAGGGTATCGATATCACATATATGATCAGGCGCCCGATCAGGCAGCACTGCGGGTGCCGGACCCGCCTGGTTTTCACCGCCAAACCCCCCATCACCGCGACAGAAAGCCGACATCGCCACGCGCGCTAGTTTTTCGCCGCTGTCCGCGTCGATAATATCGCGGCTTTGGTAAATGACGGCTCCCTTGCCCTCGCCCTTGTCGGCGATGAAATCGATCTTGCTACGGCCGACAAGCCGGGCATGTGTCGGCAGCGGCTTGTAGATGTCGAGCCACTGTTCGCCGTGCAGCACTTTCTGCCAGTTTACGCCGGTCTTGGGATCGCGCAGCCAGAAGCCGGGATACCCCAAAATAACCGCCATCGAGGGAACTGCCTTGAGCCCGTCCTCATAGACATAGGCCAGCTCCTTTTTGTCGGTCGGATCCTCACCGAACCCAAGGCCGAGTGCATACAGGATGGTATCCCGCTCGGTTAGCGTCTGTTCGATTTCCTCAAAGTCCCAGTTCGACAGTGCATCGAAATCCAATGGCATTTGCTTTCCTCCCTTAGTTGCCGTCAGAGCGTGTTTTGAGATCCAAGTATGGCCGTGACCTGACTGGACAGCACACCGCCGTTGCCATGCGCCAGCGCCAGATCAATATCCTTCAACTGAATGCCTGGCGCGTCGCCACGGATCTGGCGGGCAGCCTCGATCACTGTGAAGATGCCGTACATCCCGGGGTGCACACAGGACAGGCCGCCGCCATTCGTGTTCACCGGCAAGACGCCGCCAGGCGCGATGCGACCGCCCTCGACAAAGGCCCCTCCCTCGCCCTTGGCGCAGAACCCCAGATCTTCAAGAAACAGGATGGCATTGATGGTGAAGGCATCATAAAGCTCGACCGCCTGGATGTCCGCAGGGGTCACGCCGGCCGCCGCAAAAGCGCGCGCGCCCGAGGCGCGGGCGGCGGTCACGGTGAAATCCTTCATTTGCGAAATCTGCCGGTGCGAGCTTTCCGCAGCACTGCCCAGCACATAGACAGGCGCCTTCGGGAAATCCCGGGCGCGGTCCGCGTGGACCATTACGATCGCGCCGCCACCGTCGGTGACAAGACAACAGTCGCGCACGGTCAATGGATCGCCCACCATGCGCGCACCCAGCACGTCCTCGCGGGTCAGCGGGCCGCGCTCGAACGCTTCGGGGTTGCGCTGCGCCCAGGCCCGCGCGGCAACGGCCACGTCGGCCAGCTGTTCGCGGGTGGTGCCGTATTCATGCATGTGCCGCGCCGCGGCCATCGCGTAGGCCGAGATCGGATAGCGCGGATTATACGGCGCCTCGTAGGCCGGCGGACGTGAAGCGGTCACCAGTCTGCCCGATGCGGTGCGCTGGTTGGAGCCATAAACAATCAGCGCGACATCACACAGACCGGCATCAAGGGCCATGGTCGCGGACGTCAGGTAGTTTACGAAGGACGAACCGCCCGACATTGTGCCATCAATGAAACGGGGCTGGATGCCCAGATACTCCGCCGCCATAAGCGCCGGCATGCTGTCTTCCATCATGGTGCAAAACAGCCCGTCGACGTCGGACAGGTTCAGCCCGGCATCGCCAAGCGCCGCAAGCGCGGATTGCGCCATGACATCATAGGCCGTCAGGCCATGGGCTTCTCCGAAACCGGCATGACCGGTTCCCACGATGGCGGATTTTCCCCGAAGTTCAGTGGTCATGGCCTATCCCTCCGACGGTTTGAAAAGCACGGCCGGAACACCCTCAGCCTCGCCCACGAATGCGGTTACAGGCATGTCGATGACGACCTCACCTGGGGCAATGCCCTCGACCCGGCTCATCATCCGGACACCCTCGTCCAGCTCGACGACGCATACGTTGTAATCGCCGCCCCGTTCGGGCTTTCGGCGCACAACTGTTGTGGTGTGGACCCGTCCCTTGCCGCTAGCCTTCTTCCAAGAAATCGCGCTGCCATGACAATGGGGACACAGGACTCTCGGGAAAAAGTGATATGCCCCGCAGTCATCGCACTTGGGCAGCAGGATCTCTCCCTCTGCCAGCGCGCGTTGGAAAAACTGGTCTGGTCGTTTGGCGTCCTGCACCGGCGTTCTCCTTCAAGCGATCCAGTCTTTGTCTAATCGTATTGATTATGTTTCTAACAATTGTTAGATTTAGTCAACCTTTCAGGATCAATTGAGAGAAACTCATGTCAGGTTCAGACTTAGCCCCCCTTTCCGGCAAACTCGTCGTTGCGTTGGAACAGGCAGTCGCCGCGCCTTTTTGCTCCTCGCGGCTGGCCGATGCCGGCGCGCGTGTGATTAAGATCGAACGCAAGGGAGCCGGCGATTTCGCCCGCGCCTACGATACCGCCGCCAACGGCGAAAGCGCCTATTTCACATGGTTGAACCGGGGAAAGGAATCGGTGGCGCTGGACATTAAAGCCGACGAAGACCGTGAAATCCTGCTCAGGATGCTGGAAAACGCGGATGTGTTTATTCAGAACCTGCTGCCGGGCGCGCTGGCCAAGCTCGGGCTCGATTCCGCAAGTCTGCGAGAGAGGTTCCCGCGTCTCGTGACCTGCGACATCACCGGATATGGCGAAGACGGCCCGATGCGCAACGCCAAGGCCTATGACCTTCTGGTGCAATGCGAGAGCGGTCTGGCATCAGTGACCGGCACTGCGGACGGACCGGGACGGGTTGGAGTGTCGGTCTGCGATATCGCAACCGGTATGACAGCCCATGCCGGAATCTGCGAAGCACTGGTCGGGCGAGATCGCACCGGCAAGGGCAGCGGCGTTTCCGTGGCAATGTTTGATGTGATGGCCGACTGGATGTCGGTTCCGCTGCTATATCACGATTACCTTGGCAAGCCGACACCCCGTGTCGGACTGAACCACACGGTCATCTGCCCGTACGGGGCCTATGAATGCAAGGACGGTCAGCTTGTCGTCATTACCGTGCAGCACAGCGGCGAATGGCAAAGGTTCTGTGAACACATACTGGGCGACGCGGCTCTGGCAACCGACCCCCGTTTTCACGACAACACATCGCGCATCAACAACAAACCCGCGCTCGAAGTGCTCATCAAGGCCGTGTTCGCCTCGCATGACCGCGCCGAGATACTGAAGCGGCTTGACGCTGCGGGCATTGCCTCGGGCGCGGTGAACGACGTGGCGACCCTGTCCGGTCACCCCCAGCTTGACCGATCCGTGATAGGCACACCCTCGGGCGAGATCAACGTCCCGACACCCCCGATCCGGCGCAGCGTCGGCGAAACGACACTGCGCCCCTGCCCTGCCTTCGATGCGCAAGGTAAAGCCATTCGCGCCGAATTCGGACCCCGTTCATGAAAACGGTGGACAACCAAAAGGGTGGACAATCAAATGACCGCTGAGAACAAACCGGCGATCCTTCAAGGCGTGAAGATCGTCGATCTGACTTCTGTAGTTTTCGGACCTTTGGCGACGCAGATGCTGGGCGATCTGGGGGCCGATGTGATCAAGGTGGAAGGCCCCGAGGGCGATCTTCTTCGCCAGGTCCAGCCATCGCGCAACAAGCTGATGGGGGCCGCTTTTCTGGGGACCAACCGTAACAAGCGCAGTGTCGTACTCGACCTCAAAACACAAACCGGTCTCGATCAGTTGCGCAAACTGCTCATCGATGCCGATGTGATGATTTCGAGCATCCGGCCTGCGGCGCTTGCCAGATTGTCTTTGGATCCCGAAACCCTGCGCCAGGAAAACCCGAACCTGATCACGGTATCCGCCACCGGTTTCGGACAGGACGGGCCCTATGCCGCCAAGCCAGCATTCGACGATTCCGTCCAGTCGGTGTCGGGATTGGCCAGCCTGGCAACCTTGCGCGACCCCGAGGCACCGCCCGCTTATGCCCCGACAATTCTGGCCGACAAGCTTGGCGGCGTGACCGCCGCCTATGCCGTGATGGGCGCCCTGTTCCACCGCGAACGTACTGGAGAGGCCCAGCATGTCGAGGTTCCGATGTTTGAGACGCTGGCCGCCTTCCTGTTGGCCGAACATATGGATGGTGCCACCTTTGAAGAGCTTCCGCAG
Source organism: Maritimibacter sp. (assembly GCF_016774595.1). NCBI lineage: Bacteria > Pseudomonadati > Pseudomonadota > Alphaproteobacteria > Rhodobacterales > Roseobacteraceae > Maritimibacter > Maritimibacter sp. Next base: position 150,271 of record NZ_JACBWT010000003.1, read on the forward strand.
GATTTCGGCTATGCCCGCATGCTGGTTCCGCACCGGCGTCCAGTTCAGACCGCTGATGGCTACATCACAATTCTGCCTTACACCAACGTACAATGGGCGCGGTTCTTCAAGACGGTTGGGCGCAATGACATGATCGACCATGCCTGGGTCACGGACATGGATGCCCGAAGCCGCAACATCGGCGCAGTATACGATATGGTGGCGCAGATTGCGCTGACCCGGACCACAGATGAGTGGCTTGACCTCATGGAGCAGACCGACATACCCGCCATGCCAGTGCGCAACCTGTCAGATTTGCCGAACGATCCCCATCTTGCCGCAACCGGGTTCTTTCAACGGATTGATCACCCGACCGAAGGTGCGATCTGGACGACACGCCCGCCGGTTCGCTTTTCGGCGACCCCTGCGCGACATGATCATCGCCCGGCCCCGCGACTTGGGGAACACAGCGACGAAATTCTGGGGCCGGGCAGGGAATAGCCCCGCCCGGCACCGGACGGATCAAACATCCATCGAGCGTGCGATCAGTTCCTTCATGATCTCGTTGGTGCCGCCGTAGATCATCTGGACCCTGCTGTCGGCATAAAGTCGCGCGATGGGGTATTCCATCATGAAACCGTAACCGCCGTGCAGTTGCAGGCATTCATGCATGACCTCGTTCTGCGTCTGGCTGCCCCACCATTTCGCCATCGAAGCCGTGGCCGCATCAAGTTCGCCCGCTTCAAGACGCGCGAGCCCGTCATTTACGAAGGAACGTAGCAATTCGGCCTTGGTTTTGCATTCTGCCAGTTTGAAGCGTGTATTCTGGAAGTCCATGATCCGGCTTCCAAATGCCTTGCGATCCTGAACATATTTCACCGTTTCATCGATCGCAAAATCAATAAAACCGAGCGCGGTAATGCCGATCATCAGCCGCTCCCAAGGCAGCTGCTTCATCAGCTGGTAGAACCCCTGCCCCTCTTCCGGACCAAGCAGGTTCGCCGTAGGCACGCGCACATCCTCGAAGAACAGCTCAGCAGTATCCGAACCTTTCATACCCAGTTTCTTCAGGTTCCGTCCCCGGCGAAAGCCCTCGGCGCCCTCGGTTTCCAGAACGATCAACGAAACGCCCTTGGCGCCGGCGATGCGGTCGGTCTTTGCCACGATCACAACGAGATCCGCCGTGTGCCCGTTTGTGATAAAGATCTTCGAACCGTTGATCTTGTAGTGGTTGCCATCCTTTTCCGCATAGGTTTGTACGTTCTGGAGGTCAGAGCCCGTTCCAGGCTCGGTCATGGCAATCGCCGCAACGCTGTCGCCGCTGACCAGTTTCGGCAACCACTTTTTCTTCTGTTCCTCACTGCCATATGCGTTGAGATAATGGATTACGATGGACTGGATCCCATAGCCCCAACCCGTATCACCGGTGCGCCCCTGCTCGTAGACGGTAATCGCGTCGAACCCGATGCCGCCACCGAACCCACCATATTCTTCGGCAATCGAGCCACCCATGACACCCTGCTGACCGACTGTTTTCCAGAAGTCGCGGTCAACAATGCCCTGCTCCACCCATTTCTCAATGTTCGGAGCCATCTCTGCATTGAAAAGCCTGCGCGTACTATCCGCGAACATCTTGTGTTCATCCACTACCCAGCTAGGGGAGTTCTTGATCAGAGACATGTTTTATTCCTATCGAGTCATCCTTGCATTAAAAAAATCTAACAACTGTTTAATTTCCTGACAATGAACCCAAGCCTTTCTGACGTATGGTTCCGGTTGTTCTTACGGTTACCCACAAGTGTCCGGCGGCGGTGTTGCGAGCCAGGAGCCTTTGACGAGGTCGGCGAGACGGGAAAAGCCACGCCAGATGACCGTCGTCCCGGGCGGTGCGTCGGAAGCGCGGTCGAGGTCGCCTCCGAGACGCGCGACGGCCCTGACATAGAATTGGAGGTCGCGCAGTACCTGGCGCTTCCTGTCGGGCGTCGCCTGATCGAGCAGGTGAAGCTTGTCCTCCGTGAAAACGGCGGCAGGGTCCGCCGCCGGTGCATCTCGGCTGAGCATTGCCAGCCATGACACGCGCCAGGCCACGACGCAGCACAACGCGATGCAGTTGGCTAAGCGCTCGGCAGTCGCGAGGCACAGTTCCTCGATCCGGCAGCCAGTCTTCAGAGTCCGGAAGAAGGTCTCGATCTTCCAGCGCAGTGCGTGCCATTCGAGCTTGTGTACAGCGTCCGCGTGGGTCGCCACTGGCAGGTTCGTGGTCAGTTTCCAGATGACGGGCATCCGGCCTTCCGGCGGGTCGAGTTCCTCGGCATGGATGATCTGGAGCTCCTGATTCCGGAATTTCCGCTGCTTTCCGATAGGCGGCCGGACGGTCATGGTGGCATGCCGGACTGACAGCACCGCGCAATGGTCATTGCCTTGCAAGTCCCGGAACCGCACCTCATGGGTGCCGCTGGACTGCACCTGCGCCATGACCTTGGCGATGGTCGTGCCGCCATCCTCCGCCAGGCGGTCGACGCAGCTCCGGACCAGGAAGTTGGTCCCGAGTTCCTCGGCCAGGCAGTAGAGTTCGTAGATGTCGCTCTCGCGGTCGCCGACATGCACGCAGCGTTCCGGCGCGCCTGCCAGTTCGGTGGACAGGCGCAGATTGCCGAGCCAGCGCATGCTCTCCTTCTGCTCGATGGGCACATGGGTCGGATTGATCTTACGCTTGAGCGCCGCGGACCCCTTGAACTTGGAGCGCGACCAAAACTTGGCGGCTGTCATACCGAGGGGCAAACCGTCCGGCGTGATCGCCAGGCTGGCGTGCATCAGGAGCCCGCAGATCGCGTGCTTCTGGTAGCGGCCTTCCTTCAGCTTGCGTCCGGTCGACACCTTGGTCAACCTGATCTTTTCCGGCGCGGCGCGTTTGAAGTTGAATTCCGTAGTGTCTTGCAGGACCAGAATGGGACCGTTGGTGGCCTGGGTGCGCAGGGCGGAGGCGGCGAAATGCCCCTCGAGGATTTTGTCTTCGCGGATACTCCCGTTGGAGAAGAACCGGTAAGTCGCCTTGGTGTTCGACCAGTCCTGGAACGCCGTGGGCAGCGATTCCCCTGGCTGAACCGCTCCGGGTTTTCCGGAGGCTCCAGATCAAGGAAGGATTGGAGCCATGGAAAAGACAACAGAGCGAACCGCTATTCACCTGAGACACGAGCAAGGGCCGTGCGGATGGTATTCGACAATCAAGGCAGCTACGACAGCCAGTCGGCGGCGATCAAGGCCATTGCACCGAAAATCGGTTGCGGCCGGGATACGTTGAAGCGTTGGGTTCAGCAGGAAGAAACCGACGCTGGTCACCGGGATGGCGTGACATCTGAGGAGCGGGCCCGGATCAAGGATCTGGAACGCGAGGTTCGGGAGCTTCGGCAGGCCAACGAAATCCTTAAGAAGGCCAGCGCGTATTTTGCCCAGGCGGAGCTCGACCGCCCACTGAAACGATGATCGGTTTCATCGAAGATCATCGGGCCGAGTATGGGGTCGAGCCGATCTGCCGTGTTCTGCCGATCGCCCCTCGACCTTCTACGAGCATCTGGCCATTGCCCGAAACCCGGATCGGGCGTCGGATCGCGCCAAGCGGGATGCCGCCTTACGGCAAGAGGTGCAACGCGTCTGGGATCAGAACTTCAAGGTCTACGGGGTGCGCAAGGTCTGGCTTCAGATGCGCCGAGAAGGCTTCGACGTGGCCCGCTGCACGGTAGAACGGCTGATGCGGCAGCTTGGCATACAGGGCGTTGTTCGCGGCAAGGCCCAGAAAACGACGCGACCGGACAAGGCGTTGCCATGCCCGCGCGACAAGGTGAACCGACAGTTCCGGGCACCGGCGCCGAACACACTCTGGGTCAGTGACTTCACTTACGTCTCGACCTGGCAAGGCTTCGTCTATGTGGCCTTCGTGATCGACACCTTCGCCAATCGGATCGTCGGCTGGCGGGCGTCAAGGTCCCCGCAAACCCAGTTCGTGCTGGATGCACTGGAGCAGGCGCTTTACGAGCGGCGTCCAAGCGGCGATCTGATCCATCACAGTGACCGCGGTAGCCAGTATGTGTCGATCCGCTATACCGAGCGCTTGGCTGAAGCCGGGATCGAACCCTCGGTCGGCAGTGTGGGTGACAGCTATGACAACGCCCTGGCCGAGACGATCATTGGGCTGTTCAAGGCGGAAGTCATTCACCGGTTGGGACCGTGGAAAGCGCTGATGCCGTCGAATGGGAAACCCTGAAATGGGTCGATTGGTTCAACAACCGACGCCTGCTGCAACCCATCGGAAACATCCCGCCAGCAGAGGCCGAGGAGAAGTTCTATGAACAGCAAAACGAGTTCGATAACGTCGCGTGAGACGGAGTAATCAGCCTCCGGGAAACCCGGGGCGGTTCACCGCCTGGTTTCGTTGTAGTCAGTTCTCCAGTTGTTGATCCGGGTTCGGGCATCGTCCATCGACAGGAACCATGATGCGTTCAAGCACTCTTGGCGAAGCCGACCGTTGAATGCTTCGATATAGGCGTTGTCCGTTGGTTTTCCGGGCCGGGAGAAGTCCAATTCCACCTTGTTCAAGTAGGCCCATTGGTCGAGCAGCCGACCGGCAAATTCCGGGCCGTAGCACCTCGGGAAGAAGCGCTTGTTTAAGGTTATGGCCACGCGCGCAGCCCTCAGATAGCGCAGCGGGTGGCCATAACCGGGTCGCAGGTCTCAACAGTGGTTTTGCATGAACCACACCGCTGAGGAGACCGGCTATGACCGCCACTCATTTTATCGCGCCGACCCTGTTGGCCGCCATCGACATTTCCAAATACCGCCATGAGGTGCTGATTGGCATTCCAGGTAAGAAGCGCCGTCGCCGCCTTACGATCACAAACACTCTGGAGGATTTCCAGCGACTGGCCGCCGCTCTTGCCAGCTACGACCTGCCGGTAAGGATCGGCTTTGAGGCGACTGGCAACTACCATCGGCCACTTGCGCACCACCTCGGCCAGGCCGGTTTTGACCTGAAGCTGGTCTCCTCAGTAGGTCTGGCGCGGACGCGGGAGGCACTGCACAACAGCTGGGACAAGAACGATCCGAAGGACGCCCAAGTCATCCTGCATATGACGGAGATCGGCGCCGTGCAGTTTTTCCACGATCCACTGGTGACTGGCATAGCGGACATCCAGGAACTGTCAAAGACCCACGAGATCGTTTCGCGCTCGAAGACTGAGCTCTGGCACCGCATCCTGACGCATTACCTGCCGCTGTACTTTCTCGAGGCGGAGCGCTTTCACCGCAGTTCGCGTACTGACTGGTTTTTGGCATTCCTCGAGAAGTACCCGACGCCGCATATGATCACGGCCAGGAGCCGTGAGGCCTTCGTTGCAGATGCGTGGCAGGTGGTCGGTCGGAAGGTCTCAAAAGAACGCCTGCTTTCAGATATTTACGCAACGGCGGTTGGCTCGGTGGGTCTGCCCGTTCACCCGGAGTCCGACGCCGTTCGCATGTTTCGCCTTGTGCTGGCCGAAGGCCGAAGCCTGGTTCGCCAGCGCAACGAGATCGAGGCGCGGGCCATCGAGCTACTTTCTGATCATCCCGACTACCAGTTGCTGACCACGATCCCCGGGATCGGCCCGATCAACGCCCTGACCATCCTGGCCGAAGCTGGCGATCTGCGCCGTTTCCGCCATCACCGCCAGTTCCTGAAGTTCTGCGGCATGGACCTGGCGACTGCGCAGTCCGGCATGTTCCGCGGTCAGAGCCGCATCTCGAAGTATGGCAATGCACGGCTTCGCAGAACTCTCTGGATGGCAGGCCAGGTTGCTGTGCTCAAACGCACGAACAGCTTCCGCGACAAGTTCGAACGCTACATCTCGCGGGATCGACACAATGCCCATCTGCGTCGCAAAGCCTACACCGCGATCGCCGCCAAGATGGCGCGCACCGTAAACGCCGTGGTCAAACACGGCGAACCCTATCGCCCCTTCTTCGAGGGGGTGAGCCCAGGCGGAAGGACCCTTGTCTGACAAGAGCCGTGGAGGCAGTTAGCTGACCTCGTAGATAATGTTCAGGTCTTCCGCTTGGGATTTTGGATCTCGTCTTAAGGACGGTGAGGGCCGCCAACGCGCGTACCCTGTGTTTGCTATGGGAGAGACCGCTTCTTGACGGCGGAGACCGCTTGGGCAATCATACCAGGGCATCCGAGACACCGGATGCCCCATGACCTGCTGACCTAAGCAGCAAAATTTTCCCGATATAGGACGTTGTCGACTCGAATGCTTCGAGGCTTGCCTCTGGTCCGCGCCAATCGATCCAGTTCGTCGATGACCTGGTAGGCGCGGAAGTTCGCCCTCGCAGCGGTCGCGAGAGCCTCTCTCGTGAAGCAGTCCACGATCGTCAGGATCCGGAACGGTTTCTTGTCGAACAAGCGGTCCGACATGAAGTCCATGGCCCAGACGTCGTTCATGCCGTCGGCCTCCGATCGACCGGATCGATACCGGCAGGCGCGACGCCGCTTCGGGCTGCGGGTCCTTATCGACAGGCCTTCTTCGCAGTATAGCCGGTACAGGCGCTTGTGGTTCACGTGCCAACCCTCGCGCTGCAGCAGAATGTGCAAACGGCGATATCCATACCGCACCCGGCTCTCAGCCAATTCTTTCAGCCTCATACGAAGTTCTACTTCAGGATCCCGCCTGGATTGGTATCTGTGGGAAGCCCGTCCGAAGCCCATGGCCCGGCAGGTCCGGCGTTCCGACACCTCAAACACATCCTGATAGTGCCGGATGACTGCACGGCGACGGACAGGCTTCACCACTTTTTTCGCAGTGCATCCTGAAGCATGGTCTTGTCCAACGTCAGACACGCGACCAGACGTTTCAGCTTCCCGTTCTCGTCTTCGAGCTGCTTCAGTCGCCGGATCTCGGATACGCCCATCCCGGCATAGACCTTCTTCCAGCGATAGAACGTCGCTTCCGAAATCCCCATCTTTCGGCAAATCTCGCCGACCGTCGTTCCCGTTTCCGCCTGCCTCAAGGCAAAGGCAATCTGTTCGTCGCTGAATCGTTTCTTCGGCATCAGTACACTCCTCTCTTGCCAGAAATGTACCCAAAATTTCGCACTCAGTTCGGACCAGTTTCAGGGGTCAAGACCATCCTCCGTTTTCCTAAACATAACGGCGGACCACTTCAGTGGGGGCGGATCAACTTCAAGCCGGTGAGGATCGTCTGCTCAGATAGAGTAAATAGTCGTAAGGCATTGCAAGAGGTGGCCTGGATTTTCGACCAGTTTGCAGCCCTCAATCCCGCACCTGACGCGATCTTCATTGCATCGTTGTCTGCGGCGGCATGGGAGATCCCGTTTGCCAGAGGCCGAAGGTGAAGAGCCGAAGCGGCAGAATTTCAAACGCGACCCGATTGGCTATTTTCCTATCGACATCGCCGAAGTCAAGACAGCGTAAGGAAAGCTTTATCTCTTTGAGGCCACTAACCGAATTAGCAAGTTTGCTTTCGCGCAACTGGTCGCGCATGTCAATCGCAAGTCGGATTGCGAGTTTCTTGAACACCCTCTCGAATCCGTTCCGTACAAGATCCACACCAACCCGACGGATAACGGCATCCAGTTCGCTGAACAGGCTCGGAGCCGTGACAGCGTGACGTTCCGCAAGATGCGGTTTGATCTGATCTGCGAGGCAAATGATATCAAGCATCGACTAGCGAAACCCAACCACCCGTGGAGTGAGGAGGGTCAGGCAATGTTCCGAGGGACCATTGCCCGACGAACGGCCAGGTCGAAGGTTTGAACCGCACATTTTGGACGCCACGGTCACACGGTATCATGACGAGAGCCACGATCAGCTTCGTAGCCACCTCAGTGACGCCCTGGACGCTTACAACTTCGCGCGCCGCCTCAAGACGCTGAAATGCCTAACGCCGCCCTACGAATACATCAGCAAAATCTGGACTGCAGAACCAAATCATTTATCCTAAATCCGATCCACCAGATGCTGCGATGAACCCCTTGGGTCAGGCCGTTCGACATCGGCAGCGCGAAACGCCGACCTGCACTACTGTCTTGACTGGCTCAACACCGCAAGGCCACACTCGGCCCTTTAAGGCCTTTCCCCCGCGCTCGGCGTTGAGCAACCCGATGGGATCCAACACCTAGGTGCCGAGCGGCATTGCGCAAGTGCATACAGTCCCTTTTGTCGAGGGAATCACTCCCAGTTCAATTGATTCGAATTCCTCGCTGGCGAGCAGGATGTCTTCTTTGTGTGTCAGCGCCTCGACATGCCCGCAAAGAATACGCGAATAAGACCATTTCGATTCGGCGACCACCGTTCCGTCCCTGCGGCACAACTGAATGATCAATGGTGCGTCCTGACCATTGGCCGAGCAGGATTGAAAGCCATCGCCGATACCAAATGCCTCGACGCGGCAATGCCCCTCGGAAAGGCATTGAATGCTGAGTTCAATCTCAACCATCCCGACAGCGGCGTCGAAATTTTGGTCATAGAAATAGACGCTCCCGATCCGGCCATAGCGGACTTTGCCGAGGGATGCATCATGGGGAACCTGCGGATCTGCGCGATCCGGCATCCGCGGTGGAAGCATGCCAAGACTGCAGCTTTGATACCCGCTAACAACCTGTATTTTATCACTATCTTCTGCTTTTTGCGACATAACTGTGCGCCTCCCTGATTTTCGTGCATTGACAAACAGTCTAACCTGTTTGTAAATTCTTGGCAAGAAAGTTGACCGGCCGGGAGGTGGCCGGAGAAGGGGGGAGAGAATGCAGACCGACAATTACAGAAATGCTCCGGGCGTGGCCTGCAGGTTCGTTGGCCGCCCATGACCGAACGAGTCGTTGTCGTTGGCGCCGGTCAGGCCGGGGCCCGAGTCGCGCTGGAACTCCGTTCGGCGGGATTCTCCGGTTCGGTCGTTCTGGTCGGGGCGGAGCCGCATCTGCCCTATGAGCGACCCCAGCTATCCAAGGAAATGCTGACAGATCCGGCTTGGTCGACTCGTTTCATGAAGGCGCAGAGCGACTGGAGCGCCGCCGAAATAGATTTGCGGCTGGGCAGCCCCGTCGTCGACGCCGATCCCAACGCTCGGGTCGTGGCGCTCGCCGGGGGCGAGGAGCTTTCCTATGATCATCTGGTTTTGGCGACGGGTACCAGCGCCCGGCAATGTGATCAGCTTGCCGGGTTGACCGTGCCGATCCATGTCCTGCGCACGATCGAGGACGCTGCTGCCATCCGCGAACGGATGGCTATGGGTGGAAAGATCTTGATCGTGGGCGGCGGGATCATCGGACTGGAAGTTGCCGCAGCGGCAGCGGGGACCTGCGACGTGACTGTGGTCGAGGCCGGCTCACGTCTATTTGAACGGGGACTGCCCGCGGAGGCGTCCGAACATCTGGAACGGCTACACGCCGGGAACGGCGTTCGTTTCCGGTATGATGTAAGGCCGGTCTCGGCGTCGGGGTGCGACACCACGCTGAGCGATGGATCGGTGGAAAGCGCCGATCTTGTAGTAGTCGGCATCGGGGTGGAGCCGCCGCGCGGGATTGCCGCCATGATCGGTTTGCCAGAGGGCGCGCAGGGGCTTCGGGTCGACGACAGGGCCGTCACCGAAAGCAGCGGTGTGCTGGCGGTCGGGGATGCGACCGAACAGTTCAGCCGGTGTCACAATCGCTGGATGCGGATCGAGACCTGGGCGAATGCCAACCAGCAGGCCGCCATCGCCGCGGCGTCCATAACAGGCACGGCGCAGCCGGCAAAGGCTGCGCCGTGGTTTTGGTCCGATCAGTATAGCATGAACATTCAGGTGGCGGGCGACAGCATCGGTGAAGAGACCGTCTTGCGCGGTGATCCTGCCAGCGGTCGCTTCGCCGTCATCGCCTTGCGGGGCGGTGAAATCGTCGGGGGCACCACAATCAATGTTCCCAAGGACATGGCCGCAATACGTAAACTGGTCGGAAACGGCATCCGGCTGGAGCGGGCCGCCATCGAGGACCCCGCTTACAAACTCAGACAGGCAATTCCCGCCTGAAACCCATCAACCGGAGGAGGATAAGACGCAATGAAGCCCAACGGAAACGATCCCTTGGTGATGATCGACAACGATCGGCATCTCTTCAAGGTTTCCAGAAACAACTTTACTGACCCGGATGTGTTCGTAAAAGAGCGCGAGCGTATCTTTTCCACTTGCTGGCTTTATCTCGGCCACGAATCGGAACTAAAGAAACCGGGTGACTTTGTGACCCGAGTGGTCGGCGGCCGCAGCATTCTGTTCAACAAGGACCGCCAGGGCAACATCCGGGCGCTGTTCAATTCCTGTCCCCACCGGGGTTCCCAAGTCTGCCGTGAACGCAAAGGCAACGCCAAGTCCTTTCAGTGTTTCTATCATGGCTGGGTCTTCGGCCAGGACGGCGCGCTGAGAAATCAGCCGGGCGAAGAAAGCTATGGGCACGACTTCAAGAACGACCCTGATTCCAACATGCGTCAGGTGCCCCGGCTGGAAAGTTATCGCGGGCTGTATTTCTTGTGCTACGACCCTGAAGCAATCCCGCTTGTTGATTACCTTGGCAATGCCAAGGAATATCTGGATGTGATCTTCGATCAGTCGGTTGACGGCATGGAGGTCATTGGCGGCACCCAGGAATACGCGATGAACGCGAACTGGAAGCTTCTGGTAGAAAACAGCATCGACGGCTATCACGCGACGAGCACCCATGCGACTTATCTGGACTACCTCAAGTCGATGGAAGGCGGCCTGACCAATGTCGCGTTGAGCGGTGTTGGAAAGGATCTAGGCAATGGCCACGGCGTGATCGAATATAGCGCCCCCTGGGGACGGCCTGCCGGTCAATGGGTGTCACTCTGGGGCGATGAAGGGAAGAAAGAGATCGACGCTCTTAACGCCCGGAACGAAAAACTATACGGCAAGGAGAAAGCAGACCGGATCGCTTACAAGAACCGCAACCTGCTGATTTTCCCTAACCTGATCATAAACGACATCATGTCGCTGACGATCCGCACCTTCTTCCCGCAATCGCCAAACCTGCTTCACGTCAATGCCTGGGCGGCCGGACCGCAGGAAGAGAGCGCGGCGGCTCGCAAGTTCCGCCTGTCGAACTTTCTGGAGTTCCTCGGGCCCGGCGGCTTTGCCACTCCGGATGACGTAGAGGCTCTGGAACATTGCCAGCTGGGCTATCGTAATAGTCAGGAAGTGCGGTGGAACGACATATCAAAGGGCATGGGCTTGGAACAGCCGGCGATGGACGACGAAGAGCAGATGCGTGCGTTCTGGCGTGAATGGAGCCGCCGCCTTACCGGCCCTGAACAAATCCGGGGAGAGCGGACATGATCGCTGCAACAGAAAAGGGATCTGACGCCGGGACGCTCACGCGGTCAGAAGTAGAGGATTTTCTATACGCCGAAGCGGAGCTTCTTGACGAATGGCGGCTGCCGGAATGGCTGGATCTGTTCACCGACGATGCGACCTATCAGATTCCGCCGACGGACATTCCCGCCGATGCGTCACCCGACAACAACCTGTTTTACATCGCGGATGACAGGTACCGGTTGGGCGAACGGGTCAAGCGATTGATGAAGCGGACCGCCCATGCGGAGTATCCGCATTCAAAAACCCGCCATCAGGTGTCGAATGTTCGTATCCTTTCGCAAGATGACGGTCAGGTTGAAGTCGCGTGTAATTTTTCGACCTATCGAACCAAGGATGACTTCAGCAACATCTTCTTTGGCAAGCTCCTGTACGGTCTGGAGGTTTCGGACGGCAAAACCCGGATCAGGTCCAAGCGTGTTGTTCTTGATACCAACGGCCTGCGTAATCAGGGCCGGATCAGCATAATTTTGTAACACGGACGGATCGCGCCCCGGTCTTGCAGGGGCGCGATCGACGAAGAGTGAGGGGACCGACTATGAGCGGAAAACTGTCAGGCAAGGTTGCCCTGATAACGGGAGCGGGGCGCGGAATTGGTCTGGTTATCGCTGAACGTCTGATGGCAGACGGGGCGCGGCTGGTGATCGCCAATTTCGACGAGACCGAAGCGACCGTGGCGGCCGAGGAAATGGCAGCGCGACATTTTCAAGGAAAGCCCCCAGTGGTCGTTCCCGGAAACCTCGCGGACGAATCCGTTGCGAAGACGGCTGTCGATGCGGCCATTGGCGCATACGGACGGCTCGACATTCTGGTCAATAATGCAGGTGGCGGGATCATCAGAGCATTTGCCGAACATACGCCCGACACCCTTCGTGAAACCATTGACCGAAATCTTTGGACGGCGGTCTGGTGCTGCTGGCACGCGTTGCCTGTCATGCGCGAACAGCGTGGCGGGCGGATCGTGAACGTTGGTGCGGATTCCGTGCGAAACGGTCTGTGGGATCATGCCGCCTATAATGCGGCCAAGGGCGGCATGCACGGCATGACCACCGGATTGGCCCGGGAGTACGCCCTTGACGGGATTACCGTGAATACAGTGGCCCCTTGCGCGACCAACACACCGCAAATGGCCGAGATTACCGAACGCGATCCTAAATTGGCAGAGAAATTTCTCAGTGTGATCCCGATGGGGCGACCGGCGGAAATGAGCGAAGTCGCTTCGATGGTAAGTTACCTGGCCTCGGACGAAGCGAGTTTCGTGACCGGACAGGTGATTTCGGTAAATGGCGGGAGCACGATGCTATGAGTGAAGATACAAAAAGGATCTTGGCTCTTTTCCCCGCCGAAGATTTGCCGGAAGGCGAAATACGTGCCGAGACCCTGCCGAATGGAGACGTCATCGCCGTCTACAATGTCGATGGCAACTTCTTTGCCACTCAGGACCAATGCTCGCATGGCGAGGCTTCGCTGTCCGAAGAAGGCGAATTGTGCGGAAAGTTTGTCGAATGCTCGTGGCACTTCGGAACCTTCGACGTGACCACGGGCGAACCCGGACTGATGCCCTGCGAAATTCCGTTGAAAACCTACGCTGTTTTCGTCGCGGATGGAAAGGTATCCATTGAATACTAAAATTTCCTCCAACAAACAGAGCGACAAGGCGGACGCCGATGTGGTCAATGCCTCACGGTCGCAAGACGAACGCAGCCTAGAAATGCGATCACGCCTCATATCGGCCTCAATCGAAGTGTTGCGCGAACGTGGGTTTTCCGGGTTCAGCACCGAAGCGGTGGTGCAAAACGCCGGGGTATCGAGGGGCGCACTGCTGCATCATTACCGTCACAAACGGGATTTGATCCTGGCAGTTCACGAGCACCTCTACCAAATTGCCGTCGACAAAAGCGTCGAGGGCGCTGAAGCAGCGACCGACCAGAGCAAAATTTTCGACGAGATGCTTAGGGATGCAGAAAGCTTCTTTCTGGGGGAGCATTTCTTCAGCGTTCTGGACATTGTTCTGTCCGCGAACACGGATCCCGATCTGAAGACCGAGATTCTGGAGGCGTCGCAGAAAGCGCGTCTGCCGATCGAGGCCGCATGGGTCAAAGTCATGTCCAAATACATGCCGCCGCCTTTAGCCGAGAACCTGGTCTACATGACCTTCAATATGGTCCGGGGTTACGCAATGCGGACGCTCTGGGACAGCAATGCCGAAAAATATGCCGAAGTCACCGCCATCTGGAAAACCATGATGGTCGATGCGTTGAAACGCGAAAACATCGATTGGCCCGTTGATCAGGCAAAGCTGCAACGGCTCTGAAAAAAGCTTATTCACAAACCGGAGGATAAAGAAATGAAAATGAAGCAGATTGCCAAGAATTTGGCCGTGGCGGCCACATTTGCCGCAGGACCAGCGTTGGCTGCGGACGACGAGGTCGTGATTGGGATGAGCGCCGCTTTGAGCGGGGGGGCCGCCGGCACATACGCCGCGCCGGCCGAAGGATTGAAGCTCTATATCGACCGGCTGAACGACGCCGGTGGCGTTAATGGAAGAACCGTGTCGCTGGTGATTTATGACGATCAGGGGGATGCATCTAGGGCGGCTAGCAACGCCAAAAGGTTCCTAACCCAGGATGATGTGCAGATGATCATCTCGGTCAGCACATCGGCAACTTTTGCCCCAATCATAAGCCAGGCAACTCGCCGAGAAGTGCCGGTATTGTTCGCCGGTTCGGTCTGCCCCGCTGAGACGATGCCGCCGGCCAAGCCGCTTTTGTACTGTTCGACCGGTTTTTCCGCGGTGCATGATAGCATCGCGATGGTCGACTACCTGCGCGAACGAGAGAGCGGCGACATCACCATCGGGTTTTCCGCCATGGGCATTCCAATCTCGCGGGCGGGGATGGAAGAAGCTGAGCGGATGGTCTTGGAAGCTGGCATGAAATCGGCCGGCGTTGAAATCGCGCCGCCCGGCACAGCTGACTACACATCCTTCGCGACGAAACTTACTCAAAACGAAGCCGAGGCCGTTCTTTCCTGGGCGCCGTGGTCTGTGCAAATCCGTTTCGTCGATGCGCTGCGCAAGCAGGGTTGGGAAGGGAACGCCTACGTCGGTCACCTCGCCGAGGCGGAACTTGAGATGTTGAAAATAAAAGATCCGGGCCTAATCGCCGTGGGCAGCAACGTGATGCTGTTCGAAAATAGTGAAGCCACGCGAACCCTTGTCGACGCGGTGACGGAAGCCGGTTCCAGCCTAAATCCAGAGGCCATTCTTGACGGATGGGTCGGTGGAATCGTCGTCGAAGGTGTCCTTGAAGAGCTTGGCGAAGACACAAGCGCCGAGGCGATCAATGCCGTCATGAGCAACATCGAGATCGATACGAAGGGATTGCGCGGCGGCCCGATCAAGTGGACCGACAACAATCATTTCCGCGAAACTATCTATTACCGCGCCTACCGCTGGAGCGACGAAAAGGGCGCGATGGAGATCGCACGGGACTGGAAGGCCTACGAGGTCGAATGAGGCCTGAGCGCGACGGGAGCTTATCATGCAAATTCTAGCAAATATCGTTGTTTTGACGTCGTTGTACGCTCTTGTCGCGAGCGGCTATGTCTTGGTGTACAAAGTCAGCCGTGTCCTGAATCTGGCACATGGCGAACTCATGATCCTGGGAGCTTACCTGTTGGTTGCCACATCGGCAGGTATAGCCTCGGA
This sequence comes from Maritimibacter sp., assembly GCF_016774595.1. Lineage (NCBI taxonomy): Bacteria > Pseudomonadati > Pseudomonadota > Alphaproteobacteria > Rhodobacterales > Roseobacteraceae > Maritimibacter > Maritimibacter sp. The sequence goes on from NZ_JACBWT010000003.1 coordinate 165,364, forward strand.
TCCTCTCGCTGCGATTGCCATCACCGCGATGTTTTCGATCGTCGTCGGGTTGTCCGTCTACCTGCTGTTGATGCGCAAGATGACGGGACAACCGGTGTTGGCCGCCGTTCTGACAACCGTAGCGTTAGGCATTCTTTTGCGCGGCGCAATGGTCCTGATCTGGGGACCACAACAACTGAACGCTGCGGCAATGATCAGCTTCGACAATGCCTCGATCGCGCTTACCGACTCGGTCCGGGTTTCCACCGCCGCGCTGTGGCTCGTTGTTTGCACGTTCCTGGTCTACCTAGGGCTTCTGGCATTTCTTCACATGTCACGCTGGGGCATGCGGATGCGAGCTTCTGGACAGAATGCGTTGCTGGCGGCGCAACGCGGGATCAACCTACATACCGTCTATGCCTTGGCTTGGACCCTGTCGACCTTTTCGGGGTCGCTGGCGGGAATACTTGTCACCCTCGATTCCCGTATCGACGTGAACATGGCGGTGATCGGGCTCAAAGCCTTTCCGGCGGCACTTGTTGGCGGGTTGGACAGCCTGCCCGGTGCCTTGATCGGCGCAGGTGTCATCGCTGCCCTGGAGGTTCTTCTGATCCATTACGTTAATCCGCTTCTGTCCGATGTCGTGCCGTTCCTTGTACTGATCGCAATTCTGATCGTCCGGCCCTGGGGCCTGTATGGCACCAAGGAGGAACTCAATCGTGTCTAATATAGAAACCGGCATCGGAAAAACGGCCCCTGCCACAGAAAGTAGAAAGCGACTAAGCAAGAATCAGGTGGCCTGGATCGGTTTGATCGTTCTGCTTGTTCTTTTGCCAACCTCGGCCACGCCTTTTCATCTCGACATCGCGTCGCAGATCTTTATCGCGGGCATCGGAGCGCTGGCGCTCATGGTTCTGACCGGTTTTGCGGGACAGATCTCTCTGGGTCACAGCGGCCTGATGGCGGCTGGCGCGTTTACCACCGGGATCCTTTACAAGGAAACGGGTGCGGGTATCTGGATAACCCTTCCGGCTTCGGTCGTGGCGGGCGCGGTGATCGGCCTAATCTTCGGCCTGCCGTCCTTACGGCTGCGTGGCATCTATTTGGCGATGAGCACTTTGGCGCTGCATTTTCTCGTTATCTACCTCGGAGGCGAGTACGAATTCGCTAGCGGCGCTTCGACTGGCATCTATCTCGATCCACCAGTGATCTTCGGGTACGAGATTTATGATGGATATGCTTGGTACTACGTACTTCTGGCGCTGGCCGCGGGTACCTATTGGGGGTGCCGAAACCTACTGAATTCCAAAACGGGCCGCGCTTGGGAAGCCCTTCATGCGAATGAAACGGCGGCCGAAGCTCTTGGTGTGCAGGTCGCCAACTACAAGCTGCTGGCCTTCGTCATCACATCGGGAATCGCCTCTTTCTCGGGCGCATTGTTCGCATATTATCAGAACTTCGTGGCGGTCGAAGCCTTTACCTTGTTCCTGAGCATCCAGTATATCGCGATGATCATCATTGGCGGGATGGGCAGCTTGCCGGGAGCACTGCTGGGCGCCGTTTTCGTCACACTGGTTCCTTATTGCGTGGAATGGCTAATGGAAGCGGTGCCCCATGTAGGACTCGACATCACGACGGTTTCATCGGCCTCGCATGCAGCCTTCGGTCTTCTGATGATCCTGTTTCTAGTCTTCGAACCCAACGGCCTGATCGGCATCTGGAAACGCATTGTCAGTCAATTCGCATCGCCATCGAAACGGGAGGACACGCAATGACAGACATTCTGGAAGTCACGGACCTTGAAGTCACCTATCAACGTTCGATCCGGGCATTGCACGGTGTCAACCTGCGGGTTGAGAAAGGTCAGATTGCCGCGCTCTTGGGGGCCAACGGTGCTGGAAAATCGACCACGCTCAGGGCGATCTCGGGGTTCATCGGGTTGGACAATGCACGGGTGACCGCCGGCAACGTGCGGTATTTCGGTGAAGACATCACCGGGCTTCAGCTTCCGAAAACGATCCACAAGGGTATCGTTCTGGTGCCCGAGCGGGACAAAGTTTTTACCAACCTGACCGTTGCCGAGAACCTGGAAGTCGTCTCGGCCACGCGGGCCGAAGGCAGCAACTGGCGGCAGATCGAAGACGAAATCTTTGTCTATTTTCCCAGATTGGCAAAACTCAGGAACAAACCGGCTGGCTTGCTGTCAGGGGGTGAGCGTCAGATGCTGGCGATTGGCAGCGCGCTTGTCTGCAAGCCGAGCCTGTTGCTGATCGACGAGCTGTCGCTGGGGCTGGCTCCGGTGATCGTCGACGAGATCATCGAGCGGCTGCGCGACATTCACGCCCGGACCGAACTATCCATACTCTTGGTCGAGCAAAGCGCCGCGGTGGCTTTTGCGTTGGCTAGCTACGGCTTCGTTCTGGAGAACGGCAAAGTCGAGCTTGAAGGTGCAACCCAAGACCTGCGGACCAATCAGAAAATCCTGGAACTGTACCTTGGGACCGGAAGCGCGGGCCGCGCCGACTATCTGGCTAATGCGCGGCGCCGACGCGAGGAGCGAGCAAATGTATGACCTTGAACTCAAGGATGTAGAACTTCATTTTGGCGGTCTGGTCGTCCTTAACCGAGTTTCGCTGGGTGTTCGGTCGGGTGAATTGCTGGCGCTGATCGGACCAAACGGGGCAGGCAAGACCAGTATCTTTAACTGCATCAGCGGGATCTATCGCCCCTCGGGTCAGATCGACTTTCTCGGCACGTCCCTAATCGGCAAGAAACCCAGTGCCATTGCGGAAATGGGAATCGGGCGCACCTTTCAACATGCCGAACTGATCCCCCGGATGAATGTACGTGAGAACTTGCTTGTGGCCCGGCACAACCATCTCAAGGCGACACTTGCGGAACAATGGTTACGACTGCCGTCGGCACGGCGCGAAGAGGCCGAGCATCTCGCTGTGGTCAACGTCGTGCTTGAGATGTTGTCGCTGACCCATCTGGCGCATTTGCCTGTCGGCGGTCTGCCTTTTGGAATTCAGAAGATCATCGGCTTTGGGCGGGCGCTGGTGGCCGAACCGAAAGTTCTTTTGATGGACGAACCTTCCGCGGGACTGACCCAGGAAGAACGCGAAGAACTTGCCTACCATATCGACGCCGCAAAGAAGCAGCTGGGAATTCCAATGCTCTGGATTGAACACGACATGGAAATGGTCGCGGCGATTGCGGACCGTATCCATGTGTTGGATTACGGTCGGTCGATCGGAGACGGACCTCCTGATGAGGTGCTGGATAACCCTGAAGTGGTTCGGGCCTACCTTGGCACGACTCAACTGACGCTAGCAGGCGCGGATGTGGCCGCACCGCAGGAAGAAAGGGTGACCCCGGTATGATTGAAGAGCTTCGTTTTGTTCGGTACCCGGCAAAAAAATTGGATGCTTTCCATCGGTTCCTTGGAGGCGCGGTCGGGCTTCAGTCTGCGGACGGCAGTGACGACATCGCCCGATTCCGATCCGACGAGCGATCATATTCAGTAGAATGCGACGCCACCGGCGCGACCAGCAAGCCGGTTGTCGGGCTCAGTGTCCGTTACCAGACCGATCTTGACGACATCACAGGGAAGCTCACCGCCTGCGGACTTGAGCCCGCGCGGCTGTCCGCAGAGGTTTGTGCCGGAAAGCTCTACCGCGATGCGGTGGCCTTTGAAGATTTCGCCGGCAACCGGTTCGAGATCGTTGTGCGCCACGAAAACAAGAGCCAGCGGTTTTTCCCCGCCCGCGATGCCGGCATCAAAGCGATTTCGTCGGTTGATCTGCGCAGCCCTGACCCCGAGCGCGACATGGCGATCTGGACCGAGGTTTTCGGCGCCAGGGTGCGGGACTTTGCCGGAGAAAGCGGTCAGCTGGGTTTTGATGAACGACACCACCGCATCGCTTACTACCCAAGCCAGCGGAGTGGGCTGCTATCCGTCAATTTCGAGGTAGGCGACCTGAACGATATCATGCGCAGCAAGTATTTGCTTGCCAATCAACAGGTGCGAATCCTCGATGGTCCCGGGCGCGATCCCGCAAGTGGCGAAGTTTTTCTGTACTTTCAGGGGCCCGAGGACCTGATCGTGTCTTACGGCACCGGAATGAAAACTGTTGAGCCTGACTGGACCGCGCGACAATTCAGAAACGCGCGCGACTCGTTTTGCATGTGGAACTCCGATGGTCTGCTTCCCGAACGCTGGGGAGCCGATTGGGAAACCCAAGATAACAGAAAGGTGGGCACAAGATGATTGAACTGCTTGATGTATGCTATGTTCGGATGGGTACAAAAGATATTCAAACCAGCACCGACTTCGCAACGAGAATTCTGGGCCTGGAGGTTTCCGAAAGCAGCCGCAATTCGCGACACCTCAGATCAGATGAACGGGGACATACCCTATACTACCACGAAGGGGACCCCAACGACCACGTCGTCGGTTTCGAAGTCCGCGATAGTCAGACACTTGAAATCGCGGCTGCGACTCTCGAAGATCTTGGACACGATCTGCATAGGGGCACCCGCGACGAATGCGATTCTCGTCATGTAAGAGATTTCGTTGCTTTCCGAGAGCCCAGTGGCCTGAAAATCGAGCTGGTAGTTCAGCCAGAGATTATGGGCAAGCGTCATTTTCCGAGCCGGGACGCCGGAATCTCCGGCTTCAGCCATGTCGGCATTTTCAGCCAGGACTGCAAGCGGGATGAAGCATTCTGGACCCAGGTTTGCAACGCCCGCGTCAGTGATCGTATCGGAGACGTTCCGCTTTTGCGCGTGAATGAGATTCATCATACGCTCGCTCTTGTCCCGGCAGGGCGCGGCGGACTCCAGCATATCAACCACCAGGTTGAATCGACCGATGACATCATGCGTTCGTACAATCTGCTGAAACAACATAACGTTCCGATTACCTTCGGTCCGGGACGTCACCCGACGTCCGGTGCCCGGTTTGTTTATTTCCAGGGCCCTGACGGGATGACATTCGAATACTCTGTTGGTGTCAACAAGGTGGACGAAGAAACGTATAGGGAACGCCAGTTCGGTTTCGAACCTTTCAGCCTTTGCATGTGGGGCGCGAAATCGAATCTGAACGGCCTCGAGAACTGATATGGCTTTCGGAGGCGCATGTAAGCGCGTCTGTGCAGATTTCCGGTTGATGGATGGAAAGCTGTTTGGCCGGATGTTAACATGGAAGGCACCGCGGTGAAGAATTTGCGCACATCTGGGGCTATAGATGTCCATAGCCACGTGGTGCCCGACCGGTTTCCGGACGGAACAGAACGCGATGCGCGCTGGCCCTCCATTGTGCATGAACAGGACGGCTCGGCCAGGATCGTGATCGGTGGAAAGCCTTTTCGCCAGATCGATTTACGATCCTGGAACGCCGATGCCAGGTTGGCCGACATGGAGGCCAAGGGGATCGGCCATCAGGTGTTGTCGCCGATGCCCGAGCTTTTGTCCTATTGGTTCGGCGCCGGCGATGCAGAGGCGATCTGCGATTGCGTCAATACCTTTCTCGCAGATCTGGTCGCCACCTATCCGAAGCGGTTTTCAGCTTTCGGGATGGTGCCGCTGCAAACACCGGAAAAGGCCACTCACAGCCTGAGCGGGTTGCGGGACATGGGGCTGACAGGGATCGAGATCGGCACGCATGTTCAGGGTACGCCCCTGGGCGATCCGTCGCTTGCCCCCGTCTTTGCCGAAGCGGAACGGCTGAACATGACGGTTATGGTCCATGCGCTGCACCCGGCCGGGGTCGAGCGGATCGGCGATGTACCGGCAATGGCCGCGATTGCGGCGTTTCCGCTTGAGACAGCTCTCGCCGCCACGTCGCTGATGACAGCCGGGGTTCTGGAAAATCACCCCAATCTTCGCATTGTCCTTTCGCATGGCGGCGGTGCATTGCCCGCCATCCTGCCCCGGCTGGATCATGCGTACCGCTTGGGAATGCCGATCCGGAACAGCATGTCCGTGCCGCCCAGCAAACTGGCGCGCCGGTTCTATTTTGACAGCATCGTTTACGACGATGTCGCCCTGCAGTTTCTGGAAACAACCGTCGGACATGACAGGATACTGGCCGGTACCGACTATCCATTTCTGATTATGGAAAACGATCCGGTAGGGTTCATCCGGCGCGCACTGTCCGAAACGGCCGCCGATACCGTTCTGTACCGGTCGCCGGCCGTTTTGCTCGGGTTGCGGCAAACCGCATCCGGTCCATCACAAACCGAAGAACAGAGGGACGTATGACATTGGATAATAACCTGGCAGTCGCGGCCGAAGCATTGTGGCAGGCAGAGAAAAAAGCAACGCCGTGCGCTCCGATCCAAGAACATCTCAAGGACTACGGTCTTGATGCCGCATATGCCGTGCAGCAGGCCAATATCGAACGGCGTCTGGCCGGCGGCAGCCGGTTGATCGGGCATAAGATCGGACTGACCGCCAAGGCCGTTCAGGCTCAGATGGGCGTGGATCAGCCGGACTACGGCACCTTGCTGTCGGACATGATTGTCGGCGATGGGGGTATCATTTCATCGGACCGCGTGCTGCAACCAAAGATCGAAGCGGAGATCGCGTTTATTCTAGGCGACGATCTGGATATTGCCCAGCCGAATGCTGCGGATGTTTTGCGCGCAACCGTCTTTATTGCCCCGGCAATAGAGATCGTGGACAGCCGCATAGCCGATTGGAACATCACCCTGCTCGATACGATCGCCGACAATGCCTCGTCCGGATTGTTGGTCCTGGGCGCGCCGGTCATCTCGCCCCTGGGCTTCGATTTTTCCAACTGCGCAATGGAGATGACCCTGAATGGGCAGACCGTTTCCGCCGGAACCGGTGCGGCCTGCATGGGCAGCCCTGTCAACGCCGTCGCTTGGTTGGCTGAAAAGATGCGTGCAAACGGAACGCCCCTCAGGGCGGGGCAGATCATCCTGTCCGGAGCGTTGGGGCCGATGGCTCCGGTCACGGGCAAAGCAGTGGTTCAGGCCTCGATTGGCGGCCTGGGCCATGTCAGCGTTTCATTCACGGAGTGATAGAATGTCAAAAGTAAAGGCGGCCATAATCGGCACCGGCAATATCGGCACCGATCTCATGATCAAGCTGATGCGGAACAGCGACCTGTTGGAACTGGCTGCATTTGTCGGCATTGACCCTGCCTCGGACGGGTTGAAGCGGGCTGAAAAGCTGGGCGTTCCGGTGACGGCCAAGGGTATCGATGGATTGCGGCAGATGCCCGGCTATGGCGACATTGCTGTGGTGTTCGACGCGACGTCCGCCAAGGCCCACGCCCGGCACAGCGAGTTGCTGACAGCCGATGGCAAGCGGGTCGTCGATCTGACGCCTGCCGCCATCGGGCCCTATGTGGTGCCAACGGTCAACATTTCCGCCCATTTGGACGCGGCCAATGTCAACATGGTTACCTGCGGCGGCCAGGCCACCATTCCGATCGTGGCCGCGGTTTCGCGGGTGGCCCCGGTGCGCTATGCGGAAATTGTCGCCTCCATCTCTTCCAGGTCGGCCGGGCCGGGAACGCGCGCGAATATCGACGAATTTACCGAGACCACCTCGCGCGCCATATGTGAGGTCGGTGGCGCCGAGGAAGGCAAAGCCATCATTATCCTCAATCCGGCAGAGCCGCCTTTGGTGATGCGGGACACGGTGTATTGCCTGGCCCAGACAGACGACGCGGAAGCTATTCGCGCATCGGTCGAGGATATGGTCGAATCCGTACGGGCTTATGTCCCTGGATACAGTCTCAAACAGGAAGTTCAGTTCGAAAGGATCGGACCGAACGCGGCGGCCGGGCTGCCCGGCGACCCTGCCGAAGGCGCGCTGAAGGTTTCGGTGTTTCTCGAAGTAGAGGGCGCCGGACACTACCTGCCGAAATACGCCGGAAATCTGGACATCATGACATCGGCGGCGCTGGCAACCGGCGAACAGATCGCACGCACGAAAGAAAAGGCCGCGCAATGACCAGGAACCTCTATATCCAAGACGTGACACTGCGCGACGGGATGCATGCGGTGCGCCACCAGTTCACTGTCGGCCAGGTGCAAGATATCGCCGCTGCGCTGGACGCCGCAGGCGTTGATGCGATCGAGGTCAGCCACGGCGACGGTTTGAACGGGACAAGTTTCAACTATGGTTTCGGGCGCCACCGCGATCTGGATTGGATCGCCGCCGCGGCCGACGCGGTAAAGACCGCCAAACTGACCACGCTTCTGGTTCCGGGCATCGGCACAATCGCCGACCTCAAAGAGGCATACGCCGCCGGTGTCCGGTCGGTTCGCGTGGCCACCCATTGCACAGAGGCAGACATCGCCAGACAACATATCGGCACCGCACGCGACATTGGCATGGATGTGTCGGGCTTTCTGATGATGGCCCACATGAACGAACCCGGCGCCCTGGCCGAACAGGCCCTGCTTATGGAAAGCTACGGTGCACATTGCGTATATGTGACCGATAGCGCCGGTGCGTTGACCGTCAGTTCCGCGCGGGCGCGGGCGCGCGCTTTGCGCCAGGCGCTAAAGCCGGAAACGCAGGTCGGCATCCATGCGCATCACAACCTCACGCTTGGTGTTGCGATTTCGGTCGCCGCCGTCGAAGAGGGGGCGTATCGCGTCGACGGATCCCTGACGGGCCTGGGCGCGGGGGCCGGAAATGCGCCTCTCGAAGCTCTGATAGCGGTTCTTGAAAGGGAAGGCTACGATACGGGCACCAACCTCAACGCGATGATGGACGCGGCAGACGATCTGGTCCGCCCGCTACAGGAGCGCCCGGTCCGGGTCGACCGTGAAACGCTTTCTCTGGGCTATAGCGGTGTCTATTCGAGCTTTCTTTTGCACGCGGAACGCGCGGCCGCGCAATATGGCATAGATGCACGCACTATTCTGAACGAGCTGGGCCAGCGCCGCATGGTCGGCGGGCAGGAAGACATGATTGTCGATGTCGCACTGGACCTGGCGAACGGCAGCAACGCAACAGGGCAACAAGGGAATTAACAATGACCAATCCTGAAATCGGCAAGACAATCGAGGCCGCAGGGCGGAAGACCAACTATCTTGAAGAGGGGACCGGCCCTGCAGTTTTGTTGCTGCATGGCTCCGGCCCGGGCGTGACCGGCTATGCCAACTGGCGGCTGACAGTTCCCGATCTGGCCAGCGATTTCCGGGTTCTGGCGCCGGATGCAATGGGATTTGGCTACACCGAGCGGCACGAGAACGAGACCTACTCGCTGGACGGCTGGGTCGAACATACAATCGCATTTATGGACGCCACGGGTGTCGAAAAGGCCCATTTCGTCGGTAATTCCTTCGGCGGCGGGCTCACGCTGGCTATTGCCAGCCGGTATCCCGACCGGGTCGACCGGATGGTTCTGATGGGATCGGCCGGTCTTGATTTTGGTCTGACAGAGGGGCTGGACACCGTCTGGGGCTATGAGCCCAGCCTGGAAAACATGCGCAAGATCATGATGGAGTGCTTTGCCTATGACAAAAGCCTCATCACCGAGGATCTGATAAAATCGCGTTACGACGCCAGCAAACGCCCCGGCTATCAGGAAAGTTTCTCGGCCATGTTCCCGGCACCCCGCGGTCGCCATGTCGCCGCGCTGTCTACGCCTGAAGACAAGATTGCCGCGCTCCCCCATCGCGCGCTGATTGTGCACGGCCGCGAGGATGCGGTTATCCCCCTGGAGTCCTCTCATCGCCTTCACCAATTGCTGAAACGCTCGGAACTGCACACCTTCGGCGAATGCGGCCACTGGACGCAAATCGAAAAGAAGGACCGGTTCAACAGCCTGATTAAGGACTTCTTTCTGGCATAAGGATGAACTGGTGGGATGAATTGCCCGCCCAGCAACTCGCTTCTACCGCCATGGGCATAAACTGCCCCCATTTCGACCCGACACCTTGGGTCGAAGTGGTCCCAGAGTGCTCTTCCCCATGAAAAACGCCCGCCGTTTCCGGCGGGCGTCGTCTGTCCTGCGGTATGTGTAGGGTGGATTTCAAACCCACCGTTCACCGATCACAGTTTTTCGGTCAGTTCGGGGACGGCCTGGAAGAGGTCGGCCACCAGTCCGAAGTCGGCGACCTGGAAGATCGGGGCTTCTTCGTCCTTGTTGATGGCGACGATGATCTTCGAATCCTTCATGCCGGCGAGGTGCTGGATGGCGCCCGAGATGCCGACGGCGATGTAGAGTTCGGGGGCGACCACCTTGCCGGTCTGGCCCACCTGCCAGTCGTTCGGGGCGTAACCCGAATCGACGGCGGCGCGGGAGGCGCCGACGGCGGCGCCCAGCTTGTCGGCCAGCGCCTCGATGATCTTGAAGTCTTCCTCGGAGCCGACGCCACGGCCGCCCGACACGACCACGCCGGCCGAGGTCAGCTCGGGGCGGTCGCTTTCGGCCACCTTGTCCTCGACCCATTCGCTGAGGCCGGGGTTTTCGGCGGCGCCGATGGTTTCGACCGGGGCAGACCCGCCGTCGCCGGCGGCGTCGAAGGTCGAGGTGCGGAAGGTGATGACCTTCTTGGCATCCGACGATTTCACCGTCTGCACGGCGTTGCCGGCATAGATCGGGCGTTCGAAGGTCGCGCCATCAACCACGCCGGAGACATCCGACAGCACCATCACGTCCAGAAGCGCGGCAACGCGCGGCATGACGTTTTTCGCATCCGTCGTGGCCGGGGCAACGATATGTTCATAATCGCCTGCCAGGCTGACGATCAGCGCGGCGGTCGGTTCCGCCAGGCGGTGGCCCAGCGAGGCATCCTCGGCGACCAGCACCTTGGCGACACCGGCGATCTTGGCGGCGGCCTCGCCGGCGGCGGCGGCGGAGGCACCGGCGCACAGAACGGTCACGTCACCCAGCGCCGATGCGGCGGTCACGGCCTTGGCGGTGGCGTCCAGCGCCAGTTCGCCGTTGGTCACTTCACCAATCAGAAGAACAGCCATTACACAGCCCCCGCTTCTTTGAGTTTCGCAACCAGCTCGTCTACCGAGCCGACGATGATCCCGGCCGAGCGTTCGGCGGGCTCGGCCGTCTTGACGATTTCCAGCCGCGGGCTGACATCGACGCCATAGTCGGCGGCGGATTTCTCATCCAGCGGTTTTTTCTTTGCCTTCATGATGTTGGGCAGCGAGGCATAACGCGGCTCGTTCAGGCGCAGGTCCACGGTGACGATGGAGGGCATCTTCACGGCGATGGTCTGCAACCCGCCGTCGACCTCGCGGGTGACCCTGGCGGTGTCGCCGTCGATGTCCACTTCGGACGCAAAGGTCGCCTGGCTCCAGCCGAGCAGGGCGGACAGCATCTGGCCGGTGGCGTTCATGTCGTTGTCGATCGCCTGCTTGCCGCAGAGAATCAGACCAGGCTGTTCCTCTTCCACGACCTTGGCAAGGATTTTGGCCACTGCCAGCGGCTCGATATCATGGTGCACGTCATCCGCTGCAACGACCAGGATGGCGCGGTCGGCACCCATGGCCAGTGCGGTGCGCAGGGTTTCCTGCGCCTGTTTGACGCCGATGGATACCGCGACCACCTCTTCGGCCTTGCCGGCCTCTTTCAGGCGTATCGCCTCTTCGACGGCGATTTCGTCGAAAGGGTTCATCGACATCTTAACGTTGGCCAGATCGACACCGCTTCCGTCCGCTTTGACACGAACCTTCACGTTGTAGTCGATCACGCGTTTCACAGGCACGAGTACCTTCATTGGCGTGGTCTCCTTGAGTTTTGCGATAAGGTTTCAACCGAGCTAACGGTCTTTGAATTCTGGAGTTCTTTTTTCCGAAAACGCTTTCATGGCCTCGGGAAAGTCATGCGCGCACAGCAAAACGCTTTGGGCATCGCGCTCGATATCCAGCGCCTCGAGATAGCTGCACTCGGCTGCGGCGCGCATCACACGCTTGGCGGTCTGAACGCCAAACATCGGGTGCGTTGCAATCTCGCGGGCAATTTCCAGCGCCCGTACCTCGACCTGGTTGGCCGGCACGCATTCTTCGACAACGCGCAGGTCCCTGGCGGTGCGCCCGTCGATTTCACGGCCCGTGAGCACAAGCATCCGGGCAACGCCCGCACCGGCGCGCTGCTGAAGCAGCCAGCTTGATCCCGTGTCGGGACAACCGCCGACGCGTGCAAATACTTCGCACAGCCGGGCATCTTCGGCGGCAACGACAATGTCCGCCGACAAGGCCAGGCTGAGGCCCGCGCCAAAAGCCACGCCGCATACCGCGGAAATCAGAGGTTTGCGAAACAGATAGGCCGCGCGTCCGCCATCGTGAACCAGGTCCACCATTTCCGACGTCGCCCGCGCGCCTTTGGCGATCTCGGACTGAAACCCGACAAGATCGCCGCCGCTGCTGAAATGATTGCCACCGGTCATAACAACGACACGGATCGTAGCGTCCCGTTCGGCTTCGCGCAGAAGCGCCACCAGTTCTTCGACGAACCCGATGCTGTAAGGGTTGCGTTTTGTCGGCTGAAGAAAACGCAGGATTCCGACAGGGCCTTCCCTGTCCAGGCGAATAAGCTCAGTCATTCAAGTCTCCATCAGGTCCCGGTCCAGACGGGTGCCCGCTTTTCAGCAAAGGCCTTTGGGCCTTCAATCGCGTCGTTGCTGGCGTAAACCACCTCGTGAAGGCGCTTGCCCTCTTTCAGGCCACCCGCACAGCCCAGGTCCATGGTCGCGCGAACGCCGCCTTTCGCGGCAACAACCGACAGCGGGGCCGCGCTGGCAATGCGTTTGGCAAGGTCAAATGCCCTTGCGCGGACAGCATCGGGAGTGTCTTCGATATAGTTGGTGAACCCGTATTCGTGCAGGCGCTCGATCGGCATCAAGTCGCCGGTCAGAACGATTTCCATAAGGATGGGCTGCGGTAGCATGGACAGTGCCGGCGATGCCCAGGGCGATCCACGACCGATCTTTACTTCGGTGATACCGACCTTGGTCCCCTTGAGACCGACCCGCAGATCGCAATTCAAGGTCAGCATCATGCCGCCCGCCATCAGCGACCCTGTCATCGCCGCGATGATCGGTTTCTTGCAGGCGCGCATGGTCTCGTGAAACGGGTCGCGCATCTTGGTCAGAATATCGACACCCTCGTCGCGTGCGATTTGTGTGGCTTCCTTCAGATCCAGTCCGGCGCTGAAAACGCCGCAATCGGCAGAAGTCAGAATGGCCACACGAACGCTGTCATCCGCCTCGATCTTCTCCCAAGCGTCGGTCAGCCCGTTCGTCGCCGCCACGGAAAGCGCGTTTTTACGTTCTGGCCGGTTGATACAGACGGTCGCAATTCCGTCTTCGATCTTCACGTCAATGGGGCTCATGATACCTGCTTCGCTTTCTCGGGACAATCTAACTGCGGAAAGCTTCCCCGCGACATGTCTGCCGCGGGGAAGCTCTGTCTTATTCGACGGTGAACGTCGCGGAGCTGTGCTTGATGACATCCCAAACAACGTCAAGATAGTCGGCGCTCCAGTCGGTCAGCGGAACCCAGGTTTCGCCATTCCACTGCTCGACCCGGGTCTTGCCGCCACCACCGTGGTCTTTGTCGGTCAGTGTAACCGGGGCCATGATGCCGTTTCCATCGAAGTTCTCGATCGATTCATAGGCATTCTTCATGCTTTCCGGTGTGATCGGCCAACCGTTTTCGGTAATCGCGATACGCGCAGCTTCAAAACCGGCCGAGTAGATCGCCATGCCCGTGTTGTAGTACACGTCTCGCACCAGGTTCTCGGGTCCGCTGCCCTTGCCATTGGCATAGTAGGTGTCCAGCATCGTCTTTACGATCGGAACTTCCTGGCCACCGGCCACGTTGGTCCCGCGCAGGATGCCTTTCGCCTCTTCCGCGCCGATGTTGGCGATATCGACTTCGTTCAGCCAGTTTACCGAAAGATAGCGGTCGATCGGGAAACGGTTACGACGCATTTCTTTCGAGGCGACCACATGGCCACCCGCCAGAAGCCAGCTGATCACATAGTCAGGCTTGTCGCGGCGGATATTGCTCCATGCGCCGGCTTGATCCGACCCGGGAAGCGGTACGGGATACAGCTCCAACTCGAACCCTTCCTTTTCGGAAAGCGTTTTCAGGATCTCGATCGGTTCCTGGCCAAAGGGATAATCCAGATAGATGAACCCGATCTTCGTTTTGCTCAAGTCACCGCCCATCTGGCCCTTGATGAAGGCAACGTCATTTGCCGCCTGCTGCCAGTACGTCGGACCGACCGGGAAAACCCATTCGAACACTTCGCCGTCCACCGCGTCACCGCGGCCAACGAAAGACTGCATCAGTACGCTACCGTCCTTCATGGCACGCGGCAAAACCGCGTTCGTGACCGGCGTGGACAGAAAATTGAAAAGGAAAACGCCTTCACGCTTGAGCTGCTCATAGCATTCCACGCCACGCTGCGGTTCGTTGCCGTGATCGCGAATGATTACTTCAACCGGATGCCCTTCGATACCACCGTTTTCGTTTGTGTACATCGCGAGATCCTGAGCGGCCTGGGCCACCTGCGGCGAAATGAACGTGTAGGATTTACTGAGGTCGAAGCAGAGTCCGAAGCGGATCGGCTCCTTGTCCTGCGCTGAGGCCACAGTCGCGCTTGCTGCCAGCGCAGTAGCAAGGACCACTGCCTTAATGTGCTGTTTGACTTTCATGTTTTCTCTCTCCCGTTGCTTGGGTTTAGGGCGATGATACCGTTTCGTAAGCGCCGCTGCCGCCCTGCGTAGCGTCACCCTTCCTGCTACCTGTCTTTCACTGCTCGTATTTTGAGGAACTGTCCTTAACCACGTCCCACACGACGTCGGCGTATTCAGAGATCCAATCGGTTTGTGGTACCCAAGCCGCCCCGTCCCACATCTCGATCCGGGTCTTGCCACCGCCGCCATGATCTTCGGCCGTCACCGTAATGGGTGCCATCAGCCCGTTCGCGTCGTATCCCTCAAGCGACTCCAGTCCCGCTTTGTAGGACTTTGCGGTAATCGGAAGGCCTTCGAGTTCTGCCGCCTTGCGCGCGGCTTCGAACATGATTGAATACATGGCCAGACCAGTGTTGTAGAAAACGTCCTGGGTCTTCTCAATCGGGCCGGCACCCTCGCCCTTGTCGTAGAGTTCGGCCATGATCTCTTGATACAAAGCGACATTCTGACCGCCAACAACATTGGTACCGCGCTTGATACCCTTGGCGGCCTCGTTGCCAATATTGGCGATATCGACTTCGTTCAGCCAGTTGACGGAAATGTATTTGTCCATCGGGATGCGATTGCGCTGCATTTCCTTCGACGCAACCACATGCGCACCGCCCAGCATCCAGACAATCACATGATCTGGGTTGTCCCGGCGCACCTTGGACCACACACCGGCCTGGTCACTGCCAGGCAGTTGCACAGGGTAAAGCTCAAGCTTGAAACCCTCTTTTTCGGACAAGGTTTTGAGAATCTCGATCGGCTCC
Organism: Maritimibacter sp.; assembly: GCF_016774595.1. NCBI lineage: Bacteria > Pseudomonadati > Pseudomonadota > Alphaproteobacteria > Rhodobacterales > Roseobacteraceae > Maritimibacter > Maritimibacter sp. The sequence continues at coordinate 180,809 of NZ_JACBWT010000003.1, forward strand.
TGTCCGAAAGGATAATCGAAATACACAAACCCCACCTTCACGTCAGACAAGTCGCCATCATGCAATTGCTTTATGTAGGCGACATCATTGGCCGCCTGTCCCCAATAGGTCGGTCCGACCGGATAGACCCATTCGAAAACGGTGCCGTCAACTGCATCGCCTCGGCCGACAAGCGACTGCATCAGGATACGCCCGTCTTCCATGGCCCGCGGCAGGATAGCCAGAGAGACCGGAGTGGACAGGGTATCGAAGACGAATACACCCTCGCGGCTGAGCTTGGAGTAGCACTCGATACCGCGCTGCGGTTCGTTCCCATGATCGCGCACGATAACCTCGACCGGCTCTCCTCCGATGCCTCCCTTCATGTTGACCAGTTTCGCGAGATCCTGTGCCGCTTGGGCAACCTGCGGCGTAGCAAAGGTATAGGCCTTGCTGAGATCGTAGCAGATGCCGATCTTGAATGGCTCGGCCAGCGTCTGAGTACCGAACATTGCTCCGCCGAACATTGATAATACGGCCAACGCTTTGGTAAGTTTCTTCATTTGTTCCTCCCTGAACAACTTCTGATTAGTACCTCAACTCAACCAACGTTTGCGTCGGCTGTAGTGCTTGACGTTGTGAAAATCGGTCTCTCCGCCGCCTAGATAGAACTCCTGAATGTCGGAGTTGGATTTGAGCGCCTCGGCCGTGCCGTGCATAACGACGCGGCCGTTTTCGATAAGATACCCTTGCGAAACGATCTCCAGAGCTGCCAGGGCGTTCTGTTCCACCAGCAGGACGGACAGGCCCTCATCCTTATTGATCTTTTGCAGGATGCCGAAGATTTCCTCGACCAGGAACGGAGCAAGCCCGAGACTTGGTTCATCAAGCATCAAAAGCTTCGGCTGGGTCACGAGGGCCCGCCCAATGGCAAGCATCTGTTGCTCACCACCCGACAAATAGCCTGCTTGCGAATTTTTGCGTTCGGCAAGCCGTGGAAAATAGGCGTAAATCTTGTCCTTTTCCGCATTCAGCGTCGATCGGGACATTCCGCGCGGCGCGGCGGCGGTCAGGTTCTCGTCGGGGGTCAGATGTTCAAAGACCCGCCGCCCTTCGATGACATGACAGATGCCCATCTCGACGCGTTTTTGCGCGAGCGCTTCGGTAATGTCCGTTCCTTGGAACGTTATCTCACCTCGGCTGATGCGTCCGCGCTCGGCTTTCAAAAGACCGCTGATCGCTTTCAACGTGGTGCTTTTTCCCGCTCCGTTCGACCCCAAAAGCGCGATCATCTCGCCTTTTGGAACCTGGACCGATACACCTTTGATCGCCAGCATTACATTGTCGTACAGCACCTCGACACTGTTCATGGACAGAATGTTCTGGGCTTCAACTTTTTCTTGCATCGGCATTTCCCTTATTTCTTGAACTGATCGAAGGGCCAGACCATCAGGTAGTCTCTGATGTTGCCGTAGAGTTTTCCCAAACCAAGCGGTTCGATCAGAAGGATAATGACGATCAGCGCGCCATAGACCGCGTTGGGGATGTGGGCGAGCGTTTCAACGTTGATCTGCATGCCAAGCCCGTCACTCAGCGTGACGACGAGACCGTTCACGATACCCGGAACAAGAAGGATCAGGGCAACACCGAAATAGGAACCGATAATGCTGCCAAGGCCGCCAACAATCACCATCGCAAGAACCTGGATCGAAACGGCAACCGAGAATTGCTCGGGTGCGGCGAGAAAGAAAAAGGTGGCAACAAGCAACGCACCGCTGACGCCTGCGATGAACGAAGAAGTCGCGAATGCGAGGATTTTGTAGTAGAAACTGTTCACACCCAGGATCGCGGCGGCAAAGTCTTTTTCCCGGACAGCGACCAAGGCGCGACCGAGTCCAGTACGCTTGAGATTAAGCATGAAGATCGTCACCAACACACACCAGCCGAAGGCGACATAGTAGAAGCCAGTATCAGTGGTAATCTCTTGCCCCAACAACGCCAGCGTCGGCGACTGGAGCGATGCGTGTGAGCCCCCCGAGATCGCCGGCGAGTGGGTCAGAACCCAGTCCATCACGAACTGCATCGCAAGAGTGGTAAGGGCGAGATAGAGGCCCTTGACCCGCAAAGCGGCAAAAGCGAACAGGCTGCCGATCACGGATGACGTCAACCCGCCAATGATCAGGGCAAATTCCCACGGCACCCCGAAACGCGCGGCATGGATAGACGAATACGCTCCGACGGCCATGACCGCAGCATAGCCCAAGTGCAGTTGGCCGGCCCAACCTGTCACCAGGTTCAGCCCCAAAGCGGCGGCCGTCCAGATCAGCCAGGGAAGCATGTAGCTGTTCAGATAAAGCGACGGGATGATGAATGGCGCGGCAAGGCCGATCAGAAAGATGAAAGCTGTCAGATTTCTGTCGGCAGGCACCTTGAAGATACGGCTGTCCGAAACGTAGTCGGCGTGATGGTCGCCGGAAAGTCTGTAAAACATGCCTTACACCCTTTCGATGTCGTGACGACCGAACAGCCCGTGCGGACGGATCATGACGGTAAGAATGAGCACGGCAGCGACGATAAGCTCACGGCTTCCGCCTCCGACAAGCGGATCGAGGAAATCAGCGCCAACGTTTTCGACGACGCCCAGGATGATGCCTGCGATCACGGCGCCAAGGATACTGTCGAGACCACCGAGAACGGCAACCGTCAGACCTTTGAGAAGCAACAGCGACAGCGCCTGATCGACACCCTGAATTTCACCCCAGATGACGCCAGCGGCGACGGCAACAACGGATGCCAATGCCCAGGATAACCCAACGCCGCGCTCAACCGAGATACCTACCGACCACGAAGCCATGTAATCATCCGCGATCGCCCGCAACTTGATCCCGGTCCGGGTTTGGAAGAACAGCATGAAGCCGACAAACAAGGCAAGCGCGACACCGGCACCGACCAGATGGATGCGGCTGATGAAGATGTCGCCCAGGAACAGCGGATCATAGCTGACGCCCAGTTCCATCGAACGCGACGTTCCGCCCCAGATGGCAAGTGTCGTACCCCGCAGGAATATGTCGAGGCCAAGTGTCAGCATCAGGATCATGACGACCGGGCGACCCGCGAGACGACGCAGGGCAACACGCTCGATGCCGAACCCAAGGCCGAACATGACAACCGCAGCCAGAGGAATGGCCAGCCACAAGGGCAAACCCACATCGCGCGCCAGCGCCAGGACCACATAGGCACCCACCATGGTCAGCCCGCCCTGCGCCAGATTGGGCACCGAGGACGCTTTGTAAATCAGCACGAGGCCGATGGCGAAAAGCGAATATAACAGACCCGTCAAGGCTCCGTTGATCGCAAGCTCTGATAGAAAGACCCAGTCCATTTATACCTCCCTGACGGGAAGGCTTCTTTCGACCTTCCCTACTTCCCCGGTCTCGTAAGTCACCTGCGCGCTTACGTGGACCTCTTTTGAACCGTCGTAGAGCGCCGCGATCACGTCAGCATAGCGTTCCTGAACGACCTTGCGCCGCAGTTTTCGTGTCCGTGTGATTTCACCATCGTCCGGGTCGAATTCTTTCGGCAGACTGACAAAGCGTTGCAGGCGCAATGGCTCGGTGACGGCCTTGTTGACCCGTTGGAACGCCTCGCGAAGCAACGTCGCGACCTCTTCACGCTGAGAAAGATCGGCATATGACACGTAAGGTACGCCGTTCACTTCGGCCCAGTGCCCCACGGCCTCGAAATCCACGCAGACCATCGCCGTCAGTTCCTTCAGCCCGGCGCCAATCACGGCCGCATCCTTGATATACGGGCTGAATTTCAACCGGTTCTCGATGTAGTTTGGAACGTAACGTTCACCGTCGGCGGTGTGCATGACCTCGGATACACGCCCCAGAACAACCAGGTGTCCGTCGTCCTCCAGATAGCCGGCATCACCTGTATGCAGCCACCCGCCGTCAAGGGCTTCGGCGGTCGCTTCGGGTTTGTTGAAGTACCCTTCAAACACGCTGTCCGAGCGCACCAGGATCTCACCGTCTTCGGCAATGCTGACCTCGACGCCAGGCGCGGGTTTGCCAACCGTATGAAGACGGACCTCGCCCGGAGCCTGAATCGCGTTGATCGCGCTGTTCTCGGTCTGGCCGTAGAGCTGACGCAACTTGATCCCCAGGGCGCGGTAGAACACAAAGGTGTCTTCCCCGATCGCTTCACCGCCGGTGAACGCATTCTTGAGGCGGCTCATCCCGAACTGGTCCTTGATCGGACCGAAAACAATCGCCTCGCCCAGAAGCCGGCCAAATGGCTCAAGAACACCGCCGCTTTTGCCATTCAGCTTGCGCGTTTCCGCCGCGATGGCCCGATCCATGAAAAAATGGTACAGCCATTTCTTTAAAGGGGTCGAATTTTCGATACCAACCTGGATTGTCGTCAGCATCTGGTCCCAGCTTCTTGGCGCCGCCAGATAGAATGTCGGAGCGATCTCGCGCATGTCGCGCACGACCGTTTCCTGGCGCTCAGGCACATTCACGGTGAAACGCCAAAGGAGTGCCGCGGCAACGGTTATGGCGTAGTCTCCCACCCAGGCCATCGGCAAGTACGCGAGGATCTCCTCATTTTCGCCGAAGGCACCCGCCGCATGTCCATTCCGAGCAGCAGCAAGAACGTTCTTCTGACTCAGTACGATGCCCTTCGGCGCGCCCGTCGTTCCGGAGGAGTGCAGAAAAATGGCCGGATCTTCCGGCTTCGCACGACTAAGCAGTTCCTCACGCAGGCCCGGGGTTTCGTTCAGATCGTGCTGACCAACTTCGATCAGGTGATCCCAGGACAACAGCCCTTCAACCTCGTAGAAGCCAAGACCGCGCGCTTCATCATAAATGATGTGGTCGATGCCCTCGGCGCCCGCGTCCTTCAGTTCCAGGATCTTGTCAACCTGTTCCTGATCTTCGGCGATGGCCGCGACGATTTCGACTTCGCCAAGAAAGTGCCGGAGTTCTTCGAGCGTCGCGCCGGGATAGGCAGGCATTGCATAGGCACCCAGCAACGAAATAGCCAGCATTCCGCCATACAGCCGCGCCCGGTTGTCGCCCAGGATAAGCACCGCCTTGCCCGGTGTTACGCCGATTTTCTCAAGCCCGGCCGCGCAGGCCAGCACCTCTTCGGCGTATTCCGCCCATGTGGTTTCCTTCCAGATCCCACGCTCTTTTTCGCGAAGCGCGATTTCCGAACCGTGTTTCGAGGCGTTCCGCGCCAGAATTGCGCCGATCGTGTCGCCGCCCGAAGACTGTTTCTTCGTCAAATCAGTCATGCGACCCTCCGATATATGCCTCGATGACCCGCGGGTCCTTCACAACCTCCTTGGGGATGCCACTGGCGATCATTTCACCATAATTCAGGGCCAGCATCCGATCACAAATGCCGGTGATGACATCCATATGGTGTTCGATCAGCAGAACGCTGACGCCGCGTTCGGCACGGGCATCCAGAATGAAACGGGACATATACCCTTTCTCTTCCTGGTTCATGCCGGCCATCGGTTCATCGAGAATCAGCATCTGTGGCTCGGCCACCAATGCCCGCGCCAGCTCGACCCGTTTTTTCAACCCGATCGGAAGGCCATCGACCAACTCATGCCGGATGCTCTCGAGTTGTAGAAACTCGATCACCTCTTCGACGATCTTGCGGTTTTCGATTTCTTCACGCTGTGCTGCCCACCAGTAAAGCGCGGTGCGCAGAACGCCCGGTTTCATGTGGATGTGCCGCCCCAGCAGGATGTTGTCCAGAACGCTCATCCCGTTGAACAAGGCAAGATTCTGGAACGTCCGGGCGACGCCGAGCTTGGCAACCTTGTGAGGTGCCGTACCCGTGATTTCCTTTCCTGCCAACCGGACAGTCCCCACATTCGGTGGGTAGAACCCGGTAATTGCGTTCGTCAGTGTTGTCTTGCCGCTGCCGTTCGGGCCGACAAGTCCAAAGATTTCCCCCTGCCGAATGACGAGGTCCACACCGGTGACAGCGACGATGCCGCCGAACCGTCGCTCGACCCCGCTGCACTCCAGTATCGCCCCATCATCGGCTCCGATTGCTGTTTTAATCTTAGTCGTCATCTAGATATCATTGTCCCCCTAAGGTTCACGGCCAACATCAGGTAATCCGGAAGTAGTCCGGCCGCCCCGTTGGCCATGGATCCCCCCACAATTGCTGCCCACCGTCGATGTTCAGAACTTCTCCGGTTACGAATTTCCCTGAATTCGCCGCCATATAGACAACCCCTTCAGCGACATCCCATTCGTCCCCGGCGTGCCGCATCGGGTTGGAGTCCTGAAAGGTCGCAGAACCCTCCGGAGGGTAGTTCCCGAAACCGTTGCTTTCGCAGCAACCCGGCGCCACGCAGTTCACTCGGATACCGTGCGGGGCCCACTCCACCGCAACCGACTTGGACAGGTAAACTACCCCTGCCCGGGCCGCACAGGTATGCGCGATGCCGGGCATGCCGCGCCAGATATCGGCCACGATGTTGACGATGGAGCCCGATTGCTTGTTGGCAACCCAGTGGCGCGCCGTGGATTGCATCATCCACCACGTACCGTTCAGGTTGGTGTCTATGACCGCATTCCAGCCCTTTGGACTAAACTCCAACGCTGCTTGCGGAAACTGACCCCCAGCATTGTTCACCAATACGTCAATCGCCCCGAACTCCTGGTTCGTCTTGGCGACAAAATCCTCGACCTGCTCAGGCTCCCGGATAGTCATAGGCACAGCGAAAACTTCGCCCCCGAAACTTTCAAGGAACTCCTTGGCCAAAGCCAGTTTCTCTTCGTTGCGTCCATTGATCGCCAGATTGGCCCCGAGCCTTGCGAACAAGGTCGCAATTGCCAGCCCCAATCCGCCTCCGGCCCCGGTCACCACAACGATTTTGCCGGTGAATAAACCGCTTGCGTAAACGGTTGCACGTTTTGATAGGTCCTCCCTCGAAGACCCAAACTGCGTCTTATTCATGACGCCTCCTCCCATTCCCCATTAGGGGCAGTTGCCAGTAATCTAACGTATGTTAGAAAATTGGTCAAGACACCTTTTCCCACCAGCCCCGCCCGTTATCTCCGATCAGTAAGACTTTGGAAGTCCAAGGGCTTTTTCTGCTATGAACGACAAAAGCATCTGCGGTGTCACCGGTACGATGCGGAACAGCAGAGCCTCCCGTACCAGTCGCTCCACGTGATATTCCTTGGCGTATCCGAAGCCGCCAAATGTAATTTGCGCGGCTTCGGTCGCCTCGACCGCGGCGTCGGCGGCCAAGAGCTTGGCAGCGTTCGCCTCGACGCCGCAGGGTTCTCCCGCATCGTAGAGGGCTGCAGCGTGCATCACCATGAGATTGGCAGATTCCACCCGCGCCCAGGCTTTGGCGAGCGGATGCTGAACACCCTGATTTTGGCCGATTGGGCGGTCAAAAATCACACGCTCGTTTGCATAATGCGCCGCTCGCGCCAGTGCGTTGCGCGCAATACCTATGCATTCTCCGGCCACCAAGATGCGTTCGGGATTCAACCCGTGCAGAATTTGCCTAAAGCCTTTGCCTTCCTTCCCGATAAGGTCCTCAGCCGGAATCGGCAACCCATCGATGAAAATTTCGTTCGAATCGACAGCCTTTCGACCCATCTTTTCGATCTCTCGCACATCGACGAAATTTCGGTCGAGATCTGTATAGAACAGGCTCAGCCCTTCGGTCGGGCTGCTCACATCCTCAAGCCGCGTTGTTCTCACCAGAAGCAACATCTTGTCTGCCACTTGCGCGGTAGAAATCCAGACTTTTTGTCCGTGCACGACATATCTGTCTCCCCGCCGCACCGCCATGGTCTTCAGCTTTGTGGTGTCCAACCCGGTCGTCGGTTCGGTCACTGCGAAACAGGCCTTTTCATCGCCTGCTATTAGAGGGCCAAGCATACGCGCGCGCTGCTCATCGGTCCCAAACTTCACCACCGGGTTGAGCCCGAAAATATTCATGTGGATGGCCGAGGCGCCGCTCGCGCCGGCCCCCGACTCGGCGATTGCCTGCATCATTATGGTCGCCTCGGTGATCCCCAGACCCGCGCCGCCGACAACTTCTGGCATGGCGATACCTAGCCAGCCGCCATCGGCCATTGCCCTGTGCAGATCATGGGGAAAACCACCGTTGCGATCCCGAACCAGCCAATAGTCGTCGTCGAACCTTGCGCAAATCCGCAGAATCTGGTCGCGAATCTCTTGTTGGTCGGCGGTCAATCGAAATGTCATAGCGCGCGCCCTCCTTCCAATCTTACGAGCCCCGCCTCACATAGGGCAGCGATCCGCTCATCGTTAAAACCAAGATCACGCAGAATGCTTTGGCTGTCTGCACCAGGCGGTCGTCCCAGCCAACGAAGCTGACCGGGCGTCGCGCTGAGATGAGGGACCGGACCAATGACCTGAGTCTGTTCGCCAGCGACCGACACGATATCCCCGCGATGGCGTATCTGCTCGTTCGTCGTGATTTCCTCGACACTCAACACACGCGAGGCAACGGCATCATGGCGGGCGAATACCGCCTCCACTTCCTTAACCGTGCGCTGCGTGACAAAATCATTGATCGCGTCAAAGACCACCGCCATGTGCTGCGACATCTCGCCGAGTGTCGCAAACCGCGGATCATCGGCTAGAGCGTCCCCGCCGACTGCCCGCAACAGCCGGTGCGCGGTTTCCGCGCTTCCTGCGGAAACGGTCAGCCACACCCCATCGGACGTTCGGAACATCCCCCCCGGGGCAAAGTCCATCGGCTGGCGCAGCCCATTGCGCCGCGGCGAGAGGTTCGCGCCCGTCAATGCGGGAACCGGATAATCCATCAACCGAAGCAACGCCTCGTACACCGCAAGATCGACGACCTGACCGCGTGCAATGCCCTTTTCGCGAGCAAATAGCGCGATCATGATTCCCAAAGCGCCCATTAGCCCTGTCGTGCTGTCGGCCGCCGGAAAGCCGGGGTGCATTGGCGGCCCTTCGGGAAAACCGGTCAGATGTGCTAAACCACTCATGGCCTCTGCAGCACGTCCAAACGCTGGCACGTCGCGCATCGGACCGTCCTGTCCGTAACCTGAAACCCGCAAAACAACCAAGTCCGGGTTCCAATCGTGCAAGACGTCTGGTCCAACACCAGCACGTTCTAGCACACCCGGACGGAAATTTTCGATCAGCACGTCGGCATCTTCAATCAACCTGCGCAGGATGTCCCTGCCCTCGTCGGACTTCCAGTCCAGACTTAGAGTTTTCTTGTTGCGGCCCAAAGTCTTCCACCAGACGCCCACCCTGTCCTCTGCCTTGGGTCCAAGGTCGCGCATCATATCCGTTCGGTTGGGGGCTTCGATCTTGATGACATCTGCACCAAAATCCGAGAGTAAAGCTGCCGAAAGTGGTCCGGCAATTACGTGACCAAGTTCTATAATCTTCAGTTGATCAAGGGGTCCAGACATCTGCACTTTCGACTTTTCCATTTTTCTAATGTTTGTTCGAATTCTAGCAAGGGCCAAGTCGGACCTCAAGGTTCAAAGTTGAGCTAATGGGATGAACTGCCTTCCCATTAGCTCAGTCAGCGACGGTTTTCAGGACCGGGTTATGATGGCTGGCGACGAGGGCCGCCTGGAACATGACGTGTCGCAGCTGGCGCCGTCCTCCTCCAATGGCGCGCTTGCCGCGCATGGAGCCGCTGTCATGCGCGATTGGGGCCAGACCCGCGAGCGCGGCGGCCTGCTCACCGGATAGCTGGCCGATTTCGGGCATCTCGGCGATCAGCATAGTGCTGGCGACGGGGCCGTTCCCGGGAACGGAACGCAGGACACGGGCAATCGCAGCCAGGTCATCATCCGAGGCCAGCGTCTGCTCGATCCGAACGTTCAGCTCTGCAATCTGGCGATCGAGAAGGTCTTTCAACTCGGCGTCCATGGCATCGAACATATCCGGCGATCCCAGCTTCCTGTGCGCCTTGATCTGCGCCAGAAGCCGTTTACGTGTCTCGACGAGCTGTCCGCGCTTTGATGTCAACGCCCTGAGAAGGCGTATCTTTTCATGTGGCAACACACGTCCCGCATCCGGTCGGAACGCCATGAAGCGCGCAATGAGTTCCGCGTCGATCCGGTCGGTCTTGGCGCGTGTGCCCCGGCTCGCGGCGAAGGCCTTGATCTGAGCGGGCGGCAATTGCCGGGTCGCAATCCCAGCAGCGTCAAGGGCGGACCACAGACGCCATTACCGGGGGGGATTACCCCAGCCCGCATCTCTCAGCAAAGCCGCGATCCGACGATAGCCGTAGCGGCCATACTGCCGCGCCAGCTCGATCATGTCCGCGACCAGACGCTCCTCATCGGCACGGCCATGCGGCACCTTCCCCTGCGTGGATCGGTGCTGACCCAAGACACGGCAGGCGCGTCTCTCGGACAGATGGAACCGGGTGCGAATGTGATCGATGCAGGCACGGCGGCGAGCGGGGCTCAGAAGTTTCCCTTTGCCGCCTCCGCCAGGATCAGCTTGTTCAAAGTCAGATCCGAGACGGCTTTTCTCAACCGTTCGTTCTCTTTCTGGAGGCGTTTGAGCTCCCTGAGTTGGTCGGTTCCCATCCCGCCATACTGCTTGCGCCGGCGATAATAGGTTTGCTCGGTAATGCGAACCTCGCGGATCGCATCCACCCGGGCCATGCCTTGCCCGACATGCACTTCAACCTGCCGCAGCTTCGTGACAATCTCTTCCGGCTTGTGTCTCTTCGTAGCCATTCTGATCCTCCGTTTTCCTAAACATAACGGCGGACCACTTCAGTGGGGGAGGATCAGCTTTATGGGTCCTGACCCTTCTGTATCTCGGCTTTGCTATTCTGACCCCGTCAGCCGCCTTGGCAGAGGTTGCTGACGGGGCGGTGTTTGGCGTCTGAGCCTTGTGGGTTTGACCACGTTTCCTAGCGAGCCAGCACCGCCTCTCTTCATCGTCTCGAACAGTTGAATGCGGCCGCCGAGGACCGCGGAGCAGAAGGAAGAGAGCATGAATACGGTATCACGGGACCGGATCATTGGCATAGACGTCAGCCGCGATTGGTTGGATATCTACTGTCTACCAGAAGGCAAGCATGCGCGGCTGCCGAACAAGGTTGAAGGGCACGAGCAAGTCGCTCAACTCGCTCGTGAACCGGGCGCGCTGGTTTGCTTCGAGGCCACTGGTGGACAGGAATGGCGTCTGTGGTCCGCCCTTGACACTACTGGGATTGCGACCCGGCAATTGCCGCCCGCCCAGATCAAGGCCTTCGCCGCGAGCCAAGGCACACGCGCCAAGACCGATCGGATCGACGCGGAACTCATTGCGCGCTTCATGGCCTTCCGGCCGGATGCGGGACGTGTGTTGCCACATGAAAAGATACGCCTTCTCAGGGCGTTGATATCAAAGCGCGGACAGCTCGTCGAAACACGTAAACGGCTTTTGGCGCAGATCAAGGCGCACGGGAAGCTGGGATCGCCGGATATGTTCGATGCCATGGATGCCGAGTTGAAAGACCTTCTCGATCGCCAGATTGCAGAGCTGAACGTTCGGATCGAGCAGACAATAGCCTCGGATAATGACCTGGCTGCGATTGCCGATGTCCTGCGCTCCGTTCCCGGGATCGGCCCCGTCGCCAGCACTATGCTGATCGCCGAGATGCCCGAACTCGGCCAGCTCTCCGGTGAGCAGGCCGCCGCGCTCGCGGGTCTGGCCCCAATCGCACATGACAGCGGCTCCATGCGCGGCAAGCGCGCCATTGGAGGAGGACGGCGCCAGCTGCGACACGTCATGTTCCAGGCGGCCCTCGTCGCACGCAAGCTCGTCACGATTGCGAACGCGCTCTGCAAAAACCGTCAGAAATGGGCCGACCAGGCCACCTGACAGATACAGTTGCTAGTAAGCACGGTTGTAGGCTCGGGACACGTCTGGGGCACGAACACCATCACCAATGGATATTACGTGTTTCATCGTACGAGAAACAGCGCAATTTCAGGGAAGATCGCCAGCAAGGCAATAAAGATCAGCATTCCCGCAACGAACGGCAGACATCCGACGAAGATCTTTCCAAGCGGAACGTTCGGAGCAACAGTCTTGATGACATACACATTGACTCCAAGCGGCGGCGTAATCAGCCCAATTTCGGCGACAATGATAATGTAGATCCCGAACCACACTGGGTCGATTCCAAGGGACAATGCGATCGGGAACAAGATGGGCACCGTCAGTATCAGCATCCCAAACAGGTCCAGAACGCAGCCCAAAACAAGATACAATAGTGTAACGGCAATGATGAACGGGAAATAACCAAGCTCCATACCGAGCATCCACCCAGTAAGTGCTTCTACAAAACCTGTCTGCACAAGAAACCGCGTAAACAGCGTGCCGCCTACGATGATCAGGAAAAGCATAGTTGTAAGCAGAGCAGCATCGGTGAGGGATTCACGGATCGCCGAAATGCTCAGACTTTTTTGCGTGGCGCCAAGTAGCAAAACCGCTATCACGCCGATAATCGCACCTTCAGTCGGCGTGAATACACCGAGATAAAGCCCTCCGAGGAGAAATCCAAATAGACCCAGCACGGGCAGCACATGCAACAACGCGCGAAACCGTGCGGACGTGGAGGGGATGTCGACCGGATCACCGCCCTGCTCTGGGCGAACTTTTGCAATGAAAACGATGATTGCGGCGAAGAGCAGAGCGATCAAGATACCGGGGATGACACCTGCGATAAATAAATCCCCGATCGACGTCTCGGTCATCAAACCGTAGAAAATCATGATGATGCTGGGAGGAATCAGGATTCCAAGGGTCCCAGAAGAAGACATGACACCCGTTGCGAGCGGCTGACCATATCCGTACCTCCGCATTTCCGGGATGATGATAGCCCCCATCGTGCGGGCAGTTGCAGTACTCGAACCACTGACGGCACCAAATCCGGCACACGCGAACACGGCGGCTACAGCAAGACCTCCAGGTAGCCAACCCAACCAATAGGAAGCTGCGCGGAACAGGTTTCGGGCAATCCCGGTGTGGTAAATGAGGTTACCCATCAAAATATAGAATGGGATTGCAATCAAGACGAATTTGGTGCCCTCTGACCAAAAGGCCAGCGTCATTTGGGTCATTGCTGTCGACAGAGACCCGACCAAAGCCAATCCGCCGACACCGACGGCCAACAAACTAAGCCCGATAGGCACACCCACCACGATCAGCACGATCAATAGGATGAAAGCGGAAGCGCCAAGCGTAATCATTTTGGATCTCCATCGAGATGACAGGCAGGCTTTCTGGAAAACGCTTTGGCCAGCGCCAACAGTGCGCAAAACATCACTATTGAACCCAGAATCGCGCGGAACCAACTCAATGGAAGATTCAGGTCGGTTGACCTCTCATTGAACAAGATCATCAGCTCGATGTCATAGCGACATTGAATCGCAATTAAGACAGAAACGATCAGCACGAGTATCCATACGGCTCTAGCAAGCACTTCATTGAACGCGTTGCCCATGATCGCAGTTAGGAAGTCGGCCTTGATATGAACGCCGCGCTGCCAACTTTCCGGCAGGGCGAGAACAATCGCCAGGAATAGAACTAGCGTTGCACCTTCCTGTGCCCAAATCAAAGGCGCGTTGAAGAAGTAGCGACGGACAACGTCTATGCCGATCAGCGCGACGATGCCTGGCAAGCAGATAAAGGCAGATACCGCAAACAGGCCACGCGAAAGAACCGTCAGATAACGCATAATTTCCACCTTGGTCAGAATGTGTGGCCCCGCCCAAAAGACGGGGCCGTGTTCTCGCTCAATGGGTTGCTTCAGCGCAGGCCATCTACAGGCGGAAGAGCTAGGATCTCTTCGTCAGTCATTGCCGCGTACTTGTCACGCAGCGCGCTCATTTCCGCGACAAATTGCGCGGCTTCGCTTCCTTCTCCACCATTGGCTTCGACAAAATCGTCCCACATCGGCGAAAGAAGTTCGTCGATCCTTGCCTGATCCTCCTCACTCGGAACCACGATTGAAACGCCTTCTTTTTCCATCTCAGTCAGGGCGTTTTCCGAGAGCTCGGTATACATCCGGGCATAATCGTATCCTGCTTCGGAGCCCGCCTGCGCGATCACTTCTTGCAACTCAGGCGTCAGGCCCTCGTAAAATGGCGCGCTGACCGCATGAGGAACTGCGATACGTGCTACGCCGGTCTGGTAATAATGATCGCCGACCTCAATCATTCGGTAGGCGACCATGTCGGCCGCCGCGAGAATGATCCCATCGACCACCCCCTGTTGGAAGGCGGTATAGGCGTCCGTGATTGACATGGTAACGGGGATTGCCCCCAAACGTTCAACGATCTCAGTTGCGGTTGAGCCCCCTGCACGAATGCGCAGCCCTTTCAGGTCGTCGAGGGAATTGATCGGGCTGGATGCCAGAATATCGTAGCTAGGGGTGGACGCATTGAAGGCAAGACGAACGCGCATGCGCTCATATTCGTCCCGCAGGTGGCTTGCGTAAAGCTCGTCCATGACCCGTACGGTCGCGATGTCACTTGCAGGCAGTGCACCAGGGAGGCCAAGGCCGTGAAACAGCGAGAAACTGCTTGCCTGGTAGAGTGGCCAAGCAGAGGTGATGTCGGTAATCCCCGTCGCGGCAGCCCGAAACCCGTCAGACACCGGATGCAGGACTTCACCAGGGTAACGTTCGACCTCAAATTCCCCATCGCTGAGCTCTTCAAGCCGATCAGCATACGGCGCCATGACGTTCTGCCACGCGGCCGAGGTCTCCGGTTGGTTATAGGAAAGCCGCAATTGCGTTTCTGCAGTGGATGCCGTGCCAAAGAGCGCAAGACTAACAGCAAGCCCCGCTGCCTTGAACGTTTTGAGTTTCATGATCTTCTATCCTCCCATAGGTATGCCGGTCTCCATTCCTCCGGCGTTTGATGGACGTGAAATGTCCCGGCTAAACGGAACTGTGATCAGGCGCGCGCGCCAGATGCGTGCTGACCGGCAATGAAACCGAAGGTCATGCCCGGCCCTAGTGTGATGCCGCCACCGGAATAATTACCCCCCAAGACGCTCGCCATGTCGTTGCCGACGGCATAGAGGCCGTCGATCGCTTCACCGGTTTCATTCAGGACGCGCGTGTGACGATCTGTACGAAGACCAGCAAAAGTGCCAATACTTCCCGGTATGACGCGAACCGCATAGAACGGTCCGTCCTTGATTGGAGCCAAACACGGGTTTGGTTTGACCTCCGGGTCACCATGGAAACGGTTGTAAGCCGTACTGCCGCGCCCATACTCTGTATCGGTCCCGGTCGGAACATCATCGTTGATGCGTGCAACCGTCGCCTCGAAGCCGTCTATGTCGATGCCGGAATTTCGGGCGAGATCCTCAAGTGTATCGCCTTTGACGAGGTATCCAGACTTGATCGAAGGACCGAGGGGCATTGGTGCTGGCTTCACGTGTCCGAGCCCATAGTTCCGGATGGTTCGATGATCGCAAATCAGGAAGGCTTCCGCCGGTTCACCAGGTGGCGTCGCAGCCTCCAAGCCCTGAACGAAATCATGATAGCTGTTTGCCTCGTTGACGAACCGTTTACCATTGCGGCGTACCGCAATCACACCGGGCTTACCGCGGTCGATGAAGTGCGGGAACGGCCCCTTCGTGCCATCCGGCCTGGGGACAAGGCTGGTTGGAGCCCACGCGCCGGCATTCGGGTAATCCATCAGGGTTGCCGCCCCGATCGTTTCTGCCATGCGCAACCCGTCCCCGGTGTTGCCAGGACTCGCTGCGGAGACATGCTCCCCTTCCGCGGAAGCGTGTTTATATAGCGATTGCCGCCGGGCGATGTCCTGCGGAAAGCCGCCGCAGGCCAGAACCACGCCCTTTCTCGCCATGACCCGCCGCATCCCATGCGGCGTATGCATGGCCGCTCCAATGACTTTCCCGTCGTCTGCTCGAATGAGCGATTTCAGCGGGCTTTCGAGCATCACTTCAACCCCTGCGTCGCGGGCTGAGCGGTACAGGCGTGCTGCGAGAGCATTCCCGTTTGTGAGCATCTGGGATCGGCCGGTGATCGCTTTGTCTACACCGTACTTGGCCAATCGCCGAGACACGTAAAGGAATGATTCGGGGCGCTTGAATGCGCGATAGAAATGCCAAAGTTCCTTGCCCGAGCCGATCGCCAGCCCGAATAGCGTCAGTTCCTGCCGCGGCGGTCGAAGCTTCTCTATGTCGGCGCCCAGCATGGAGGCCTTGGCTGGCTTGACCAAGATCGATCGACCACCTGCGGTGCCCCCGGGCGCATCCGGATGGTAGTCAGAGAAAGCCGGCGAAGCTTCGAAATGCACATGGGTATTTTTCTCCATGAACTCAATCATCTCAGGGCCAGCGTCGAGAAAGGCTTCCGCCCGGTCCGCATCGAACTGATTACCAGCTTCGTGCCGGATATAGGCGAGTGCTGCCTCTTTGTTGTCATCGACCCCTGCGTCGCGACTAAAAGGATTGTTGGGAACCCACAGATACCCCCCGGAAAGAGCCGTAGTTCCGCCAAACACTGGTTCCTTTTCAGCGACAAGCACGTCGAGCCCATTCTTCGCCGCAACAATCGCTGCTGTCATCCCGCTGGCACCTGAGCCGGCGACAAGCAGATCGCAGGTGATTTCCCGAAGATCTTGGTCGGCTTTGGTCATGATGTTCATCTCTTTTGTCTTGAGTTCAGTTCGCCAAGTATCCGCCATCTACTGGAAGCATGGTTCCGGTGACGTAGTTGGATAACTGAGAGGCAAGGAACAGGACTGGGCCGACCAATTCTTCCGGATCTCCAACACGCCCCATAGGTGTGTGGATCATGAAACGTTCCATGGCCTCCGGATTGGCACGGGTTACTTCGGTCATTGGCGTCGCAATGACACCCGGAGCTATGCCGTTGACACGCACCCCGCTTGTCGCGAGATCGCAAGCCAGCGCTTTTGTCAATTGCATGATCCCGCCTTTAGACGCGGCATAGCTGGCGGAGTTTCGATAGCCGACAAACGACGCAATCGAGCCAACGTTTATGATCCGGCCTCTGGTCGACCTGAGCTGTTCGAGAAACGCGACGACCGTATTGGCCGAGCCTTTGAGGTTAATGTCGAGCTGCTGGTCCAGGTGCGCCAGAAAATCTGGCTCGCTCGGTGCCGTTCGGCGCGTGATACCTGCATTATTGATAAGGATCGAAGCCGGGCCAAAACCCTCTTGCACATCGAGCGCAAGCTTGGCGCAGGCTGTCCTGTCCGACACGTCAAGTTCAAAGCCAGCCGCACGGCCGCCTCGCCCGTTGATCTGATCAGCAGTCTTTCGCGCTCCGTCCTCGTTGATATCAACGACCGCGACTGACGCTCCGGCCGCTGCGAGGCCCGCAGCTATCGCGGCACCATTTCCCTGCGCGCCGCCAGTCACAACGGCCACCTCACCGACGAGCAGCCCTTTCACTGCGTCCTGCACTGCAACTTCTCCTCCAGCCCATGGCAAAGCAATATACTATGCTATGCGGGATTGTTATTACGTACATCGTAACATTTATCGCTTCGCGGAACCTTGCTTACGATTTGAATTCATGTCAAGAGAGAATTCAGAACAGCGCCGCGGCGCTGAAGGAGAAGGAACAACAAGAGAATGGATGGGATCGCGTCACCGCAAGAAACCGCTTCGAAGCCAGACAAGAGCGGCGTCCAGTCCGTTGAAGTGGCTGGGAAAATTCTGGAGGTATTGATCCAGGCCGACGGGCCCATGAAGCTCGCAGAGATCGCGAACGGCGTCGCTATGCCCTCGGCGAAAGTCCATCGTTACCTTGTCAGCCTGATCCGTACTGGGTTGGCAATGCAATCGAGCGATACATCCAAATATGATCTTGGGCCGGCGGCTTTCCAACTTGGCGTAAAGGGATTCGCCCGCTTCGAACCCCTGAAGCTGGCCGAATCCGTATTGCGTGACCTGGTAGACATGGTCGGAGAAACCGCGGCCCTCGCCGTGTGGACGGAAAAAGGTCCCACAATGATCCGCGTGATCGAGGCCCATCACGATCTCGCAACCACAATCGCGCCAACACATCATTGCCCGCTAACCTTTTCGGCGACAGGCATCCTGTTTGCCAGCTACGAGGAGGCGGCGCGCACCAACGCAGCGATCGATCGAGAACTTGAACAGAATAGGAACTCGGGTCGTCGGAACGCCCCGCGCGACCGGGGCGCGCTTGCGGAAATCATCGCCGAAACTAGGGACCGAGGGTTCTCGGCCATGAATGATGGCGGCGGCGATGGTTTCGGTGCGGTAAGTGCGCCCGTATTTGATGTCACAGGACGCCTCCAAATGGCCTTGACCGTGTTCGGTCGCAGCGGACGGTTGGATACAGGCCCCGAGAGTAGCCTCGCACGACTTGTTCTGAGAAGCGCGCGATCAATCTCGGAAACGTTCGGTCATCGCCATGCGGTCTGACCCTTTCATGCACCTTGTTGCATGGGTCGCCGATTTCGGCGAGAACGTGCGCCCTGTGATATTCATGGGAGCGTGTGATGCCGCACAAATTCAACGCTGGTCGGCGCGATAAGTTTCCCAAGGCGAAATACACGGTGACCAATTGGTCGGACTACAACGAGGCTCTGCGGCGACGTGACGATCTGGCTTGCGGATGGGGCCGCCGGGAAATGGCTTGCGCCGAAGCGAAAGGGTCGCGGTGGTCAGCCGAAATATTCGGACTTCGCGATTGAGACCTGTCTGACGCTGGGGCTGATCTTTCACCAGCCGTTGCGTCAGACCCAAGGGTTCGTCCGGTCGCTACTTGGACTGATGGGCATGGAGTTGCCGGTTCCAGACTTCTCGACCTTGTCGCGGCGGGCGATTGGCCTCTCGGTTGTGGACGACAGGCCGCAATCCAGTGGCCCCATCACGCTGATCGTGGATAGCACGGGCCTGAAGATCCATCGCGGTTCAGGCTGGCAGGAAACCAAGCATGGGGCGGGAAAGACACGCAAATCCTGGCGCAAACTGCACATCGGGTACGATCCTAACAGCGGCGAGATCGTTGCCCTGCTGCTGACCACCGACCATGTCGGGGATGAAACCGCATTGCCCGAACTCATCGCCGTGATCGAAAACCCGGTGGCCCGCGTCCTTGCAGACGGAGCCTAGAACGGTGCCGGAGTTTTCAACTGTTTGACCGAAGCCTTCGGGACAGACCTCGAGATCACCATCCCGCCGCCGATAACCGCCGTCCTCGGCCTGAGCGATGGTCGCGACGCTCACATGGAGCGTATCGCCGAGCAAGGCCGAATGGCGTGGCAGGCAGCGACGGGGTACAATGATCGCGCCCTCGTCGAAGCCCAAATCGGGCGCCGCAAGTTCGTCATCGGCCCAGAGCTGAACGCTAGGGAAATGAACCGCCAAGTCACAGAAAACCAGATCGCCACAAAATCACTCAACCGCATGACCCGACTTGGTCGTGCGGTCTTCAAGCGAGCTGCATAGTCACTTGGGGAACGGGGCGACTGCGCCCATATTCTGACCCATGCAACAAGCTGGTCCTGCACGACATTCTCCGTTCCGCCGCCGAAGCCCTGACACGGGGCGCGCCGACCAAGGACGTTCTGGACGAGGCGCGCAGCCGCCTTGTTGCGGCTGGGTTCACGGATATCGATTACCTCGACCTGTGCAGCGACCCCGACCTCACCCCATGTCCGTCGCTACCGGGCCCGGTCGCCTCCTCCTCGCCGCATGGCTAGACGGGGTGCGCCTCATCGACAACGTGGCGGTCCAGCCGACGGGTTGAACCGGGACCGCCCGCCCCTTACAGACGCCCGTTCATCAATCTCGCCATCTCGGTGATGGCCGCCGTAAGCGCGGACCGAATGCTCTGGTCCTCCATCGAATGCCCTGCGGGCGACACCACCCGAACGCTCGAACCCGTCCATCTGGAGGCAAGGGCATACGAAGTTTCGGGCGGGCACAAAGATCGTAACGGCCCTGAATCAGGATACCGGGCAGCCCGTTCAGCCTGTGAACCTGTTCGATGAGCGGCGCGTCGAGGAAACAGTCGTTGCGGAAGTAATGCGCCTCCATGAACGGGGTGCGCGGCAAGGGCCTGTCGCCCCGCGCCGACAGGTCTTCCGACAGACAGGGCACGTCCGGCGACAGGACCGACAGAACCCGTTCGGTGTCGTGCCACGCGATCGAGAATGGCCTGTGAACCGCCGGGTCCGCGTCGAGGATGCGATGCCAATAGGCATCCAGAACGCGCGAGCGATCATTCTCAGGCAACAGCCCGACGAAGTCGGCATAGAGCTGCGGATAGAATCGCGGAAGGCTGGACAGGAACGCCCGTTCAAGTTCGTGGCGCGTGCCGAGGAAGACAGCCCGAAGCACCATCGCGCCGACCCGGTCCGCGTGCGCCGTCGCATAGGCAAGCGCCAGCGTCGCGCCCCACGACCCGCCGACCACCATCCAGCGTTCGATCCCGAACCTCTCTCGGATGCGTTCGATGTCCGCCACAAGATGCGGTGTCGTATTGGCGTGAAACCTGTCGTCGAACCGGCTCAGCCCCGCCCCGCGCTGATCGAAGGCGATGACGTGAAAACGGCTCGGGTCGAAGATGCCAAGCTGGCTTTCCTGCACCCCCGACCCCGGCCCGCCGTGCAGAAACAGCGCCGGGATACCGCCCGGATTGCCATAGCTGCGAACGTGGATCTCGTGCCCGTCACCGACAGCGAGGTTATCTCGGGTCAGCTCCTTCATGGCCGACGCTATTCGCCGGGCACGGGGGTCAGGTAATTGCGATACGCGAACGACACATCGTCCGCCGCGGCCTCGGTTTCGGCAACGCGAAAGATCTCGTCATGGAGCGGCGAGAAGGAACAGGCCGGGTCGGTCGCCCCGGCATCGCCGGCAAGCGCGAACGCCTGACACCGGCACCCGCCGAAGTCCTCTTCGCGATGCTCGCAGCTTTTGCAGGGTTCGGCCATCCAGTCGGTGCCACGATACCGGTTGAGCGCGGGCGAGTGATCCCAGATCCACGCCAGCGAGTGATCCCGCACACTGTCGAAGTCCAGCCCGGTGATCGTTTCGGCGGCATGACAGGGCAGCACTTTTCCGGCGGGCGAAATGTTGAAGAACTGACGCCCCCAGCCCCCCATGCAGGTCTTGGGCCGGACCGCGTAATAGTCGGGCACCACGTAGTCGATCATCAGGATGCCGCGCAGACGCTCTTCGGCCTCGGCCACGATGCGGTTGCAGGTCTCGATCTGCTCCATGGTTGGCATCAGCGCAGCACGGTTGCGCAGCGCCCAACCGTAATACTGCACGTTGGCGACCTCGATCCGTTGCGCGCCCAGTTCGACGGCCATGTCGATCATCTCGGGCAGTTGATGCAGGTTCTGACGATGCATCACGGCGTTCACCGTCAACGGAAAGCCCGCCTCGCGCGTCAGACGCGCCGCCTCCAGCTTCTTGGCGTGACCGTTCCGATACCCCCCTACCCTATCGGCGGTTTCGCTCTCGCTGCCCTGAAAACTGATCTGGACATGGCTCAGCCCCGCCTCGGCCAGCGCGGCAAGCCGTTCGCGCGACAGGTTCACGCCGGAAGTGATGAGGTTCGAGTAAAGCCCCGCGTCGGTGGCCGCCGCGACCAGTTCGACGATGTCGCGACGCACCATCGGTTCGCCGCCCGAGAAATGCACCTGCAAAACGCCCAGTTCCGCCAGCTCGTGCAGAACTCGGACCCAGTCTTCGGTCGCAAGCTCGGCCGCCGGACGCTCGAGGTTCAGGGGATTGGAGCAATAGGGGCATTGCAGCGGGCAACGATGCGTGACTTCCAGCAACACCGCGACGGGCAGCCCATGGGTCGTGCCGACGCCGGGCGCCAGTTTGCTGTCTGGTTCGTGAAAGCTGGTATCCATCATGCCCCTGTTTCAAAGGATTGGAGATAACCCTGCGTGGCAAGATCCTGCACCATGACGATCACGTCCGCCTCGATCCGGTCGATTGGGGCGGCATAGATCTCGGCAAGCGCCTCGCAGACCTGATGCACGCTGCGTGTCCCGTCGCACAGTTGCAGGACGCGCACGGCGATGTCGTCGGGGGTCAGGATGCGCTCGGGCGCCAGCAGCAGCCACATCTCGCGCAGCTTGTCGAACTTCAACTGCACGTGCCGAGGCAGCGCCACGACCGTTTCCGGGCGAACGACCAACGGTTTGCGCGCGGACGCCACAGTCATCGTCATGCCTCGACCTGCGGCCTGAACGCGCCGGGCGGCGGGAAGCCCGACACATAGGCATGATAAAGCGCGTCCAGCTGCACCCATAGAACCTGTGTCTTGAACAACAGGGCATCGCAGACCAGCGTCCGCTCCTCCGGAGTTCTGGCGTTCCGCTTCACGTAGTCGAGCGCAAAGGCCGCATCGCGCGGCGCCTGCGACAGACGGCGCTTGAAATAGGTCATGATCTTAGGACGGATGAAATCATAGTGCTCCAGCATCCCCGAAATCCGCTGTTCGTGAAGCTGCGGCGCGAACAGTTCGGTCAGCGACGATGCGATCGCCTCCAGCGGGCTCCGGTCCCGCACGAAATGAACATAGGCATCCACCGCGAACCGCGTCGCGGGCAAGATGCCTTGCGTCGATTCCACGTAGTCGCGCGAAATGCCCAGCCCGTCCGTCAGCTGCAACCAGCGTTCGATACCACCCTCGCTCTCCGGCGCGCCGTCGTGGTCTTCGATGCGATGCCGCCACTCCACCCGGATCAGGCGGTCGGTGAACCGCGACACGATGATCGCATCCTTCAGCGGGATCGAGCTTTGGTAGTAATATCGGTTGATGGCCCACGCCTGCACCTGACCCTTGGTCAGCCGACCGCCATGCAGCATGTCGTGAAACGGGTGCAGGTTGTGATAGCGGGTTTCCCCGATCAGGCGAAGCCGCTCTTCCATCGCCTCCGCACTGTCGAGCGGCGTGTCGGGGATCTGTGGAAACTCTCTGAAATCAAGGCTCATAGCGTGACCTTTTGGCCCTGTCTGGCCACGATCCAGCCCGCCTCTTCGACGCTGCTGCGTTCGGGCGAATCCGGCAGGTTGGCAGGGTTCGAGTTGTTGACGTGGATGAAGAACCGGCGCTTGACGCCAAGATCGCGAAACGCCTCAACCACCCCGTCCGGGCCGGACATCGACATATGGCCCATGCGCTGACCCGTCTTCTGGCCAAGCCCGGAGACGAGCAGTTCGTCGTCGCGCCAGAGTGTGCCGTCGAAGAACACGACCTCGGCCCCGCGCAGACGATCCGCCAAGGACTGATCCAACCCGGCGCAGGCGGTGATGACGAACACCTTCCGCCCATCCGGCCCGGTGATCTCCAGCCCCAGCGTATCGCCCGGAACGTCCCGCTGATGCCCGTGGCTCGTCTTTTCCAGATACCAGGCGGATTTGCCCGGCACCTCGAACGCCTCGACGGTCATCCCCGTCGGTGTCCCGTCTTGCAGCACAAGCTCGAACGGCGTTCCGATGTCGATTGCGCGACGGGGGACGGTCTCGCGGTCCAGCACGTTGAAAATGCTGTTCTGCTCCAGAACGCTCAAGACCCGGTCATGCGCCCAAATCCCGAACGGCGACCCCTCCCGCAACGACAAAAGCCCCACGAGGGCATCGACCTCGCCATTGGCGAGCAGGACACCCGCGATCGGGCTGTCGCGAAGCTTTCCACTGCGCGGATGCAGTTCGGGTATGTCATTGATCTGCTGGCGCAGGTCGGGCGACGCATTCACGAGAAACCAGTTCTCGCCGTCCGCACTGAAGGCAAGCGATGCCTGCCCGTCCGCCAGCGACGGATCGCGCCGCGCGGCCTGACACGACGCGCAGTTGCAGTTCCACTGCGGAACCCCTCCACCCGCCGCGCCACCAAGCACGATCAGGCTTAGTGAACCCTGCTTGGCGGGCGCGATTTCGGATGGAGGGGTCATCGATTACTTCTGCTTCGCGCAGGCGTACATGTTGATTTCCATGCCGACCGGAATCTCGCGAACCTTCGGTGCATCCCAAGCCATGTGGACCTCCCTTTCTAGCTTTTGAACAGCGGAATTGCTGCCCTGCGAGCGTAGAAATGGACGCCCCGATCCGGCAATCTATGGCATCCATAGAGCCATTCGTGCGCGTATGGACGCGCCTACGACGCCGGGTCGAACTCGGGCGTTGGCTTGAGCAGAAAGGGCGGCGTTTCGCTGGCGGGCGGCGGCGCATAGGTGCGCCCCGCCGCCCCAAGCTCGTCGATTAGGCAGGAATAAAGCTCCTGCCGCAGATACTGTTTCGGCAGCAGCGCGACCACGTCACGTGCCGGGAAATCGACGCGGTAAAGCCGGACCCCGTCGATCACGCGATCGCCCACGACACAGGACATCGCCGGCGCAAGACAGATGCCCAGCCCGGCCCGCACCATGCCGATGGCCACCTCGAAGCTCCGCGCCTGTGCGAAGGGCCGGTTTCCCGGCATCAACCCGTCATACCATGCCTGCACCCGCCTGCTGTGCTGCGTGCCGAAGGCGAACTGGATCGAGCGGAACAGGACGTCCTGATCGTTCGCGGAAAGATCGCGCGACGGGTCGGTCACACCCGACAGGTCGAGGTCGCTGGGCACGGCCAGAACGTAAGGGTCGGTGCAAATGTGAATCTGCTCGAACCCGGCACTGGCCGGCGCGATGGAATTCGACGAGATCAGGCCAAGGTTGATCCGCCGCGCATAGAGCATCTCGATGACTTCCGCGGGCGCGCTTTCGTGGATGTCATAGTCGATTTCCGAGAACTTCTTGTGCAGGGCTTCCATGGCGGTCGGCACCAGCACCCTGAGAATCGAATTCAGACCCGCAAGGCGCAGCGTCCGGCGCGACCCATCGCCGATGGCACCCAGCCCGTCCTCCAGCGACTGCATACTCTCGAGGACTTTCTGCACATAGCGCATCAACTGCCGCCCGGCTTCGGTCAGCTCGAGAGAATTGGACCGGCGCTCGAAAAGCGGCATCCCGACGATGTCCTCGAGCGAGGCGATCTGCTGTGACACCGTCGGCTGCGCCAGCCCGATCTGCTTGCTCGCCCGCGTCAGGCTCGACGCGTTCGCGACCGCCCAGAAGATCTGAAGCCGTCGAAACGTCAGCCCGCCGCCCGTGCCCCCGACCTGACGCAACTTGGCTGTATTGTCCAAGGGCCCGTTTTCTTCATTGTTCATGTTCGGTCTCTACTGCGCTTGAGCCTCACTGGATCGCAGCATCCTCGCACTTGGACTCATTGGTTTTATCTATATTCAGAATTCAAGCCTGACTTTGCGGCCGGTCCAAGTTCAGCCAGTATCGCGTGTATCGCCGTTCGCCCGTGCGCGTGAGGGCGCCGATCTCGACCAGGTTTTGCAGATCCCTCGTCGCCGTCGCACGCGACGTCCCGGTGATCGAAAGATAGTTCTCCGCGCTCAAACCGCCCTCGAATCCATCCGGCCCTTCGCGAAACATCCGCTCGATCGCCTTCGTCTGCCGTTCGTTCAGCCTGTCGCGGTGCCGGTCATAGAAATGCGCCTTGGCGATGAAAAAGCCCACGCGGTCTAACGTGACCTGCTGCGCGGCCAGAACCGCCTCGGCGAACCAGACCAGCCAAGGCGTGACGTCCAGTGTCCGCTGATGGCGTTCAAGCTGATCGTAATACGCCTTCCGCTGTCGCTCGATGGTGAAGGCAAGCGCGATGAGGCTCGGTTGCCCGATGTTCTGCGCCAGAGACTTCTCGGCGAGGGCACGACCCAATCGCCCGTTCCCGTCCTCGAACGGGTGAATGCTCTCGAAATAGAGATGGCTGAGACCCGCCCGCGTCAACGCCGGCAACGGCGCTTCGGCTTCCGGCCCGGTCCGGTTGAACCAGTCGACATATCTGTCCATTTCCGCCGGAACCCGCGCGGATGGCAGGGCCTCGAAATGGACGACCGGGCGATCGGGCCGGCCTGAAACGATCTGCATGGCCTCCGCGTGCTGCCGGTATGATCCAACAACTTCGAGCCGCTTGTCGAAGGCCAGCAGCATCTCGTGCCACCGAAAAAGCGTCCCGTGATTAAGCGCCTCCGCAAACGTCGAATAGACGTCGACCATCATCTCGGCCACACCCTGCTCACGCGGTTTGCCCGGATAGCTGCCCGGTTCCAGTCCAAGGTGCCGGCGGAGCGAGGATTGGACGCTGCGCCGATCCAGCATCTCGCCCTCGATGGCACTGGTCTTCATCGCCTCGTCGCTCAGGAGATCGATGCGAAGCTGATCCCGCTCGGACGGTGTCACATGATGCACGGCACCCAGCACTTCACCCGAAGACAGCAGAAAGCGTTGTTCGAGCGGTGCCAATGCCTCCGGATCATACCGGAAGTCCGGCCAACCGGGTATCTGCCAGTTCCATACCATGAGTGATAGGCCCCCTTTCTATAACTCATGACATAACCATTTATGAGGCATAGAGGTCAATTCTATACCTCAAACCGCCTCACCCCTGCCCTCGCTTCACCCCCTGCCCTGCTGTCTGTTTGGAGTTCACAGCTGTGAACCCTCACGCTGCGGTCCTTCGCCCAAGTGCCATGACCATCGGGCTGCTCGAGAAATGCCTTTCCTTCGACCGTATTGTCAGGGTTCTTAGATAAGCCCCCGGGTTCTTGATCTCACTGAACCGCTCCAACACCGCGGCGATGACGATTGAGGCTTCAATCGCGCCCATGGTGTCCATAGCAGTCTCCCACACATCCGTGGTGATCCCCATCATCGGTCGAACGATGTCGGCGAGCCTCGCAAGATCGTGCCAGGACCGAATGTCGCCTTGAGCATAGGTGAGAATTTCGGGGCAAGTAGAGAGCACGAGGTTTGAGGGCAGGTTTGTGCCGCGCACGGTCGGTCGGTGGGCGCCGTGAGCTGCACCGTCTGGTCCCGATCAGATCGCCGTCGTGAAAACGCCCTCTCGACTGGCCAAGTCATCCCGCGGGGACGTGCACGATCCGCTCCTCGCTTTCGCGGGTTTCGATCTCTGCGCGCCGGACGAGGCGGTTCACGTGGGCCAGCGTTTCGGTGAAGGCGAAACTCATCTGATGTGGGTCGAGCGTGCGGGGAAACAGAAACGGCACAAGGTCCGCGACCGAACGCGGCGCGGTTGCACAGGCGTCCCGGATCAGATCGCACCGCTCCTCATGATGAACTTCGAGCTCAGCGCAACGCGAGTGCAGCCCGTAGAACGGCCGCCGGTGGCCAGACAGCACCAGCACGTCATCCGGAAGCTCGGACCGCATCAACCGCAGGGATCGCAAGAAATGGCCCAGCGGATCACCATGCGGATCTCCCTCGAACACACTGATGTTCGGTGAAATCCGCTCGATCACCTGATCGGCCGAGAACAGCAGCTTTTCGTCCTCGCAATACAGCATCACCTGCTCCTGCGCGTGACCCTCGCCGGTCATGACCCGGAAACTGCGGGTCCCAATCTCGATCACATCCGCCATCACGAGGCGCAGGAACTCGAGCGGTAGGGGCGTCACGCGGTTCAGGTATTCGTTCCCGCGAATGGCGACGAGGCTCGCCAGCTCCTCGCTCATCCCGTGGCTGCGATAGAAATCGAACGAATGGCGCGTGGCGGTCTCGCTGCGCCCCTGCGAAATCACCTGACACCCCATGTAGGTCGAAAAACTGGTGAGCAACGGTGCATCGAACCGCGCGCACATCCAGCCGGCGAGCCCAATATGATCCGGGTGCGCATGAGTCACGATGACCCGTGTGATCCGCGCGCCGCGCATCGGACCGGCGAAGATCGCCTCCCAGATCCCGATTGCCTCTTCCGTGCGTATGCCCGTGTCGATGACCGCCCAACCGTCGCCGTCGCGCAGGAAGTAGATGTTCACGTGGTCCAGACGATAGGGCAACGGAATGCAGGTCCATAGAATGCCATCGGCAATCTCGATCATTTCGCCGAAGTCCGGCATCGTCTCAAACGGGAACGACAGCATAGGGGCGGCATCTGCACTGTCCGTTCGGGTCATAACAGCGATCCTTCGTCTTGTTCGCCCATCTTGTGCCATGTTCCGCAGGCAAGGTCAGGCCCACATCCACGATTTCCAGGTCGCCAGCGCCTGTTGACAATCCAGACCGCAAGCATGACGGTGCCCTCACATAACCAGGGGTGCTCCTTCTCGGGGCTGAGATGCGCGATCCAGCGCGAACCCTTTCACAGCTGATCTGGATAATACCAGCGGAGCGAGGTGCTAGCATGTTCATAGGCGCGCAAGTGTCACTGTATCCGATGACGTCTCAATTCGTGGAGGTCATCACCGCCGGGCTCGACGCCCTCACCCCCTACAAGGACGACCTGAGGATCGAGACCGACGACATGTCGACCCTCATGGTCGGCGCGCCGAAGCCGCTGCTCGACGCGATCCGCGACCTGTTCGCCGCCTCGGCGAAGCGGCCAGAGCATGTCACCATGCATGTCACGCTCTCTCGCGGCTGTCCGGGCGGGCCAGACGATCCCTCCTGCCGCTGCGAAGTGCTTGAGCGCGCACAGGACGAAAGCCTGGCCGAGCGTCAGGCGCTTGCCGCCCAGGCGGTCGAGAACGCCTTGGCCACGGGCGTGGGCATCGACGTGCAGTTCTCGCTTTACGTCATGGGCAGCGGCAACCACATGGACGAGATCTACGGCTGCATCGATTTCCTCAAGTCGAGCGGCACGTTCCTGAAATCCAAGAACTTCTGCACCCGGCTGCGGGGCGACGCAGGCGCGGTATTCGAGACTCTGCGCCAGGCGTTCCTGCGCTTCGGCCCGGCCGAGGGTCACGTGACCGTCGACCTCACCGCTTCCGCTAACAGCCCCAGCCTCGCCTGAGAGCCCTGCACGGGCGCCCCCGCCCCTGCTCGGAGTGCAATGTTGTATCTGCGATATATCTACCCGGCCCTCGTGCTGGCGACCCTCTTCCTTGCGGGATGGGAGGGCTATGTCCTCCTCACCGACGCCTCGGCCCTCATCCTGCCTGCCCCAAGCGACGTGGCGAACGGCCTTTGGGTCGAACGGCGCGAGATCTTGCGCCACGCCCTCGCCACCATTGGGGTCGCCGGCGTCGGCTTCAGCCTGTCGATCCTCTTCGCCTTCGCGGTGTCGGTCTCGCTCCATTTTGCGCTCTGGTTGCGCCGGGGGATGATGCCGCTCCTCGTGGCGAGCCAGACGGTCCCCATTGTCGCCCTCGCTCCGCTCATGGTCCTGTGGTTCGGCTTCGGACTCCTGCCCAAGGTACTGCTCGTGATCCTAGTCACCTTCTTCCCGATGGTGGTGAGCCTGATGGCGGGCTACGCGAGCCAGCCGCGTGCCTTTCGCGATCAGCTCGTCTCGATGGGCGCCTCCCGGTGGGTCGTGTTCCGTCGCGCCACCCTTCCTTCAGCCCGGGCGCAGTTCTTCTCCGGCCTGCGAATCTCGGCCACCTACGCCATCGTCGCCACGATCTTTGCCGAGTACGCGGGCGCGCGGCAGGGGCTGGGCATCTATATCCTGACCGCCAAGAACAACTTCCGCGCCGACCTCGTCCTCGCCGCCGTCGTCATCTCGGCCACGCTCACGCTCACCCTGCTCGCCGCCATTCTGATCGTCGAACGCGCCACCGGCCGTCGGTTCCGGAGGGTGACCCATGCTTGAGGTAGAGAACCTGACAATCCGCGTGGGGCGGGAGGTGCTGGTGAAGAGCCTCTCCCTCACCCTGCCCCGCAACGCGATCACCTGCCTGATTGGCCCCTCGGGCTGCGGGAAGAGCTCGGTCGTCAAATGGCTTGCGGGCGTCCTGGCCGCGGAACTCGACGTCACCGGCACCGCGCAGCTGGAGGGGAGGCCGACCCCCCTGCCCTGCCCTGACATTTCCTACCAGCCACAACAAGACACGCTGTTCCCTTGGCTCACCACCACCGAGAACGCGAGCCTCGGGCTGGAGATCCGGGGCACTCGCCCCCAAGACGCCCGCGACCGGGTGCGCGCCATGTTCCCCGCCTTCGGGCTTGAGGGGCACGAGGACAGCTTCCCCGACCAGCTGTCGGGCGGCATGCGCCAGCGGGCGGCTTTCCTGCGCACCATCGTTCAGGACACGCCGGTTCTCCTGCTGGACGAGCCGTTCTCGGCGCTAGACGCGGTGACGCGGCTCAGGATGCAAAACTGGCTCGTCGCCCGGCTGGAGGCGCAGCCGCGCACGGTGCTGATGGTCACGCACGACCTTTATGAAGCCACCCAACTGGCCGACCGCATTCTCGTCATGGCGGGCGGTCCCGGTCGCATCACCGCCGACATTCCGATCCCCACACCGCGCGCTGCGCGGACCGAGGCCGCGCTGGCCGAGATCCGATCGACACTGAGAACCATGCTATTGGAGGAGACCCCATGAAATCCACCGCATTCACACTTGCCACCGTCCTCGCGGCCCCTGCCGCTTGGGCTGAAGACGTGAGTATCGCACTCGACTGGACGCTCAACACCAACCACATCGGCTTGGTCGTCGCGCAGGAGAACGGGTATTTTGACGAGGCCAGGCTGGACGTGGAAATTCTCCCCTATTCCGACAGCGCCTCGACCGCGCTTCTGGCGGCTGGCGCGGTGGATTTCGCCTACATGACCGCGCTCGGCTTTATGAGCGCCAAGGCCGGCGATGCGCCGATCACCGGGCTCTGGGTCACGATGCAGCGCGAGGCCGGGCGGCTGGTCTACAACTCCGACCACCCGGAGATCTCCAGCCCCAAGGACCTTGAAGGCAAAACCTACGCGGGCTTCGGCAGCGCGTGGGAGGACGCGCTGATCTCGACCATGATCGAGAATGACGGCGGCAACCCCCACTACGACACCGTGACCCTGGGCACCGGCGCCTATGAAGCGCTCGCCACTGGCGCGGTGGACTTCACCCTCGAGGTGGCGACATGGGAGGGCGTGAACAGCGAGCTTCTGGGCCGCGACCAGTCGTATTTCCTCTATCAGGACTACGGCGTGCCGGAGCCGCAGGGCGGTTATATCGGCACGCAAACCGCAACCCTCGCAGAGAACCCGGAACTAGTCGACGCCTTCATGGAGGCCACGCGCAGGGGCTATGACTGGGCCGCGCAGAATCCCGTCGCGGCGGCCGAGATCCTCATCGCGGCGGGCGACTTCCCCAACGAGGATCTCGTGCGCGGCTCGATGCGCGTGATCGACGAGGGCGGCTACCTCACCGATGGCGCGACCCCGGTGGGCTCGATCGACGAGGAGCGGCTGGAGACGATGGCCCGCTTCCTGTTCGACAGCGGCGTTTTGCGCGGCGCAGATGGCGAACCGCTCACCTGGCCCGGCAGCGTGTCGGACTGGATCGAACAGGGCTGGCGCGAGGAATGATCCCCTGCCCCGGCTCCGGCCGGTGCAACCGCGCACGTTTTGTCAGCCGCAAACGGAGCAGCACGCCTCCTGCTCGCCGCCTGGTTCGACGGGGTGCGCCTCATCGATAACGTGGCAGTGGACCCGGCGCTGAAAGTCAGCGAAGCCGCACTAAGAGGCTGAACCGCGCGAGTTCCTCGGTCAGGCCGACTTCCGGAGAACGAGGAAGGTCATCATGCCCATGGGCGGCAACGGCCGCTTCTCCTCGATGGCAAGATCATCCTCCTGCAAAACAGTCTCGATCTCGAAGTCCGAGTGCCAGCCGAGAACGTTGGACAGCGGTGCGGCGACCCGTTCGACCATCGCCAGCAGGCCGTCGTCGCGCTTGAAGTGGTTGGTGATGACGACGCGCCCACCGGGTTTGCACACACGGGCGATCTCGGACATGACCTTCTCGGGGTCCGGCACTACCGAAAGCACGTGCATCGCGACCACCGTATCGAAACTTGCATCGGGGAAATCCAGCGCCCGGGCGTCCATCTGGCGCAGGTCCACCACGTGGTTCAGGTCCATGTCCCGCACCTTCGCACGGGCCTTGGCCAGCATCTCGTCACTGAAGTCGATGCCGGTCACTTCGAGGTCGGGACGATAGTGCGGCAATGCAAGCCCCGTTCCGACGCCGACCTCAAGGACCCGCCCCGAAAGGCCGTTCACGAACGCCACCGCCCGGCGCCGCCCGGTGTTGGTGATGGCTCCGAACGTCCGATCATAGACCGGCGCCCAACGGGCGTAGGATGTCTTGACGGCCTTGATGTCCAATGCCCCGCTCCCGGTCTGTTTCAGCGTGTCCTGCGATCCAGCAAGGCCCAGATGACCATGCCGATGTAGGCAAGGCAAATCACGACCAACGAAACCCACGGCTCGATCAGGAGCGCAGCCGAGAGCACGGCGAACCCGACGAGAAAGAACTTCACATTGTGGCGCGACACCTTGGTCTTCTTGAAGGACCAGGTCGGGATGCGGCTGATCATCAGGAGCCCAACTCCGACCATGTAGACCGCGATGACGTAGCCGGGCACCAGAGGCACGTCCGCGAACGCGAAGGATACGAACATCGGCAGCATGACAAGGAACGCGCCGGCCGGGGCAGGCACACCGACAAAATACGCACGGTCCGCAGTAGGCTCTTTGGCTTTATCGCTGACATTGAACCGCGCAAGGCGCATCACGCAGCAGACCGCATAGGCGAGCACGGCAAGCCATGTGACGCTTGGCAGGTCCTGCAAGACCCAGAAGTAAAGAACCAGTGCAGGGGCGACACCGAAGTTCAGGAAATCCGCAAGCGAATCCAACTCGGCCCCAATCGCGCTGTCGCTGCCCAAGAGCCGCGCGATCCGACCGTCGAGGCCGTCGAGCACGGCGGCGGCAAGGATAAGAAGCACCGCCGTCGCGTAGTCGCCCCGAAACCCTCCCGGATCGCCGACAGGCCCGCACAAATCGCGACGATGGTCAGCATGTTGGGCAGAAGCTGAATCAGCGCGAACTCGGTCGGCGCTTTGTTCGGGGTGTCAGGCATGTGCTGTCCCCTACCCTTCTGTTGGTTGCGTCAGCTCCGCGATCACGGATTCGCCCGCGATCATCGTCTGTCCCAGCGCGACGATCGGCTCGACCCCTTCTGGCAGGTAAACGTCAAGCCGCGACCCGAAACG
This sequence comes from Maritimibacter sp., assembly GCF_016774595.1. Taxonomy (NCBI): domain Bacteria; kingdom Pseudomonadati; phylum Pseudomonadota; class Alphaproteobacteria; order Rhodobacterales; family Roseobacteraceae; genus Maritimibacter; species Maritimibacter sp. Next base: position 213,880 of record NZ_JACBWT010000003.1, read on the forward strand.
GATCAGACCAAACCGTTCGCCGGTGGTCAGGGTATCGCCCACCTTCACGAAACACACGATGCGCCGCGCCACCAGTCCGGCGATCTGAACAACCGCCAGATTGCGCCCGTCCGTCATACGGATGCGCAGGCTGTTGCGCTCGTTGTCCACACTGGCCTTGTCGAGCGAGGCGTTGAAGAACTTGCCGGGGCGGTAGGCAATGGCAGCAATCTCACCCGTCACCGGCACCCGGTTCACGTGACAGTTGAACACGCTCATGAACACGCTCACACGCGTTAGCGCCACGTCCGGCATACCAAGCTCGACGGGCGGGACAGCCGGTTCGATCAGTGACACAATCCCATCCGCCGGGCTGACCACGACGCCCGGCCGTAGCGGCGTGACCCGCTCCGGATCCCGGAAGAAGTAATAGCACCAGACGGTTAGCCCGACGCCGATCCAGCCAAGAAACCCCGAGATCAGGAACAGACCCACCGTAACGACCACGAAGATCGCCACGAACCGCCGACCCTCGGGATGCATCGGCTTGATGAATGTGTCGCGCATGCGCATCGGCGAGGCTCCTCCGGGACGATACCGCGCAAGTTGATAGAGCTATGTCTTTGGAACGCAAGGGCTGCACACCCTTTGGCCACGGCATCGAAAAGTCCGCGAAGGCGTAAACAAGTGCCACGCTCTGCGCGCCCGACTTGGCGGAGCGATCCCCAAACTGTCCCTTGCTGGGCCGTGCCCCACGACTCGAACTCGAGCCTCGGCTATCCCAGGTCCACTGCCGCCCATAGCGCGCCGAGCGGCAGTGCGAAGTCAACGTCGCACATGGTGAGCTTCTCCTGAACTAGGTAGAACAGAAGACCTACGGTTCCACGTCCCCTTCACGGTCCGTCTTTGGCGAACCGTTTCTGGTGCTTGAAATCACCAGCAGTAACTTTGGTTGCCGCCTTTACTTCGATACCGACCAATCGATGACCTCCATCGATCAGGCTGCCGAGATACCGATCCAACGTCTCACGCTTGAGCTTGGCCCGTTTGGCAAAGTCCGGTGAATTGACCTAGATCGACGACCTCGATCCGTATCCACGTTTGCGTTTCACCGCTTCGCGAGCCCTCATTGCCGCCATCGCTGACTGCTCGTCTGGATGCCGTTCGATCAAGGATTGACCACGACGACCAATCCGTCCCCACTCCCGCACCACATCCACGCCGCCGAACAAATCCGGTTGCAGGCTAATGTGATAATATCGACGCATATTCAGCGCCTCATCGATACGTTTCAGGTCGACAGAGCATGACGAGCCGAAAGGCTCAACGCGGCATTCCACAATGTTGGGCGCATCGTCCATGCGACAACTCTAGCCGAAACGCCCTGTCGCTCCAATATGTTCGCCTTTAGTTCCAGATCATGCCAACTCGGTTCGGAAGTTGGATGAAGAGAAGACACAGCCCGGATGCACGCCGCCTGATTGGACCATGACCAAATGCGGGGCGCCATGGAGGATACATTGGGCCTTTACCTTTGCAGATGCGAGCGACGCAAAAGCACCTTCGCGTTCGGTGCCTAAATTGGCTGGGATCGGCCCAGGGCGGTCATTCGTCCTTTGAGCAGCGAATGGCAGAAAATGAGCCCAGGTTTCGGACGCCGCGTTGTGTTTGAATGGCGGCTTTTCACTAAGTGCGACTGCGAGATATACTAAATTGCCTGAAACCCAGGTCTGCAATCGAAAAGGCGTCTGATGAAGAAGTTCACGCCTGCGCCCGTGCTGACAAGCCAACGGTTGGTTTAGGGGGCAATGAGAATGGCAGTATCGCTCTACAGAGTGCTGATCGACACCAGCGTTTGGCTGGACATGGCGGGGAGCTATCGAGCTGCGCCACTGGTCCGCGCTCTTCATGAGATGTGTGACAATGCCCAACTCGAAATAATTGTGCCTGATATCGTCCGCGAAGAATTCGCCCGAAACAAGGATAGGGTGGCAACGCAATCCACGAAGGCCTTACAGTCCCACCTGAAATCGCTCCGTTACGCTCTGACAGGACATGCAGACCAAGACATCGCTAAGCAGGCGCTGGACGTTCTGCAGGGCATAGATTTTTCGAACGCTACTCAAGAGGGTGGCATCGTGGATCAGGTGCAGGAACTGATGGATCACGGCGAGAACATCAATGTCGAAACTTCCATTTTCCACCGGGCAAGGGCGGCAAGTCGCTCCCTGTATGGCGAAGCACCTTGCCATCGTGACAAAGGCAGTATCGCCGACGCAATCCTCTTCGAGGTCTATGACGAAATGCGACAGGAGCCTGTCAGGGATCACATCGCGTTCGGTTTCGCGACGACCAATCATACCGATTTTAGTGACCCCCGAGGTGACAACCGCACGCCGCATCCCGAACTTGCTCACGCCTTCGGTGATCGGTCACAATACATTTTGGACATTGGCAGGTTCGTCGAAGAGACAGACCCCGGCGCACTAGAACTGGGGGATTTCGAACTGGGATATAGCCCTGAATTCCGCACGTTGACGGAACTGACCGAGGCGGCGCACCTTCTTTACCAACAAGTCTGGTATAACCGACACATGAACCTTCGCTACCGCGTCGAACAGGGCCTTACGAAGGTCGTGCCTGAGTCTGACTATTCTCGAGGGCCTTACAGATCGGACCAGATACTTGATACCATCTGGGAAGAGGCACTTGCTGCTGGCAAGCGAACTCGTCAGGAGGTCGGAATAGCAAACCTCGGGCCATGGGATGATTTCGAATGGGGTATGTTGAATGGCAAGCTCTCCGCTCTGCGTTGGGTCTTGGGAGACGAATGGGACATGCTCGACACATGATTACACGGCGAAGTTCTGCGCCGTCCAGCCTGTTCAGAGCAGCGCGCTAAACCTCTACTTCTTGCGTATTACTGCCGTTCGTCCTGGGCGCAACGAAAGCTCAGTTCGTCTGCAGCGCAGACTTCGACACACAGCGCAGCGAATGACCGCTTCCCCCTCTACCCACCCAGCTTTATTGAGAGTGTCTGGGAGCTCACAGTCAAATTCTTTAAAAAGCTCCTATTTTGTCGATTTTTGATAGACTAATAGGAACATATCTACAGAGATTGGTGGCGCCATCTTTAAGAATCTGCCATTATGTCGTTTATGAGTGGACAAGAACACCAAAAAATAAAGAGCCTTCTTGAGGCTGTCCCCGCGGGGTTCCTCGTGGATTCCCCCTGGCTTGAGCGCCACAAAATAGGCCGGCGTTCGTCCTACGCCTATGTCCAGCGCGGCTGGCTGGAACGCCTCGGCCGAGGTATCTTCCGCCGCCCGGCACCAAGCACTGATGTCACGAACACGTTGGACTGGAAGACCTGCCTGCTCTCGCTTCAGCACATCATGCATTACCCTGTCCATGTTGGCGGAGTGACGGCACTGAGCCTGCAAGGATATGCGCACTATCTCTCGCTTGGTGATACGAGCACCGTCTCGGTCTACGGCGCAAAAATCCCAACTTGGCTCGAAAAACTGCCGCTCAACGCCCAACTCCGCACCCGAAACGTATCGCTGTTCTCCGATCCGGAGCTGGGCGTTGATGATGCACGGCATGGCATCAATCAGACAATATCGCCCCTGCCATGGGACTGGAGATTGGTGATGTCCTCGCCGGAACGCGCCATCCTCGAAGCGCTGGACGAGTTACCGGATCATGAAAGCTTTCATAACCTCGACATGGCGTTCGAAAGCCTGACGACGTTGCGCCCGAGGACCCTTTCGGCTCTTCTCAGCAGTTGCAAGAAGATCAAGGTCAAACGCCTGTTCTTCGTTTTTGCAGATCGCCACGATCATGCCTGGCGCAAGCGCCTCGATCCGGACGAATTCGATCTCGGCAGCGGCGACCGTGCCTTGGTCAAAGGCGGCAAGATACATCCGCGCTACCGGATCATGGTGCCCGAGGAGTTTGTGAGAAAGGAGCTTGGCGATGGCGCGTGAAGACTATGCCGCCCAAGTGGAGCTGCTCGTGCGCATACTCCCGTATGTCGCCAAGGAGCAGATATTTGCGCTGAAGGGCGGGACGGCTATTAACCTCTTCTATCGCGACCTGCCACGGCTCTCGGTCGATATCGATCTGACCTACCTGCCTGTCAAAGGCCGCGAAGAGAGCCTCGCCGAGATCAACGCGGCCATGCACCGGATTGCCGCCGCGATCGAGGGCGGCATCACCGGCGCCAAAACGCAGCGCATTGCCGGCGGTGGCGGCGGCGCCACGCGGGCTCTCGCGCGCCTCGGCACGGCCGAGATCAAGATCGAGACCTCCCCCGTCACCCGGGGCGTTGTCCACGATCCGGAACCACGCCAAGTCTCAGCAGCCGTCGAGGATGAATTTGGGTACGCCGAGATGAACATCGTCTCTTTCGAGGATCTGTTCGGAGGCAAGCTGCATGCGGCGGTCGATCGCCAGCACCCGCGCGATCTGTATGACGTGAAGTTGCTCTACGAGAATGAGGGCCTCACGGACGAGCTGTTCCGCACCTTCCTGATCTATGTGGCCAGTTCACCGCGCCCGCCGCATGAATTGCTGAACCCCAACCTGACCAATCTCGATCAGCCCTATGCGCGAGAGTTCGAGGGCATGACGAAGGAAACGGTCGACCTTGCGGAACTTCTCGCCACACGCGCCCGCCTAATCGGGGATATTCGATCCCGCCTCAATGATGACGCGAAAAGATTTCTGAGAACCTTGCATGAAGGTGAGCCGGACTTCCAAGCGATCGAACGCCCACAAGCCGCGGGGTTGCCCGCCGTCAGATGGAAACTGATCAACGTGAACAAGCTGAAGACAGGGAACCCCAAGAAGCATGCCGCCCAAGGGGAAGAGCTGGAGAGGCTCCTCGACTGAAGATGGATCGGTGATGACAGATTACCACGGACCGCTTAGCACGTCCGGCGGGGCTCAAAGTCGGCCACAATCGCCGAAAGTACTTCATGCCTGTGCTATAACATCCACCAGTCGTCTCCTCACAGGAACGACTGGTACTCGTCCATGAAGGTTGCAACCTGCAATAGGCCCTGCGCTTCTGACTTGTGAATCAAAGCCGCAACATCGAGCGCGGGGTTCTTGAAGCGCTCCCGCATGCGACGCAGGGCCAGAATGGCCTCCGAGGGATCCAGCTCGATTGTATCGGCGATGAAGTCGTCGGCGGAAATCGCCTGGATTGCGTGCGAGTCCAGAACCGCGGAAGGAAAGTCGGCAAGATTGTCCGTCACGATGACTGAAGCAGACGTCGCGATGGCCGCTGCCAGCACGTGGTTGTCGTTGGGGTCGGGCAACGCGAGCTTGTCTTCGAAGATTTCATAACCAGTTACCAAAGCATCAGGAAATGCTGCCTCGATTGCCGCCCTTTGCCGGGAACCATCGGTTTCGCCCTTGGTGATCTGGCTGATCGCTTTCTGGGTCTCGTCAAGGATGCGACTACTCCACCGAGGCCGGAACAAGCCGGCCTCGGCCAGGCTCAGGAGCATGTTTCTGCGAAGCGCTCCGCCAAGGACGCAAGCATCGAGGAGAGCCGTGAACCGATCTGCGTGTCGGTTCATACAAGACCTTCTTCCGCATCCATTGCAGCAAGGTCACTCAAAGCATCCGAGCGAGACGCATCACGCTTCTCCTTGTAGGCAAAGAGGTCGTCGGCACGAACACGGCGATGACGGCCGGTCTTCGCAAACGGAATCTCGCCTTCCTCGAGAAGCTTTACCAGGAACGGCCGGGACACATTGAGAAGGTCCGCCGCCTGCTGCGTGGTCAACTCTGACTCGACGGGAATCATCCGAAACCCGCGACCGCTCGAGACAAGCCGCAGCACTTCGAGTAGCGAAGCCGTCAAGGCCGGCGCAAGCGTCACGGTGCGAACTTCGCCGCCTTCCAGGGCGAGCGACAGCTTTGTCGGTTCGCCTTCCTTGATCTGGGAGGCGACAATCGCTCTGAGTTGTTCGGCGTTCTTGATCTCGACCTCGTCGGGCAAACGATCAAAGAACGCCTCTTTTCTGAGGGCGTTCATCTTCTCTCTCCGGTTCTCTCGTCTCGTGTTGGATATAGGCTATCCGTCATTCGAAACAATCGCAACACTCGAAATATTCGAAACTCGTTTAGATCGTGTAAACGGGTCACAGCATGCGAACACTGCATCGCTCTCACAGCGAAGCGACCAACACAGCATTCACCAGTTGCTCCAAGTGGGGAAGTTCGCGAAGGTCTTCCAGCCCAAAACAGACGAAGAACTGCTCGCGGGCGTACGCGACAACATCCTCTCGACCAGAATCGAGCAAGTGGACGTCTTCACAGGGATGCAACGATTATCACATTGAAATTGTGAGTATTTCTGGCTCTCCGCATGAAACGTTGCACTGCAGATGAAACGATAAGCAGAACGACAGAGTTTGCGTCAGGCATCGGCAACGGAGACCGGCAATGCGTCAGCTGAAATCGACTTGTGGTGCTTCCGCCAGAACCCCCGCATCCTCTAGCTGCTCCCGATCCGGAAGATCGAACAGGCTCTCCAAACCGAAGGCGACAAGGAACTGCTCCGTGGTAACGAAGGTATAGGGGGCCCCTCGCCGGGGTGACCTTGGCCCGGTCCCGATCAGGTCGCGCGCATGCAGTCGGCCGATCAGGTCGCGGCTGATCTCCTTGCCGAAGATGTCCTTCAGCCCGTCGCGCGTGATCGGCTGGTGGTAAGCGATGGCCGCCAGCACCGCGACGTCGAATTCACTCAGGTCGAGCAACTGGTCCTCAACATCCGCGGCGGCGCGGATCGAGGGCGCGTAGGCGGGTCGCGTCCGGAATATCCAGCCGCCAGCGACCTGCGCGATCTCGAAGGCCCGCCCTTCCAGATCGGCGGCGAGGTCCTCGATCAGCAGATCGACCGACACCCCCTGCCCCACTACACGGGCAAGATCTTCGCGCGGCACAGGGGAGGCAGAGGCGAAGAGCACCGCCTCGATCCGGCGCATCCATTCGCGCCAGCGCAGCTCCGGCGGCAGGTCGGGCAGCTCACGATCCAGTTCGGGGTCAGAGCGATCCTTCGCCATCGCTACACCCCGTAAAGCCGGAAGGTGTCGCGCCCGGTCAGCTCGCGCACCGCGCCGAGGTCGACGAGCCGATCGCAGAGCCGCCGCGCGGCGCGATCCGGCAAAGGCAAGGCAGACGGCGCCACGGCGTCCCGGGTCAGGAACATCTCGACCGCGTCGCCTGCCCCCTTGGCCCGGAGCTTGGGTGCGACCGCCTTCAGATGCGCCGCTCTCCGCGCGAGGTCGGCGACCTGCCGCACAGCCTCGATCGCCGACGAGATGAGTGCGCGATGACAGGCCAAGCGAAGGTCATCACCCTGCTTGCGCAGATCGGCGCGTTTCGGGCCCGCAGCCAGCAACGGCACAAGATGCTCCCAATCAAGCGCCTGAGCCAAAGCCGCGTCCGCAAGGATCAACGCTGCCAAATCGGCGCGCGGCACCTCGCGCAGCACCACCTCCAACACCATCGCGGCCCGGGTCACCGGCAACCCTTTCCCGGCATCGAGCCACGTGGCGATCTGACCCGGCTCGAAGGCCGGCAAGGCCCGACCCAGAGCCTTGATCGACACCGGCCGCTCCACCGCACGACGCCAGATATGGTAGGTTTCACCGGCCGGTCCCGGTAGATCGCCGGGACGCAGCAGGTGCACCGCATCGCGCAACTCCCCTGCCCGCTCCGACCGTCCTGAGAACGCGACGCAAGCCTCGGCCGCACGCAGCGCGAGCCGGTCCCGCAACAAGGCTTGGGGCACCTCCTCGCGTCCCAACACAAGATGCAGGTGGTTCAGCGCCGCGCCTGACAAAAACGCACCATCTTCAAGGGTTTCAGCACGCGTGGAGGTGACCCAGGCCGGCATCCGGGGTAACGTATCGACGTCTCTGATGTGATCCGGCCGGGCAAATGTCATGCTCAGACCCTACACTTCGGCGGCGCTTTTGTCCATTAAATGCCATTCAAACCGCCCCGCTCTGCGGGGCTGCGTTATGTCCAATAAGTCTGCGTTTTCAGGCGCCCCGCTAAGACGCCCTAGACCATGACAACGCCCCCCCCCGAAAGCGCCCTGCCGGACCGAGCTTCCGGGTCCGATACGCTTAACTGTCCGGACGGCCCGGACTCGCGGCCGCCCGGCCCGCTTCCTCGTCATCCTCACCCAGACAGCAGGTTTGAGAAACCAAAAAAGGCCCGCGCGATACGGGCCCTCTTCGTTAACCTTTGGTTTCGCCGCGAAACCTGTCAGGCGCGTGACAGTAGCCCCTCGACCTCCTGCGCGATGGTGCGCATCAACTCGCCGTTGACCCGCTCGCCCGACAGCCGCAGCACCCAGTCGGACCCGTCCTGCTCGACCTCGACCCGCACCCCGGCATCGGTCGTGCGGCTGCGCGTCGTGCTCCGCTTGGGCCGCCCGCCGCGCGACGGATCGACGGCTGCGGGGGTCATCGCCTCGATAGTCGACAGGATCACCTGTAGCTCATCCTCCGGCGTGTCGGGCGCGGCCTGCGCCAGCGCATCGCGTAGCGCCGCCTCCCCCCCCGACCGAAGCGCCGAGGCGAGTTTCAGCCCGTCCTTTTCACGCAGGCTTTCGGGAAAGACGAGCATGTCGCCCAACTCCTCGAAGATCAGCGCGAAGGACCGGATCTTGGACCGCTTGGCCTTGGACCCCGTCGCGAACAGCGCATCGACCGCCGCCTCGGTGTTGACGAACGCGCCCTCCTGCGCGGCCAGCACCGAAATGCGCCCGCGTTCGAAATGGCTCAGATCGGCGCGCACCTCGTTCTCTTCGACCATCGCCACGAAGGTGCCGCCCATGGCGCCGGGGTCGCGCACCACGGCCCGGATCGCGCCGTAGCGGTCCCCGCTCCACAATTCCCGCAGACTGCGCATCGCCATGAACCGGCGGTAGCCCGACAACAGGCCATACCGCTTTTCGCCGCCCGGCTCGGACCGCTCGAACACTTCGATCGGCAGGCGCAGACCATGCGATGCGATCGACCTTTTGAGTTCCTCCAACTCCTCGGCATCCATCGACATGCGGTCGCGGATCACGGCCATCTCGTCGATCTCGTCGAGCGGGATTTCCACGATCAGCCGCCCCGCCTCCTCGGCCTCGCGCAGCCGCTCCGCATCGGTCCGGTTGCGCGCGGCTTCCGCCCGCTCTTCGGTCGAGCGCAGATCGGCGGCCTGCGCGGTGTCGGCGGCCACCTGCGCGATGGGGGCCGACATCGGACCCTTGAGCGGTGTGTCGCGCTGGAACTCCGCTTCGAGCCGGGTCAGATCATCGGCGCTCGGCGCTTCGAGTTTACGTCGCTTGGCCATCTATCACGCCTCCTCGCTTTCCGCGTTTTCCATCTGTTGATCGCGCCACCACGACCCGAGGATCAGCGATTTGACCTCGGCCCACGTGCCGTCGAACGTCTCGCGCCCACGGACGTAAGTCTCGCGGTTGAAGTCCCGGTAGTCGGTCTCGTATATCCCCGATACCTGCTCGCCCGCCTGTCCGACCATTGCGGTCAGCTCCTGCCGGTAGGCGGTCATGAAGTCGCCGAAATAGGCTTGGATCACGTTCGCCAGATCGGCCTGCTGTCCGGCGTCGAACCGGGTGATGATGGCCCGGACGGCATCCCATTCGAACTGCATTTCCGGCAGATTGTCGCGCCGCCTGACCCGGTTCTCACCCTCCTCGATCGAGGCGAAGGTGGAATAGATCATGTCGAAGAACCGACCCGTCGAATCGAATTCAAGGAACGATGCCCCGAGCGGCACGAGCAGAATATCGGCGGCGGCCAGCGCGTTGATCGTGAGGTATCCGAGGGCAGGGGGCGTATCGAGCAGGATGATGTCGTATTCATCCAGCAGCCCCCCATCCTCCAGCGCGTTCTGGAGCGCATCCCACAGCGCCCAGGACCGGACCTGCATCCGCCAGACGGGCACCTGGAACTCGGCCCAGTACAGGTTCAGCTGCGCGCCGATCAGGTCGATGTTGGGCCAGTGCGTTTTCTGGACGAGGTTTCGCGGCGAAACCTGCATCGCCTCGGTCAGGCTTTCGTCGAACGGGTAGGGGGCCTGCCCGGAGCGTTCGCGCACCTCGTTCTCGGCCGTCAGCGTCTTGGCGAAATCGCGCGCGATCAGGGGGAAGGCGGTCATCCATTCGTCCTCGACCTTGCCGCCGAGGATCGAGGTCATCGACCCCTGGCTGTCGAGGTCGATCACGAGCACCTTGTAGCCGTCGAGCGCCGCGCTCATCGCCAGATGGGCGGCGGTCGAGGTCTTGCCGACCCCGCCCTTGAAATTCGCGACCGCCACAACCTTGGCCGGAAGCCCCTCGGGCCGCCACGATTTGTAGGCTTTGCCGGAGGCGCCCTCGGTGGCGAAGTGGTCGCGAATCTCCATCACCTCTTCCAGCGTGAACCACTTCGCCCCCGCCTCGCCCTCGCCCTGTGGAAGATCGGGGTTGGCCTTCAGCACACGCCGCAGATGGGCGGCGGCGACGGGGATCAGGTAGCGGGTGATTTCCCAGATCGAGAACTTGCGGAGCCGTTTGTTGCCGTCGGGCGCATAGCCGCGTTTGGCGAGGTCGTCGCGTCCGCGCATGGCGAAGGCGGCGGCTTTTGCGAATCGGGACGTCTCGATAGGATCGGCCAGACGTTTCGCGGCGAAACCCGGATCGATGTTGAAGTAGGGGGGGAGATCCTGTTTGCCCGGAGATTTTGGTGCCATGAGTGCCTCTCAATGTTCGCTATTTCCTGCGATATCGTGGAAACTATCGCACATGCCGGGGCACAAGTGAATCGGTTTGGATTGTGCATCGAAAAATCCTGAAGAATTCAGAAAGCACAGACCGTCCCGTTTAGGTTTTCTTTCAGAACTTTAAAGACTTTGACCGAAGGAAATGACGATTTACCAATGCCTTACGGCCAAAAGCGGACCTGAATACGGGTCGAAGGGCGCCTGAGATCGGGATGAAAGGCACCCGGATACGGGAGGAGGGACTCCGATTCGCAGGGCAGGGGCAGCGATTCGTTCGGAAACAAGGGTTTTCTGCCGTATTAGGGCCTTTTCCAACTCCCGCGCCCGGACTTGTCCACAGCCCCGTCCCGTAAGCGGGTCCCTTTCGCCCGTGGCACGATCCGTCAGGAACCCGGATACGGGACGGACCCATAGGTGCCAAGAGCAGACTTGATCGCGGGTGCCTTATCGCGGAGACTGAAAAAAAAGAACGAGCAGGTGACAGTATGGACGAGATTGCGCGGGATCGGCTGACCGGATCCCTCAGACGCGGGGCCGTGAAGAAACACGTGGCGGCCATTCACGTGTCGGGAAAACTGACTCTATTACAGAGGAAATTGAGCAATGTGCTGCTGCTCAACGCCTATGACACACTGACCACCAGCCGCCGCCACCAGATCGACGCGCGCACGCTGTGTATGATGATCGGCTACAACTCCAACGATTTCGACACGCTCAAGGATAGCCTGCGCGGGCTGGCCGAGACGGTGGCGGAATGGGACATGCTGGATGAGCAGGGGCGGCAGGAGTGGGGCGTGTCCTCGCTTTTGTCCTATGCCAAGCTCAAGGGCGGGATCTGCGAATACGCCTATTCCGACGCGCTGGCCGAGAAGCTGCACGATCCGAAAGTCTTTGCGCTCATCAACCTGAACATCCAGCGGCGATTCACATCGGGTCACGCGCTGGCGCTTTATGAGAACTGTTACCGCTTCGTGCGGACGGGGAGCACGGGGTGGTGGTCGCTCGATCTGTTCCGGCGGCTCATGGGGGTGGCCGACAGCGCGTATTACGAAAGCTACAAGCACCTGAACGCGAAGATCATCAAGCCGGCGGTGGCCGAGGTGAACAAGACGTCGAACATCATCGTCACGCCGGAGGTGAAGAAGATGGGGCGGCAGGTCACCGACATCCGGTTCCTGATCGAAGAGAACCCGCAGCTTGCGATCCTCGATCTGGACGACGGCGAGGGTATCCGGAATGGCCCGGTCTATCGGCGGTTGCGCGACCTTGGGGTGAGCGACCGGCTGGCGCGCCAGTGGATCGCGGAACATGGCGAGGCCTATGTGACGCGCAAGGTCGATTACGTCGCCGGGCAGGACGGGGTGCGTGACCCGGTGCGGTATCTGTCGGCGGCGCTGAAGGCGGATTACGGCGGAGAAGGGCAGGGGGCCGCGACCCCGGCCCCGTCGAGCGAGCGGGCACGGCGGCTGGCCCGGATCAAGGCCTTGGTCGAGGGGCGCACGCCGACGCAGCGGGATGCGGACAAGCGCATGTTCCTGTCGCGGCTCGACGGTGCGGCGCGCGACGATTTCGAGCGGCACGGCTGGATGAGCGCGCTGAACGCGGAACGGATCGCGGCGTTCTGGGAGGAACTCGTGCCGGGGGCCTTCGAGGAGGACGCGGTGTAGACTCAGATCAGGCAGGCGTTTTCAAAGGCCTGACGCGTGGCGTGCAGGATGCGGTTCGGCACATAGGCGTCGCCGAAGATCCTCACCTCGGGGCCTTTGCCGCTCAGGGCATCATAGAGCCCGGCATCGGGGGTGCCGCCGCAGGCCAGAACCACGGTGTCGAAATCCGTCATCTCGCTTTCCACGCCGGAATAGACACATTTCAGCGTGAGTTTGTCGGGAGCGATCCCGGCCACGCGGGTCATGACGGTGAATGTCGCGCCCTGTCCGGTGAGTTTGCCCAGAATGCCACCGATGGAATACTTGCCGACGCCGGGGGCGACGCCCGGTGTCTGATAGATGACCCGGACCGAGCAGCCGCGTTCGAGAAGCGCGCTGGTCACGGTCAGGGGCTGCATGTGATCTTCGCGCGCGATGACGACGACGTTCCGGCCCACGTCGGCGGTGCCCATCAGCACGTCGCGCCCCTCGACCACGAAGGGCGCATCGACGCCCGGGGCGTCGAGGCTTCGGGGCCGGGTGCCGGTGGCGAGCAGGACCACATCGGGCGCGTCCGCGAGGATCGTGTCCGCCGTCGCCTCCTCCCCCAGTTTCAGGGTCACGCCCGCTTCGGTGAGGCGCGCGGTCTGGTGGTCGATGAAGGCGAGGTAGGCCGCGTTTTCCGGCACCGTGCCCGCGACGCGCATCAGGCCGCCAAGCTGGGGCGCGCGGTCCCAGAGCGTGACGTGATGCCCGCGCTCGGCGGCGACGGCGGCCGCCTCCATCCCCGCCGGGCCGCCGCCGACTACGGTGACGCGGCGCGGTGTCGGGGCCGGGGCGGGGGCCGGCTCGGCCTCGCGCCCCGCGCGGGGGTTCACGGAGCAGCCGAAGGGCAGGCCGTCGATGGCGGCGGCGTGCAGGCAATCGTTGCAGCCGATGCAGGGGCGGATGGTGTCCGATGCCCCCGCGTGGGCCTTGGCGACGAAATCCTCGTCGGCGAAGAACGCGCGGGCGATGGAGACGACATCGGCGTGACCCTCGGCCAGCACGGCTTCGCCCGCCTCGGGGTCGCTGACGCGGCCCCCGTAGATGACGGGGATCGACAGCGCCGCGCGGAACTTGCCCGCCATGTCGGCCCACTGGGCGGGGCCGAAGACGTGCGGCTGGACATAGCTGGGGGCGCCCCAGTTGTTGCCGATCACGCAGTGGAGGTAGTCGATATGACCCGACGCCTCGAACGCCTGCGCGATGCGGATGCCTTCGGCGAGGTCGTAGCCGCCCTCGAAAAACTCGTCCATGTTGAAGCGCATCCCGATGACGAAGCTGGGGCCGGTGACGGTGCGCATGGCGGCGAAGGCTTCCATAGGGAAACGCAGGCGGGCGTCGAAGTCGCCGCCGTAGGCATCGGTGCGCCGGTTGGTGTAGGGCGAGATGAACAGCTGCATGACGTCTTCGTGGTTCGCGTGCATTTCCACGCCGTCGAACCCGGCCGCTTCGGCCTCGGCCGCGGTAAAGGCGTATTCGTCGATGGTGCGCTGGATCTCGTCATAGGTCAGGATGTGGGTGGGCTGGTTGTTGGTGTAGTTGGCGAGCACGCCCGAGGCCGAGTGCGGCTGCGCGCCCTGCATGATGATCTGGGCGGTGACGGCGGTGCCCTCGGCGTGCATGTCGTCCGCGAAGCGCGAGAACACGTCGCGGAAGTTGGGCTTGCGCATGGTGCCGCGCTTGACCGCGCCGAGGCCGGAGAGGCGCAGGCCCTGCGGCAGCATCCCGTTGTCGATGAAGGCGTTGACCCCGTCCATCCAGCCCAGCCCGGCGCGCGCGCGGGTGAGCCAGTAGGCGGCGTATTTGGCGTATTCCCGCTCGGACACCTGCGGATCGGCGATGATGCGGCCGTGGGGCGGGGCCATGATGCGATTTCGCAGCGCCATGTCGCGGATCTTGAGGGGGGCGAACAGGTGGGGGAAACGGGCGGTCATGAGCGGGCCTTTTCGGGTCTTTCAGGGGGTGCCGCGATGCCCCGAACCGAGACCGAGCCGCGCCCTGCGTGTGTAATTATCCCGCTCATGTGTATTTTTGGAATGGGAGTCTGTCTACACTTTGCACAGCTCCCGAAATGCGCGAAACTCGGGATGCGGTCACGGGCCGTTTCGCGCTAATGGCGCTTTTCAAAGTGATTCTGAGCGAATCTCGGTGCCCGTCCGTCGCGATTTTTTCGCGCGTTGCGGGGCCGTCGATCCGCCGCAGGCCCCCCAAAAACACCAAAATCGCACCAGATTGTGCATATGGAAGAGATTTATATATACACAATGGAAAGTTTCGGTAATGCTATCGGGGCAGACGACTGGCGCCCGAAGCGGTCAAGGTCGTTGTGGCGGGTGGAGGAGACCTGCCGCGTGACATAACGAAGGTCGGTCGGGCGAAGGTCCGACCCATTGGGAGGACAACATGACACTCATTCAGGACTTCAAAGGGTTTTCCGGGCTCAAGGGCGCCGCGGTCGCGGGTCTCGCGCTGGGTGCGCTGACCGTGGGCGGGGCACAGGCGCAGACGTTGCGCCATGCCGTCGGCCTGCCGGAAACCAGCTACAACTACGACGCCGCCGTGGCGTTCGGCGAAGCGATCGAAGCCAACACCGATCTCGAAATGAAGGTGTTCGCGCTGTCGCTTCTCAGCCTTGCCGAGATGTCGGGCGGTATCCGCGACGGTCTGGCCGACAGCGGGTTCACGCTGTTCCCGTATTTCCCGGCGGAATATTCGGAAATGAACCTGCCCGCCGACCTGTCGCTTCTGGCGATCTCGGACCCGGACACCAAGTGGCCCGGCCCGGCGGTCATCGGCGCGTCGATGGAATACGTGATGCTGAACTGCCCCGACTGTCAGGAGCAGCTCAAGGGTCTGAACTCGGTCTATCTGAACGGGGCCGCCGCCGTTGAATACGGTCTGGTCTGCAACAAGCCGGTGAAATCCATCGCCGACCTCGAAGGTCTGAAGGTGCGCACGGGTGCCGCCGATCAGGGCCGTTTCGCGGATTACTTCGGTGCCGTGCGCGTGGCGCTGTCGGGCAACGAAATCTACGACGCCCTTTCGACCGGCAACGTGGACTGCTCGTTCAACCAGGGTGAGAACCTCGTCGGCCTGCGTTACATCGAGATCGCGGATCACTTCACCACCGGCATCATGGGGTCCATGTTCGCGGGTCTCGCCACCACGATGAACCGTGACACCTGGCAGGGTCTGTCGGAAGAGAACCGCCGCGGCATCCTGACCGCCGCCGCCGTTCAGCCGATCGTGAGCTGGATCCTGAACAAGGAGCGCAACATCTCGGCCATCGAAGAGTTCCGCGCCGCCGGCAAGAACGTCTACGAGGCGTCGGCCGAGGATCAGGAAAAGATCGCCGAATTCATCGCCCAAGACCTTGAGGTCGTCCGCGCCGAATACAACGAGAAGTATGGTCTCGAAAACGTGGACGAGAAGATCGAGACGGTGACGGCCCTGATCGAGAAGTGGAAGGGTCTGACCAACGAGATCGACGTGATGGAGCAGGAGCCGTTCATCCAGCTTTACCTCGACGAGATCATGTCGAAGGTCGACGTCGCCTCCTACGGCATGGATTGATCCAAGCGGGCGGGCGCCTGACCGGGCGCCCGCCGTCTTCAAACCCGGAGGGGCCGCCATCGGTGGCCCGTCCCTGACCAACCCCAGAACAGGCCCCGACCGCATCCCGGTACGGGGCGGAGGCGAACCGGCAAGATGAGATCCGTGCTGAAAGTCGTCGACGCCATCACCCTTGTCCTGAGCATTCTGGCCGCCTTTGCGATCGTCATCATGATGGTTCAGGTCACGCTCGACGTGGTGATGGAGTTGCTCTTCAACAAACCGCTGCCCGCGACCCTGACACTGGTCGCCAAGTATTACATGCCGATGGTGACGTTCCTGCCGCTGGTCTATGTCGAACGGCTGAACCAGCATGTCGCGGCGGACGTGGTGACCCAGTTCCTGCCGATGCGGGGCCAGAAACATCTGGCGGGATGGATATTCCTGTTGAGCGCGGCGGTCTGTGCGCTGCTCACCTATGCCACCTGGGTCGAGGCCGTGGACAAGTTCCACACCGGGTCTTTCGCGATGGAGCGCAACATGAAGGTGCCGATCTGGCCCGTCCGGTTCGCAGCCCCTGCGAGTTACGGGCTGCTCACGCTGCTCTTCGTGCTCAAGTTCATCGCCTACATCGCCCGCAGCACTGCATTCGAAGACAAGCGGCATCCGTTTCCCGGCTTCACCGCGACCGGAGGGTATGACGAATGACCGACGTTCAGATTGGCCTTGCCGGGATCGGCATCCTGCTGTTCCTGATCGCCATGCGCGTGCCGATCGCCATCGCGCTGTTCACCGTTCCTTTCGCCGGCATCTACGCCATGTTCGGCTGGCGCCCGGCCTTCGGCGCGCTGAAGGTCATCCCCTTCGATTTCGCGGCGAGCTGGGAGCTGTCGTCGATCCCGATGTTCCTGTTGATGGGCTATCTGGCCTATCACTCCGGCATCACGGCGGGGCTGTTCGATGCCGCGAGGGTCTGGCTCGCGCGATTACCGGGCGGACTTGCGGTCGCCAGTATCTTTGGCGCGTCCGGGTTCGCGGCGGTCACCGGGTCGTCGGTCGCCACGGCGGCGGCGATGGGCCGGATCGCGGTGCCGGAAATGCTCAAGCATGGATACGATCCGCGTCTTGCCACCGGGACGGTGGCGGCGGCGGGCACCATCGGGGCGCTCATTCCACCAAGTATCCTGCTCATCCTTTACGGCATCATCGCCGAGGTTCCGATCAACAAGCTGTTCCTTGGCGGGGCAGGGGTCGGCCTGTTCTCGGCCTTCGCCTATGTCGTGCTGGTGATCGGCTGGGCGACGCTGAAGCCCGAGGTCGCGCCGCGGTCGGACGAGAAGCATTCGCTGCGCGAGAAGTTCACCGAATTGCGCAAGGTGGCGCCCGCGCTGCTTCTGGCCTTTCTCGTGTTCGGGGGCCTGTTCGCGGGCCTGTTCACGCCGACCGAGGCCGGGGCCGTCGGCGCCGCGCTGTGCGTGCTGATCGCGGCGGGGCAGCGCAAGCTCACCTGGCGCAACTTCATCACCTCGGTGGCGGAAAGCTTTACCACCACCTCGGCGCTGCTGTTCATCGTGATCGGGGCCAACCTCTTGGCGCGGTTCGTCGCGCTGTCGGGTGTGGACAGCTACATCTCGGACGTGATCGCCTCAATGAGTTCGTCGACCTACCTGTTCCTTGCGGGCGTCGTCATCATCTACCTGATCTTGGGCATGTTCCTCGAACCCACGGGTGCGATGATCATCACGCTGCCCATCGTGCTGCCGGTGGCGGCGACGCTGGGGGTCAATGAACTCTGGTTCGGCATCTTCCTCGCCAAGCTCCTGGAGGTGGGCATGATTACGCCACCCATCGGGCTCAACGTCTTCGTGCTGAACGGGGTCGTGGGGAAAGTGTCACTGGGGCAGATCTTCCGTGGCACGGCCCGGTTCATCGGGGCGGACATGGTGGTTCTGTTGCTGCTGGTGCTGATGCCGGGGATCGTTCTGTATCTTCCGAACCTCTTGAACTGACCCGCGCCGGAGGGCGCGAAAGGAGGCCGATATGAAAATCGCCGTGTTTTCCGCGACCGGGGATCAGGGGATCGCGCAGGTGCGCGAGGCGGCAGCGCAGGGGCACGAGGTCACCGCGATCTCGCGCAACCCCACGCGGGCCAATCTGCCCGAGGGGGTCACGCCGCTGGCCGCCGATTACGGCGACCACGACAGCCTGCGCCGCGCGATGGCGGGGGCCGAGGCGGTGCTTCTGAACCTGCCGTCCACGTCGTTTCAGGCGGCCGAGCCGCTGCTGGCCGCCGTGCGCGTGATCGCGGAAGCGGCGGCGGCGTCGGACACACTGAAGGTGCTGGTCTTCAACACCTCGATGCCGGTCCCGGCGGAGCGGATGGGGATCGCCGCGCAGGACGCGCGGCTTGAGATGCGCGAGATCCTGATGGAAAGCGGTGCGCCGGTCATCACGATGCAGCCGGTGGTCTATATCGACAATCTTCTGCAAGGCTGGGCCTGGCCGTCGATCGAGCGGGACAACCTTTTGTATTATCCCCATGCCGAAACGCTGGACGTGTGCTGGATCAGCCATGCCGATCTGGGCAAGCTGATGGTGGCGGCGGCAAAGCGGCCCGATCTGGCGGGGCGCATCTTCGATCTGGGCGGGGCCGAGGCCATTCGCGGCCCCGATCTGGCGCGGCGGCTGTCCAAGGTCTGGGACATGCCGCTTCGGTTCGAAAGTATGCCGCTGGATACCTGTGGTGAAATCATGGCCGAGGTGTTCCGGGGTGTCGCGACGCTGGACGCCGATGTGCTCGCCCGCGAAATGACCAAGAAATACGCGTGGTACAACGATCCCGACGACAAGCCGTTTTTCGTCGATATGGGGCCGGTGCTGAAAGAGCTGCCGGTGGAGATGACCAGCCTCGAAGATTGGGCGGCACGTCAGGTGCTGCCCGCGCGGGCGGGCTGAGATGGAGCGGCTTTCCCTGCATCAGCTCGTGGCGATCACGGCGCAGCCGGAAGAGATGGTCGAGATCGCGGCGAAGCTGGACTGTCCGACCGTCACGCTCTTTGCGCAGCACAGCAAGAACAGCGGCGCGCCTTATGTCGAAAGTGTCGAGCGGGCGCGGGCGCTGAAAGCGAAGGCCGACGATCTGGGGGTCGGGATCTACAGCCTCGAGGTGTTCGGGCTGGGGCCGGACGGGATCACCGACGACCTGCGCACCGGGCTTGAGGTCGGCGGCACGCTGGGGGCCAAGTGCCTGACGGTGGTGATCGGGGACGACGATCTTTCCCGCGCGCAGGACACGCTGGCGGCGTTCGTGCCCTTGGCCGAGGCGCATGGGATGTCGCCGCATGTCGAATTCCACGCCTTCGGCAGGATCACCACCTATCCGCAGTTGTGCGAATTCCTGAGCGGGGTCGATGCGGCCACGGCGATCAGCGCGGACGTGCTGCATTTCTACCGCAACGAGGGCGGAATAGGGTCGATGTCGCAGCCCTGCGCGGTGCCCATCGGCCATGCGCAACTGTGCGACGGGCCGCTGGAGCGGGCGCGGGACGAGTGGCTGTTTGAAGCCGTGAACGACCGGAAAATTCCCGGTGAGGGGGCGTTCGATCTGATCGGGTTCCTGCAAGCCCTGCCGCGCGACGTGCGCATCGACGTGGAGGTGCCGACGGAGACGGCACGCTTTCCGAACGGCACGCATTACGAACGCTGCGAGGCGGTCATGTCCGCTGCCCGCCGCATCCTGAACCAAGCGGGGGTCGCATGAGCGAGACGAAAGCGAACAAGCGGGTCGTGCTGATCGGCGCGCGGGACGGGATGACCCCGGCCGAGTTTCACGCGCACTGGTCCGGTCCGCACGCCGAGATCGCCAAAGACCTGCCGGGTCTGAGCCATTACGTGCAGAACCACGTGATGCGCACGCTGTGGCAGGGCGGCGGGGCCGAGGATCGGTTTCTGGGGATTCCGGAAGTGATGTTCGCGGACCCCGACCGGCTTCATGACACCATCGAGACATGGCCCCGGCGCGACGAGTTGAAAGAGGACGAGGCACGGTTTCTGGGCGCGCGGATCGGGAACTGGGTGGCCCATGCGGAAGACGCGCCGCCCATCGGACACCGCCGGATCATCGTGCTTTTGACCGGGGTCGGCGAGGCCGGGGTGCAGGCGGCGGTCGAAGCGATCGGCGCGGTCGCGCCCTGTCACGGCGAGCGGGTGGTGGACAGCGAGCCGGGCGGCGTCGACTGGATCATCTTCGTGGAGCTGTCGCCGGAAGGGCAGGGGGCCGAGGCGGCGCAGGCGCTGCTGGCGGCGGACGGTCCGGTCCTGTCGCATGTGACGGGGGTCGGTGGCACGGGGCTTGCCTATCTCACCTATTCTCAGGTCAACCGGCTGCCCTTCGACGTGATGTGACCCGCGCCGGTTTGTCCGGCACGGGTCGGCGCGGTCAGTTCGCGCCCGTGATGTCGCGCGACACGAGGTAGGCCATCGCCAGCCCACGCCCCAGCGCGATCCCGCTGTTATAGCCGGTGCCGGAAACCGTCTGCGCGGTGCAGGAGCCGACGGCGTGCAGGCCGGGGATGGGTTTGCCGTCCTCGGACAGCACCCGGCCCTCGCCATCCACATGGATGCCGCTGTTGCCGACCGAGGCCGCGACGAAGCGCAGTTTCATACCGTGGAAGGGCGGCTTTTCGATGGTGCCGAGCACCGGGTTCGGCTTGTTGTTCGGGTCGCCGTAGAAGCGGCGGACGAATTCCTTGGTGCCGCGCCCGAATTCCGCATCGTTGTCGGCGGCGACGTAGCCGTTGAAGGTCTCGGCGGTCTGCGTGAGCCCCTCGGGGTCGATCCCCAACGCCTCGGCCAGCTCGGCCAATGTGTCGGCGGTAGTCACGATGCCCTCGGGGTAAGGTTCGCCCGGCGGGGTCATGCCCAGCCCGTATTTCTGGTGGCTCTGTTCATCGAAGATGAGGAAGAAGGGCAGGTTTTCGTCCCGGTTGCTCATGGTCTTGTCGGCCACGTCCGGCCAATAGCTGTCGTCGCAATACCGCTTGCCCGCCCGGTTCACGATCATCGTGTGCGGCATGGCGGTGTCGGGGCCATACGAGAAGCCTTCGTTATAGTCCGACTTCCATCCCGGCTGCATGGTCTGGGCGGTGGGGGGCAGGTTCACGGTCGCGCCGCCGACCTGACGCACCAGCTTGATCCCGTCGCCGCGCAGGGTCTTGGGGCCGACACTGCCCCACTGATCCGGCTCCAGCCCGACGAATTCGCGCACCAGATCGGGGTCGTTGTCGAAGGTCGAGGTGGCGAGGACCACGGGGCCGTCGAATTCCGCCTCGCCGTCGTCGGTGGTGGCGATGGCGCCAGTCACGCGGCCATTGCCGTCATGCTTGAGGCCCGTGACGCGGTGCTTGAGTTTGATCGTGATTCCCGGCTCGCGCGCCACGCGGGCAAGGAAGCTGGCGACGACGCCGGTGCCGAAGGTGAGAACGTCGGGCATGTCCGACCCCGCCGGTTCGGCATCGCGTCGTTCGGACTGGCCGAAGCCCTGCATCTGCTTCGGCTCGGCGTCCTCGTCCTTCATCACCGACTGGCGGCGGCCCTTCGCGAAGAGTTCCGCGTAATCGGTGCCGACCGGGAAATAGGGGCTGACGAGCAGCTTGTCTTTCCATTCGCCCAGCTCATCCGAGGGGAAGGGGACGTTGGTCAGGTAGCGGCCAGCGGGGCGGGCCCCGTCGGAGGCATTGAAGTAATCGGCAAGGCCGGGGATGACGGCCCATTTGATCGCGCCCACATCCTCCCAATACCGGATCGCGTCGGGGGCGGTGTCGATCCAGCGCTTCATCGCGGCTTCGTCCAGAAACTCGGGGTTCCGGTGGGCTATGGCGCGGATGTATTTTTCGGCCAGTTCCTTGGTGTCGCCTTCGATCCCTTCGCGTTCAGCGACGTGGTTCGCGCCCGCCCAGACTTGCCCGCCGGAATAGGCGGCGGCCCCGCCCATCTTTTCCCCAGCTTCGAGGATGGTCACGGCGCGGCCCCGTTGCGCAAGGCCAAGGGCGGCGGCGAGGCCGGAAAGGCCCCCGCCCACCACGACGGCGGGCTCACGGTGTTCGGAATGGGTCTGGGTCATACTGGCTTTCCTGAAAATATCCCGCAGCACGCAGGGTTTCGCCCGCCCGACCGAAAACGGGTCAGGCGGTGGTCAATCGTTTCACGCTGTGGGGCGCGGGGCCGGGTCAGGCGTTTTCGTAGTGCTTGGCCCAGGTGTTGTAGCAGTCGAACGTCTCGGGGTAGTCCGCGTCGCGCTGATCGCCGTAGGCGCGCATCCGTTTCTTCGATCCGAGCGCCTCGGCGTATTCATGGACCGGCACGTAGTAGAGGAACTTGAGCGTGCGGCTGGAGAACTGCCAGACGCCGTTCACGCGCTGGTAGGTGTCGTCGTAACGCAGGCTGCCGACGAGGGTTTCGCCGTTGCGGTGCGCCTCGGCATGGCAGAAGCATTCGCCGGTGGCGCGGTCCGGGTCGTTTTCGTCGAAGGTGATGATGTTGTCGTGGGTCCAGTGGACCGAGATGGCGAGCACTTCGAAGCGCTTGCGATACATGTCGAGCACGCCGTCGCGGCCGATCCCCTCCATCATGCCGTCTTGGGATTTCACCACGGCATCCTCGGTGAAGATCGAACGCAGAAGCGGCACGTCGCGGTCGTCGCAGGCCTTGCAGTACTTTGCGATGAGTTCGAGGATCTCGTTGCGGCTTTCAAGCCGGTCGATCCGTTTCAGAATGTCTTGATCCATGTCTTTCCTCCCTGAAAGCGCTGGGTCACGCGGTGTCGGGCGACCCGAAGATAAGTGTGGCTTGGCTCGACAGCACACCGCCGTTGCCGTGGCTGACGGCGATGTTCGGGCTGCTGAGTTGGCGGTCTCCGGCCTCGCCCCGCAACTGGCGGACGGCTTCGACAATGGTGAACAGGCCGTACATGCCGGGGTGGCAGCAGGACAGCCCGCCGCCGTTGGTGTTGACGGGCAGGGCGCCGCCGGGGGCGATGGCGCCGGACGAGACGAAGCGCCCGCCTTCGCCCTTGGGGCAGAACCCGAGGTCTTCGAGGAACAGGATCGTGTTGATCGTGAAGGCGTCGTAAAGCTGAACGCAGTCCACGTCGTCGGGTGTGATCCCGGCGGCCTGCATCGCCTGCGGGCCGGTGATCGCGGCCCCGGTGACGGTGAGGTCGGGCATCGCCGCGATTTCCTTGTGCGTCACGGTCTGTGCGCCGCCCAGAAGCGGGATCGGCGCCCGGGTGTCCGCCGCGCGGTCGGCGCGGGTCATCACCACGGCGGCGGCCCCATCGGTGACGAGGCAGCAGTCGCGGGCGGTGAGCGGCGTCGAGATCATGCGTGCGGAGAGCACGTCGTCGAGCGTCATGTCGCCCTGCCGGAACGCCTCGGGGTTCTTGTTGGCCCAGGCGCGGGCGGCGAGGGCCACGTGGGCAAGGTCTTCGCGGGTCGTGCCGAAGTCGTGCATGTGCCGGTTCGCGGCGAGCGCGTAGCCGCCCACAGGCATCATCGGACGGTGCGGGGTTTCATAGACGGACGACCGGAGCGCCGAGACCAGCCCGCCCGAGGCGGTGCGCTGATTCGAGCCGTAGGTGATGAGCGCCACGTCGATCATCCCGGCGTCCAGCGCGAGCGCGGCGTGGATCGCGTGGCACAGGAAGGACGAGCCGCCGGTGCGGTTGTTGTCGGTGATCTTGGGCTGGATGCCGAGGTATTCGGCCAGCGCAAGGCCGCCGAGGAAATCGTCGGGCAGGGCGGTGAACAGCCCGTCCACCTGATCCAGCGTGATCCCGGCGTCGTCCAGCGCGAGATGCGCGGCCTGTGCCGTCATTTCCATCGACGACCAGCCGGGGCATTCGCCCAGCCCGAAGGTGGACGCGCCGACGACGGCGGTGCGGGCGCGGGGAAAGCCGGTCATGCGCCCGGCCCGGCGGGTTCAAAGATCACATGCGGCGTGTCGGCATCCGCGATGATGCGGGCCTGCACGGCATCGCCGATGGCGACCGCATCGGCCGCGACCCCGGTCATCTGCGAGAGCATCCGCCCGCCTTCTTCCAGATCGACGAGAACGATGGCACGCGCCTCGGCGTCGCGTTTCTGCTGGATCGTCACCGCATGGACGGTGCCGCGCCCGGACATTTCGGCCCAGTCGCCAAGCGGCGTGCCGGTGCCCGGCATCCGCAGGCGCGGCGGAAACACGGCGCGGCCCGAGATCGGATCGCGTTGCAGCATGAACCGACCCTCGGACAGGTAGGCGAGAAACTGGGCCTCGGTTCCGGTATCGGTCATGGGGTGTCCCGTCAGATGATGTTGCGCGCCCGCAAATCTTCGATCTGCTCGTCGGTCAGGGTCAACCGTTCGCGCAAAAGCGACTCGGTATGTTCGCCGGCGAGCGGGGGCGGGCTGTTGTAGACGACCGGGGTGGCCGAGAACTTCAGCGGGCTGCCGACGACGCGCACGTCGCCCATCACGTCGTGATGCAGGGTGACGAACATATCGCGTTCGGCGAGCTGTTCGTCCCGCTCGATGTCGGCCATGTCGTTGATCGGCCCGCAGGAGACTTTGGCGCCGTTGATGACCTTCATCCAGTGGTGTTTGCCGTGGTGCGACAGCGCCTCGGTCATGTCTTTGGACAGTTGCTTGCGGTTGGCGAGACGGTCGCGCGAGCGGGCGTACTTCTCGTCCGTCGCCCATTCGGGGTGGCCCAGCACCTCGGCCAGACGCGCGAATTCGCGGTCGTTGAAGGTGGCGATGAGGATGTGACCGTCGGCCACCTGAAACACGCCGTTGGGCACGGCGGTCGGGTGATCGTTGCCGGTGCGCGGCAGCGGGGCCTTGGCGTTGAGCCAGGCCGAGAGCGAGTTGAGCAGGAGCGCCACCTGACTGTCGAACAGCGAAATGTCGATCTGCTGACCCTTGCCGGTCTTTTCCCGGTCGATGATGGCCGCGAGGATGCCTATGACCGCGTTGTTGCCCGCCGTGATGTCGGCGATGGGCACGCCCACGCGCATCGGCCCGGCGCCGGTCATCCCGTCAGGCAGGCCCGTGACGGCCATCTGCCCGCCCATCGCCTGCACGAGATAATCATAGCCCGAGCGGTCGGAATAGGGGCCGGTCTGGCCGAACCCGGTGATCGAGCAGTAGATCAGGCGCGGGTTGATCTTGGCGAGGTCGTCGTAGCCCAGCCCGTAGCGGGCCAGCGTTCCGGTGCGGAAGTTCTCGATGAAGATGTCGGCCTCGGCCACCAGACCGCGCAGGATCTTGGCCCCGTCCGGGTGCGCGAAATCGAGGGTGAGCGAGCGTTTGCCGCGGTTCACCGTCTGGAAGTAGGTGCTTTGTTCGAGGTCGTCCGTGGGCGAGGTCACCCAGGGCGGGCCGAGGGTGCGCAGATCGTCGCCGCCGCCCACGCGTTCGATCTTGATGACGTCCGCGCCCAGATCGGCCAGCGTCTGTCCGGCCAGCGGCCCGGCGACAACGCGACTGAGGTCGAGCACTTTCATCCCAGCAAGGATTCCGCCGCCTACGCCGCTTGCGACCTGCGCAGCGTTGGTTCCGGGGCTCGCTTTCGCCGAGCTGTCGTTCATGCGTTTCCTCCCTTGGTCCCGTTCCCGATGTGTGACATTTCGCCGTTATGCGGAAACAAGTTTCTGGGTATACAATAGGGCGGTCATGATATACCTGTAAAGAGCAATCATGCGCCATTGCCCGTTGCATCCGTCATAAGGACGCACGACCATGTGAGAGAGGGAGGACAGCTGACATGGAGCTTGGCCTGAAGGGAATGAAGGCAGCCGTGACCGGGGGAAGCCGGGGCATCGGCAAGGCGATCGCCATGCATCTGGCACAGGAAGGATGCGACGTATCCATCTGTGCACGGGGTGAAGAGGGAATCGCCGCGACTCGGGCCGAGATCGAGGCGGAAGGCGTCAGAAGCTTCGGAACCGCGCTTCAGGGGCGCGACGGCGATGCCGTGCGCGGCTGGATGCGCGAGACCTGCGACGTGTTCGGCGGACTGGACCTTCTTGTATGCAGTTTGTCGGGCGGCGGTGGCACGAACGAGGAAGGCTACTGGCGCAGATCGTTCGAAATCGACGTGATGAGCGCCACGCGCGCGGTGGACGAGGCCTATCCGCATCTCAAGAAAAGCGGCAAGGGTTCAATCCTCGTGATCTCGTCCATGGCCGCTGCCGAGACATTCGTGTCGCCGATGGCCTATAATGCGATGAAGGCGTCGCTGGTCACGTGGTCCAAGCAACTGGCCGAGCAATACGCGCCCAAGGGCATCCGCGTGAACTGCCTTGAGCCGGGGCCGACCATGTTCCCCGGCTCGAACTGGGAAATGATAAAGGTCGCCCGCTCGCGCACCTATGCGGGCGTCCTGCGCCAGCAGCCGACACGGCGCATGGGCGAGGTGGACGAGATTGCGAAATCCGCCGTGTTTCTGGCCAGCCCGGCGGCAAGCTGGGTCACCGGCGCCACGCTGCGCGTCGACGGCGGCTATACCAAGGGCGTGCAATTCTGACGTCGCATGAGGAGAGAGTGATGACCATTCAACGCGTCAAACCCGGCGATTTCACCAAGACGCCGGTGGACAAGACCGAAGACCCGGATTTCGGGACCGAGATGATTCCCAAGGAGCGGTATACGAGCCGCGACTTCATGCAGAAGGAATGGGACCGGCTCTGGACGAAGGTCTGGAACTGGGGCTGCGCCTCGCAGGATATCGAAGAGCCGGGCGATTACATCGTCACCTCGCTGGGCAAGGAGGAGATCCTTTTGACGCGCCAGCCCGACGGCACGGCGAAGGGCTTTTACAACGTCTGCCAGCATCGCGGGAACCGGCTGATGATGGGGCAGGGGAACGCGACCACGTTCAAGTGCAACTATCACCACTGGGAATACAAGCTGACGGGCGAGTTCGAGAACATCCCCGATATCGAGACCTTCCCCCAAGGCGCGCCGCCCTGTGGCGGGCTAACCGAGGTGCGGGTCGAGGAATGGAATGGGTTCGTCTTTTTCTGCCTCGACCCCGACGGCGAGTCGTTTGACGATTTCATTCACCCGCTGAAGGAACACCTCGGCCCCTATCACTTCGACCGGATGGTGAAGGTCACCGACTGGACGGTGGAGTGGGAGTGCAACTGGAAAACCAGCGTGGATGCGTTCAACGAGTCGTATCACGTGCAGGGTATCCATCCGGAGCTGCTTTACTTCATCGAAGACAAGCACCTTCAGATCGACACCTATGAAAAGCACAACCGTTACCTCATCCCCTTCGCGACGATCAGCCACCGGGTGAACGAGACGACCGAAATCCCGCACCTCATCAAGCACGCGATGAAAGAGGCGGGGATGGACCCGGCGGATTTCGACGGGCGGATCAGCGAAATTCGCCCCGCGCTTCAGAAATGGAAGCGCGAGCATGGCGCCGAGCAGGGGCTGGATTACAGCGATCTGAACGACGAGCAGCTGACGGACGATTATCACTACATGATCTTCCCGAACATCACGATGAACACCCATGCGGATGATCTGATGCTGTTCCGTCAGCGCCCGCACGAGACGGACCCGGACAAGATGTATTTCGACGTCCAGATGTTCAAACTCCTGAAAAAGGACGAAGAGAAGCCGCGCCGCAAACCCAAGAACGAACGGTTCAAGCATGGCGAGCGGTCGATGGGTCTGGTCATCGATCAGGATGCGGCGAACCTGCCGGGGGTTCAGCGGGGGATGCATTCCGAAGCCTACGAAGGGCTGTGGCTGGGCGATCAGGAACTGCGCATCCGGCATTTCCACAAGGTGCTGATGGATTATGTCGGCGAAGACTGATCCGCATCCCGCGCGCAAATGGGAAGACCTCGAGATCGGGGAGGAGACGACATCCTCGCCGCTGACCGTGACCGCCGAGGACATGGTGGAATTCGCGGGCCGCTATGATCCGCAGTATTTCCACAATGACGCCGAGGCGGCGAAGGAGTCGCTGTTCGGGGAGTTGGTAGCGAGCGGTATCCACACCGCTGCCCTGTGGCGGATCATGGATCACGAGGTGAACGGGAACATCGACTGGGTCTGCGGGGTCCAGTGGGACAACGTGCGCTGGAGCCGCGCGGTGCGGGCGGGCGATACGCTGACCGCGCATTCGCGGGTGGTGTCCAAGCGCCCCAGCGAAAGCCGCCCCGGCGTGGGTCTGGCCGTGCTGGAGCATTGGGTGGTCAATCAGGACGGGGTGACGGTGTTCAGCTTCGCCTCGACCGATCTGGTGTATCGGCGGGCGGCATGAGGCTGCCGCCCCGCTTGGACGTGCTGCTTGTCACCGGCGGCCCCTATCACGACATGGATCACGCGCGGCTGGCGCTTCTGGGCTTTATGGCCGAGCATGAGCGGATGCGCGTGACAGTGCGCGACGGATACGACGCTGACGACATCGCGGCGGCGGATGTGATCGTGACCTATACCTGCGACAGGGTGCCGGATGATCCCGCACTCGACGCGCTGACGGCCTTCGTCGAGGGTGGCGGGCGGTGGTTCGCGCTGCATGGCACGAACAGCCGGATGGTGCTGGACGGCGACAAGCCCGTGGTCTGCCCGCCCTTGCCGGAGCGGCTGCTGGACCTGTTGGGAAGCCAGTTCGCCGCGCATCCGGTGCCGGGGCGGTTCAAGGTGAAACCCGTGGGCGCGCATGACCTGACGCGGGGGATGTCCGCGTTCTTCGTCGAGGACGAGCAATATCTTCAGCATCATCTGCCGGGCAACGAGGTGCTGCTGGAAACCGAGTTCGAGGGCGAGACGCCCCTGTTCGAGACGGCGCAGTGGGCGCGGGCGGCGCATCAGGTGATGTATCTGCGCGCGCGGGGCGAAGGGGCGGTTCTATACCTGACGCTGGGCCACACGCGCGGGCGCTACGACATGCGCCCCGTGGCCGAGGAATACCCGTTCGTCGAGCGGGGGTCGTGGGATCACCCCGATTTTCAAACGCTGATCCGGCGCGGCCTGCGCTGGACGATGAAAGAGACGATATGACCATCCAGACCTGCGAGCCGGGCGCGACGCGCGTGACCTACAAGATGGACGACGGCGTGACGCTGGTGGGCGAGGCTTTCGGTGCGGCGGATGCGCCGCCCGTGATTCTGGCCCATGGCGGCGGGCAGACGCGCTATGCCTGGAGCCGGGTCGCGCAGCGGCTGGGCGATGCGGGGTGGCAGGCCGTCGCGCTCGACCTGCGTGGGCATGGGGAAAGCGACTGGCACGAGGGCGGCGATTACTCGATCCCGCGCTTCGGCCACGACCTTGACCATGTCGCGCGGCAGTTCGGGCAGAAACCCGTGATCGTCGGGGCCTCGCTGGGCGGGAATGCCGGGCTTCTGGTCGCGGGGCAGGGGGCCGATGCGCCCTGTCGCGGGCTGGTGCTGGTGGACATCACGCCGAAGATCGATGAGCGCGGGGTGGACAAGATCATCGGGTTCATGGGCCGCCATATGGACGAGGGTTTCGCCAGTTACGACGAAGCGGCCGAGGCCATCGCCGGATACACGAACCGCAAGGGGCGCAAGTCGAACCGCGACAGCCTGCGCCGGTATCTGCGCGAAGGCGAGGACGGGCGGCTGAGGTGGCACTGGGATCCGGCGTTCATCGTCGGGCGCAAGTCGTCGCGTATGGCCCCCGAAAGCCTTGGCCAGCTCGAAGGCGCATTGGCCGCCGTGACCGTGCCGATCCTGCTGGTGCGCGGGTCGAACAGCGATCTGGTGAACGACGAAAGCGTTGCCGAATTTCTGAAGATCGCACCGCAGGCGCAGTTTCGCGACGTGACCGGCGCGGGCCACATGATCGTGGGCGACCGCAACGACGTGTTCGCCGAGACGCTGGACGATTTCCTGAGCGGGCTTTAGCGGTTCGGCTTCACCAGCACCCGGCGGCCTTCGATCTTCACATCGAACTTCGGCAGGTTCGGGCAGGCGGATTTCGCCTTGCCCGTTTTTATGTCGAACCGTGCGCCGTGGTGCGGGCAGGTGATTTCGCCCCCCTCCACCTTGCCGCCGTCGAGCTTGCCGAAGGAATGGGTGCAGAAGCCGGAAAAGGCCACGATCTCGCCGCGTGCGTCGCGTGACAGCATGACCTCCTGACTGCCGATGGAGGTGAAGAAGACGCCCGTTTTCGGCACCTGCATGGTGGAACAGGCGTCTTCATAGTCTTTTTGTCCGCCGGGTAGCATCGCGCCCCCTCAGTTGGCCCGTTGGTTGAAGCGCCGCCCGACCATGGCCGAGGCGATGTTCACTTTCTGGATGTCGATCGCGCCGCCTGCAATCCCCCAGCCCCAGCTATCGCGCAGGCGCCGTTCCATCGGGTACTCTTTCGAATAGCCGTAGCCACCCATGAGCTGCACGGCGGTCCCCGTCACCTCGCGGCTGATTTCGTTGGCATAGCACTTGGCGATGGAGCTTTCGAGGATCGAGGGCATCCCGTCCTCGGCATTGCTCGCCGCGCGGTGGATCAGAAGGCGCGCGCCTTCGACGCGGATCTTCATCTCGGCCAGCTTGATCTGGACGCCCTGGAATTCGACGATGGGGCGGCCGAATTGCTTGCGTTCCTGCACATAGGCCTGCACGTCGTCCAATGCGCCCGAGGCTTGACCCAGCGACATGGTGGCGTTGCCGCAGCGTTCGAGGTCGAAGGCTTCCATCAGCTTCTTGAAGCCGCCGGCGGGCACGATCACCGAGTCCAAGGGCAGTTCCACGTCGTCGAAGTTGAGATCCGAGGACGGCACGCCCCGGAACCCCATGAGTTCCTCTTGCGGGCCGAAGGACAGGCCGGGGGTGCCCTTTTCGACATAGACCGCGCCGATCCCCTTGGCGCCGGGGTCGTCGGACATGCGGCAATAGACGACGTAACCGTCCGCGTGACCCCCGCCCGAGCACCAGCGTTTGGTGCCGTTGAGAATCACCTTGTCGCCGTCGATGACCGCGCGGGTTTTCAGATCGGTCAGCGCCGAGCCCGCGTCGGGTTCCGACATGGACACGGCCACGACAGCCTCGCCGCCGCAGACGCGCGGGATCACCCGTTCCTTGAGGCTGTCCTGCGCGAAATGTTCGATGGCGCGCACGGGGCCGACGCAGCTTTCAAAGACCGGGAAGGCGACGGCGGAGGAAATCTTGGCGAATTCCTCGACCACCAGCAGGGCTTCGAGGTTGCCGAGGCCCAGCCCGCCGTACTTTTCGGCCACGTTGATTCCAAGGAACCCCATCTCGGCGTAACGGGCGAGCCACTCGGCCGGAACGGGTTCGCATTTCGCCTCGAGCTCCTTTGCAAGCTCGGGCAATTGCTCCTGCGCGAAACGCCGGGCGGCTTCTTGCAGGCTCTTCTGATCGTCGGTCAGCTTGAAGTCCATTCGGCCCTCTCCTCCGCTGTGAATACAAAAACAGGTCTTTTCATATACACAAAAATCTGAGATGAGTATATGCAATCGCTCAAAAAGCCGAGAAAGTGGGCTTTGGGGGCACAAACGGGAGGATACAATGCAGCAAAGCCCGGATCAGATCCGGCAGGCCTATCGCCAGATGCGGTTGATCCGCGAGTTCGAAGAGCGCCTGCATGTCGAGAACCCCAAGGGCGAGATCGCCGGGTTCACGCACCTCTATTCGGGACAGGAGGCGATTGCGGTCGGCGTCTGCGAGAACCTGCGCGACAACGATTACATCATCTCGACGCACCGGGGGCATGGTCATTGCCTTGCCCGTGGCTGCGACCCCAAGGGGATGATGCACGAGATTTACGGGCGGGCCGACGGGCTGTGCAAAGGGCGCGGCGGCTCTATGCATATAGCCGATCTGGACAAGGGTATGCTGGGCGCGAACGGCATCGTGGGCGGCGGTCAGCCGATCGCGGTGGGCGCGGCTGTGGCCTGCAAGGCACGCGGCGACGGGTCGGTTTCGGTCAGTTTCACCGGCGACGGTGCGTCGAACCAGGGCACGGTGTTCGAGGCGATGAACATGGCGGTGGTGCTGAAGCTGCCCAAGGTCTTCGTGCTGGAAAACAACGGCTACTCGGAACACACCGGGGCGAGCTACGGGATCGGCGGCGATCTCAAGACCCGGACCGAGGGCTTCGGCATCCCGGTGTGGGAAGCCGACGGGTTCGACTATTTCTCTGTATACGAAGCGGCGGAAAAGGCCATCGAACATGCCCGCGCGGGCAACGGGCCGAGCGCCATTCTGGCCACCGCGACGCGGTATTTCGGCCATTTCGAGGGCGATCCGCAGAACTATCGCGCCAAGGACGAAGTGAAGAACTTCCGCGAAACCGTCGATGCGCTGAAACAGATGCGCGAAAAGGTGACGGGTGCGGGCATCTTCACCGCCGAGGAACTGGACGCCATCGACGACGAGGTTCTGGCGCTGATCGACTCGAGCGTCGAGAGCGCGCGCACCGGCCCGACGCCGGGCGCGGACACGATGATGTCCGATGTCTACATCGATTACTGAGGGAGGCGCGTCATGGCTGTTTTGACGATGCGCGATGCGCTGAACCAAGCGCTGCATGAGGAAATGGAACGCGATCCGAGCGTGATCGTGATGGGCGAGGATGTGGCCGGCGGGTCCGGCGGCACCTCTGGCAATATCGAGGCCGCGGGGGGCATTTTCGGTGTCACCAAGGGGCTGAAAACCAAGTATGGCGCGGACCGGGTGATCGACACTCCGATCTCGGAAAGCGCGATCATCGGGCTGGCCAACGGGTCGGCGCTGGCCGGGATGCGGCCTGTCGCCGAGTTGATGTTCGCGGATTTCGTGGGCGTCTCGATGGACCAGATTTTCAACCAGATGGCCAAGTTCCGTTACATGTTCGGCGGCAAGGCCAAGACGCCCGTGGTGCTGCGCATGAGCATGGGGGCGGGGATGAACGCCGCCGCCCAGCATTCTCAGACGATTTATCCGATGCTGACGATGGTGCCGGGGCTGAAGGTCGTGATTCCGTCGAACCCGGCGGATGCCAAGGGTCTGATGAAACAGGCGATCCGCGACGACGACCCGGTGATGTTCTTCGAGCACAAGGCGCTTTATTCCAAGAAGGGCGAGGTGCCGGAGGGCGAATACCTGACCCCGTTCGGCGAGGCCGATCTGGTGCGCGAGGGCAAGGATTGCACCGTCGTCGCGCTGGCCCGGATGGTGCCGTTCGCGATGAAGGCGGTCGACAAGCTGGCGGAAGAGGGGATCACCTGTGACCTCATCGACCCGCGCACCACGTCGCCGCTGGATGAGGACACGATCCTTGAAAGCCTGTCGATGACCGGGCGTCTGGTGGTCGTGGACGAGTCGAACCCGATGTGTTCGATCGCCTCGGAGATTGCGAGCATCGCGGCCTCCAAGGGCTTCGGCAGCCTGCGCGCGCCGGTCGAAAAGGTGACCGCGCCGCATACGCCGGTGCCCTTCGCGCGTGAGCTCGAGCGCCTCTATGTGCCCAGCCCCAACGATATCGAAGCCGCGATCCGCCGGACGCTGGCCAACCAAGTGGAGGGCGTGTGAGATGACCGGGATTACGCCGATCACGCTTCCGAAATGGGGGCTGGAAATGTCCGAAGGCACGGTGACCGGATGGCATCTGGCCGAAGGTGACAGCGCAGAGAAGGGCGCCGAGCTTGTGGACGTGGAAACCGACAAGATCGTCAATGTCGTCGAACTGGATCAGGCCGGAACGCTACGCCGGATCGTCGTGCCCGAGGGCGAGACGGTTCCCGTGGGCACCCTGATCGCCGTCTTTGCCGATGCCTCGGTGGATGACGCGGCCATCGACGGGTTCATCGCGGACTACAAACCCGTCGATGCCTCGTTCGAGCCGGGGGCGGATGCACCCGCCGCGCCTGCCAAGCCCGAAGCGCCCGCGCCGGAGCCGGAGCCTGCGAAAGATGTGAAAGCCACGCCGCTCGCCCGCCGCGCGGCCGAGGCCGGGGGCGTCGATCTGGCCAGTGTCGAGGGCACGGGCCGGGGCGGCAAGGTCACCAAGGACGATGTGGCCAAGGCCGGGGGCGGTGCGCCCAAGCGCAGCCCCGAAGAGGTCCGCGCCGAGAACGACGGCGTTCATGCCAGCCCCATCGCGCGCAAGTTCGCGAACGAGGTCGGGCTTGGGATGAAGGGCCTGACCGGATCGGGCCGCAAGGGCCGGGTGTCGCTGGAGGATGCGCAGGCAGCCGCGATTGCGGGCGGTCTGTGGACCCGTCCGGCGCCCGTGTCCCGTGGGCCGGTCGCCACGGCGGCCCCCGCCGGGGCCGGGGCCGAACAGCCGTTCACGGGAATGCGCAAGTCCATCGCCAAGGCGCTGGTGCAATCCAAACAGACGGTGCCGCATTTCTATACGACCGTGGATATCGAGGTCGACGCGCTGATGGACCTGCGAAAGGGCATGAACGGTTCGGCGGACGAGGGCGATCCGAAGGTGTCGGTGAACGACTTCCTTCTGAAAGCCTGTGCGCTGGCGCTGGCCAAGCATCCAGGCGTGAACGTCCATGTCTCGGACACCGGGGTCACGCCGTTCGAGCAAGCCGACATCGCCATGGCCGTGGCCATCGACGGCGGGTTGATTACCCCCGTGGTGCGCAACGTCGGCGGGCGTGGCCTGCGCGACATCGCGGCGGATGCCAAGGCGCTGGCCGGAAAGGCGCGCGACCGGACGCTTTCGGGCGACGAGATGACGGGCGGCACCTTTACCCTGTCGAACCTCGGCATGTTCGGGGTGCGGGAGTTCGATGCGATCATCAACCCGCCGCAAGCCGCGATCCTCGCCGTGGGTGGCCCGCGCCGGGAAGCGCGCGAGGTGGACGGTGGGGTTGGCTTTGTCAGCGTCATGTCCGTGACGCTCTCCGCCGATCACCGTGCCGTGGACGGGGCGCTGGCCGCCGAGTTCCTGCGCACGCTCAGAGGTTTGATCGAAGCTCCCCTGCGTCTGGTTTCCTGACGCGCCTTCGATCGAACAAAAAACCGCCGGGTCTCCTCCCCCGGCGGTTTTTTTCGTTTCGCGATGGTGTCGGGTCAGCCGTTGGCCGCAGCCATCTGACGGTCGCCGAGCGCGATGTATTCGGCCAGCACGTCGCCTTGGACGTTCGTATGCTTGCGGAACAGGTCGGCGGCGAGGTCGTAGTCGCCCGCGCAGATCGCCTCCATGATCGCCTCGTGGTCGCGCAGGTTGTTCTCGGACCGGCCCGGATAGTTCAGCTGGAAGCGGCGATAGGGGACGAGCTTGATGCCGAGGCGGTTCGTCGTCTCGATCAGTT
The DNA here is from genome assembly GCF_016774595.1 of Maritimibacter sp. Lineage (NCBI taxonomy): Bacteria > Pseudomonadati > Pseudomonadota > Alphaproteobacteria > Rhodobacterales > Roseobacteraceae > Maritimibacter > Maritimibacter sp. The sequence continues at coordinate 249,204 of NZ_JACBWT010000003.1, forward strand.
CGTGGTTGTGGGTGCCTTCGATCACCATGAGGTGGAACTTGCGGCTCAGAAGGTAATACTTGTCCTGATCGCCGGTATCGAAGGCCTCGACCGAGGCTTCGTGCAGCTTGCGCAGCGCCGTGCGTTCCTGCGGCGTCATGCGGCGGGCGGCGAATTTGGCGCAGATCCCTTCGAGTTCCGACATCACCTCGAACAGGCGGATCATGTCGGACAGGTCGATCTGGGTGACGATCGCGCCCTGACGCGGCTTCTTTTCGACGAGGCCGGACTGGATGAGCTGAAGCATCGCCTCGCGCACCGGGGTGCGGGAGACCGAGAACCTTCGCGCAAGCGCTTCTTCATCGAGGGAGGCGCCGGGCGCCAGACGACCGGAGAAAATGTCGTTCTCCAGCGCGAGTCGCACCGTTTGCGCGTGTGTCATGCCCGAGGTTTTTGCCATCGACAGCCAGACCTTTCCGAGTTCTCGTTACTCACCATTCGTGTTTTTTACAGTAGCATTTGGAATACCTGACTTTCCAGACTTTTGCGCAACCACAGGACGATTCCGGCCACTTTCTTGGGCGGCGTGGCGGGATTTCGCAACAAACCCCGGTTTTTGGCAGAAGTTTCCCTTTCATACGGTATGCGAAGGGTGATATTTCGGTATACAAGAGAGGGAGGAGCGCATGAGCCGCATCTTTGGCGAGATCCGACAGGTCGCCTATATCACCGACGACATGGACAGGACGCTGGCGTTTCTGAGCGAAACGGCCGGGATCGGTCCGTGGTTCGTGGCGCGCGACGTCACGCTGAAAGACGTCACCTATCGCGGCACGACCTGCGATCTGAGGATCGGGGCGGCGCTGGCCAATTCCGGGGCGTTGCAGATCGAGGTGATCCAGCAGCACAACGACGTGCCCTCGATGTACACCGAGTTCACCGACCGCAACGGATTCGGGCTGATCCCGCAGCATTACTCGGCCTGGCCCACGGCGTATGACGCCACGCTGCGCCGGGCGCTGGATGCCGGGTTCGAAGTCATTCAGGAGGGGCGGTCGGCCTATGGGCCGCTGTCCTATCTTCAGCATCCCGAGACGCCGGATTTCTACATGGAGCTGACCGAGCTGACGGCGGAGCGGAAGTCGATTTTCGATCAGGTGCGGGATGCGGCGGACGGCTGGGACGGCAGCGACCCGGTGCGCGAAGGCTGGCCCACGCCGAAGGTATGAGGACAAAGACATGACAGGACGACTGAACGGAAAGCGCGCGATCATTCTGGGCGCAGCGGCGGAGGGGAACCTTGGTCAGGTCACGGCGCGTCAGTTCGCCGCCGAAGGGGCCAAGGTGCTGGTCGCGGGCCGGCACGAGGGGCCGCTCAAGGCGCTGGCGGATGAGATCGGCGGGGCTTATGCGCTGTGCGACATCACCGACGAGGGGCAGCTTGCCGCGATGGTGGCGAAGTGTGTCGACAGCTTCGGCGGTGTCGATCTGGCGGTCAATTGCACCGGCTGGGGCCTGCTGACCCCGTTCCTCGACAACACGCGCGAAGAGCTGGAAAAGATGTGCGCCCTGCAATTCGTCGGGCCGTTCCAGTTCTTTCAGGCGGTATTGCGCGAAATGGCGGACGGCGGATCGCTGGTTCAGGTGTCGTCGGCCACGGCCAAAATCATGATGGACGATCATTCGGCCTACATGGGCACGAAAGCGGGAATCGACCACGTGATCCGCACCATCGCCAATGAATTCGGCGCGCGCGGCATTCGCGCCAACAGCGTGGCACCGGGGTTCACAGCGTCGCCGATGACGGAACGCGCGGCGAAAAACCCGGCGGTCGTGGGCGCGTTCGCCAAGGAATACCCGCTGGGCCGGGTCGGCACGCTGGAGGATACCGCCGAGGCGATCACATGGCTTTGCACCGACGCCTGTTTCATGACCGGCGAAGTGGTTCAGGTGAACGGCGGCGTCACGCTTCGGCGCAACCCGACCAACGCCGAGATTGTGGCGGCGGCCAAGGCGGCCAAGGCCGCGCGTGAGGCTGGTTGACACAAGGCAGGGTTTGTTCGGCGCATCCGATGGCGTAGCTTTCCAACGCTGCGTCATCGGAGGTTGGCACATGGACGACACGCACGGCGAGATGCCGAAAGCTGAGAGCGAGGACGCCCGGTTTGGCACGCAAGATGCTATGCGGCGGCACCTTCAGTCCCGTCAGGACGGGCGTTTTGTGTCGCTCGACAAAGGCCGTGCGCAGACGCAACGGATGCTGAATCGCAAGCGCGCCGAGCTGAGGGGCCGGGGCCTATTGCCGTGACTTCGGGTCGATCTTCTCGTCCCGGCTGAAATCGCGGGGCAGCTTGAACTTCTGGATCTTGGTCGTGGACATCGGCCATTCCGACACGATCCGCACATAACGCGGGATCTTGTAGCTGGCGATCTGGCCTATGCAGTGGTCCACCACGTCTTCGGGCGTGAGGGATGCGCCGGGGACAAGCTCGACATAGGCCGCCGCGACTTCGAACAGGTGGTCATCTTCGACCCCGATCACCTGCGCGATCTGAATGTCGGGATGGGCGCAAAGGTAGGTCTCGATCTCGAGCGCGGCGACGTTTTCGCCGCCGATCTTGAGCATGTCCTTCAAGCGCCCGTCATAAGTGATGTGACCATCGCCCGACACGTATCCCATATCGCCGGTGCGCAGCCACTTGCCGCCCTCGACCAGCGTTTCGGCGGTTTTGTCCGGGTCTTTGTAATAGCCGTCGAACAGGCAGAAGCCGCCGATCCAGATCTCGCCGCGCTCGTCCGGGCTGCAATCCTTGCCGGTCACCGGGTCCACGGCCTTGGCGAGCACCCCGTCGAACACGCGGCCCGACACCTGCGTCGCCTCGGCTGGCGGGTCATTCGGGTCGGTGTAGCAACACACCCCCGTCGCCTCGGTCAGACCGTAGGCGTTCACGTATTGCGCGCCGTCGAAAGCGCGGGTGTATTTCTCCATCAAGTCCGCCGGGCCGACGGTGTGGAGGAATCGCAGCGCCGACAGGTCGCGGGTTTTGAAGTCCGGGTGCTGGATCACCTGATTGACCAGCGTGGGGAACGACAGGTAGCCGAAGCTCACCCGCTCCTCCTCCATCTGCCGCAGCGTGCGGGCGGGTTCGAAATGCGCGGTGCAGATCTGGGTCGCGCCGGAGGCACGGCAGGCGGCCATCGGCAGCATGGTGGACATGTGAAAGAAGGGCAGCGGGTTCATCACGCTGTCGTCGGGCGTCAGCCCGAACCGCTCGGCAAAGCTCGCCCCGATCATCGACAGGGTGCGATGGGTGATCATGCAGGCCTTGGGATGGGCGGTGGTCCCCGACGAATACATCATCAGCGCATGATCGTCGGGCGAGGTGGCGCGGGTCAGCGCATCGATCCGGGCGTCGGGCACCTTGTCCGCGCCTTCGAGGAAGGTGTCGCGGGTCGGCCAGACCCTTTCACGCGGGTCGCCGAGGTTGAAGACGGCGCGCAGGCGCGGCGCCTCTTCAAGGTCCAGCGGCCCGCCCGTCCAGATATGCAGGTCCGGGTAGATGCGGGTGAGCATCTCGCGGAAATCCATGTGGGGCAGGGCATGGCCGCCGATGAACAGCACGTCCATGTCCGAATGATGGACGGCATAGGCGAGGTCGTCGTCCTTGAACCGCGCGTTGATGGTCAGGGTCACGGCCCCGATCATCCCGGCGGCGTAGAACAGGCGCACGTAGTCCATGCAGTTGGGCATGAGCACGCCGACATGGGCACCGGGGGCGACCCCGGCGGCGCGGAGCGCACGGGCCCACAGGCGGGCTTCGGTGTAAAGCTCGGACCAAGTCAGGCGCTCGTCATCCACGATAACGGCGGTGGTGTCGGGCCATGCGGCCGCGGCGTGGGCGAGCATGGTGGCGGCGGTTTCGGCCCCGGCGGCGGTGACGCGTTCGCTGGCCCCGGTCATGCCGCGCGCGCCCAATCGGCGGCCGCGTCACTGGTCACCCAGTCGATGGCGTTGCGCAGGAGGGTGCGGAAATTCGCGTCGCCATAGGTCGAGGCATCGTTGCCGCACAGGATCGTCACAGTCGGCGCGTTCCCCGCCTTTTTCGCCCAGGCGATCAGGTTCGTGCCGGGGCCGTGGGACCAGCCATCCCGCGTCCACATCCGGGCATTGAGCGCATTGGCGGCGGAATAGAAATTGTCCTGCTCGAAAGCGTAGTCGGCGCGCAGGAGCGGCTCGATGTCATCCTCGAGCATATCCATGAGATACAGTTCGTCGGTCAGGGTAAAGCCGCCTTCGAGCCCCTTGGTCACCGGGTGATCGCCCTCGGGCGTCATGGTGAATTCGACGGGGAACAGATAGCCGCTGTCGGGATAGTCGCGGCCTTTGTAGGTGCCGGGTTGGTAGAAGAAACGCGTGCCGATCGCCTCGGCATACTCATCCCACAGCGGCCAGCCCGCCACGGCGTGATGCAGGAAGATCATCGGTTTGCCCGCGTCCAGAAGGCCGCGAAAGCCGGTCTTGAACGTCTCGGGCGGTTCGATGAGCAGCGGGGGTTTGGGCGTTTTGAACTGAAGCCCCGGCACGTCGTAGAAAAGGAGCGCGTCGAAATCCGACGCGCCCTCAGGTGACATCAGCGCCGTGGTGGCGGGCTGTTCCACATGGGTCCAGGTCATGCCGCGCATGTCGTCGAACATGCCGAAGAACGCGGGCGTGTCGAACGGATGCCCCTTGGTCGAAACCAAAAGGTTCAGGGGCGCATCATAGCGGATGACCATGGTGGATCAGAACTGCACGCGCTTGGTAAAGCCGCCGTCCACGATCAGGTTGGTGCCCGTGACCCAGCTTGCCGCGTCGGACGCAAGGAAGGCGATGCACTTGGCCACTTCGTCGGCTTCGCCCATGCGCCCGTCGGGCTGCTGCGCGAGGATCGAGTTGAAGAAGGCCTCGTCCGAGTCGCGGATCTGCGCCCAGGAGCCGCCTTCGATCAGGATCGGACCCGGCGAGACGACGTTGAAGCGGATGCCGCGCTTGCCGTGGAACTGGCTCATCTGCTTGGCATAGGTGATGAGCGAGGCCTTGATCGAGTTGTAGGGCATCGGCGCGATGAAGGTTTCGACCGCGGCGGTGGTCGAGATGAACACCACGGACGCGTTGCCCGAAGCCTTCATGTAGGGAAACAGCGCGTCGAAGCCGCGCACGCAGCCCATCAGGTCGATCTCGAACGCTTTATACCAGCTCTTCTCGCCGTCCATGCCGCCGCCAGCGGAGACGCCGGGAACGAAGATGTCGCAACCGCCGAGTTCCTCGGCGGCGTCCTTGAGCCACTGCTGGTAGCCTTCGACCTCTTTCACGTTGGCGGTGCCGCCGACGACCTTGACGCCCTTGCCTTCAAGCTCGGCCACGGTCGCTTTCACGTCGTCTTCGGAGCGCGCGCAGAAGGCGATGTCGCAGCCTTCTTCGACCAGAATGTCGAGCAGCGCCCGGCAGATGCCCTTGGTGCCGCCGGTGACGATTGCTTTTTTCCCTTTCAGGCCAAGATCCATGCCTGTTCCTCCCGTTTGATTCCGGCCCGGTTCGGCCCTTTCGCTTCCGTATACAGAAAAATCGGTTTTCTGTCCATTGGCAAGGGCTACAATGCCAAAGCCTGCGCAATACGTGCCATCGGGAACCGGAAAAGCCCTGTTTTTCAAGGCATGTTCTTTCCTGCGTTTTGAATACGGAAATTGCTCGCTTTACACACAAGCCTCAAATTCCGTATACGAGTAGCGGGAGGATTTGCGCATGAGCGAGCTTGTCGTCGTGACGAAAGACGGGGTGGTGGCCGAACTTCGGTTCAACCGGCCCGAGGCGCTCAATGCGCTGGATCTGCCGATCTCGCGCGCCTTTGCCGCCGCCGTTGCCGATGTGACCGCCGATCCGAACATCCGCGCCATCGTGCTGTCGGGCGAAGGGCGGGCGTTCGTCGCGGGTGGGGATGTGTCGGCCATGGCCGCCGATCCCGACCGGGGGCACGAGGTTGTCGATGCGCTGCTCGAAGTGTTGAACCCCGCCCTGATCGCGCTGCGCGAGAACGACGCGCCGGTGATCGCCGCCGTGCGCGGGGTGGCCGCAGGGGCCGGGCTGTCGCTGGTCGCGAATGCCGACATCGTGGTGGCGGACGAGAATGCGAAATTCGTCATGGCCTACGATCAGGTCGCTGGGGTGCCCGATTGCGGCGGCTCGTGGTTCCTGACCCACCGGCTGGGCCGCGCCCGCGTGATGGACATGATGCTGACCGGCGCGCCGATGACGGCGGCGGAGGCGCAGGTCGCGGGTCTTGTCTCGCGGCTGGTGCCTGCGGACGAGGTGGACACCACCGCCCGCACGCTCGCCGCCAAGATCGCCACCGGGCCGACCGCCAGTTTCGGGCGTTTCCGGCGGCTGGTCGATGCCGCGCCGCACACGACACTGGCCGACCAACTGGCCGCCGAACACGCGGCCTTTGTCGCCGCCGCACAATCCGACGATTTCCGCGAAGGCGTCGCGGCCTTCACCGCGCGGCGCAAACCTGAGTTCAAGGGACGATAGAATGGCAGACTACGACATCATCGTGATCGGCGGTGGCCCCGGTGGCTACACCGCCGCGATCCGGGCCGCGCAACTGGGGATGAAGGCCGCCGTGGTCGAGCGGGAACATCTGGGCGGCATCTGCTCCAACTGGGGCTGTATCCCGACCAAGGCGCTGCTTCGGTCCGCCGAGATGCTGACGCATATGAACCATGCCGCCGATTTCGGGATCGACCTGTCTGGAAAGGCCAAGCCGAACGTCGCCGCCATCGTCGAACGCTCGCGCGGGATCGCCGAGCGGATGAACGGCGGGGTCGGGATGCTTCTGCGCAAGAACAAGGTGGACGTGATCTGGGGACAGGCCAAGCTGACCGCCCCCGGCACGGTCGAGGTCGGGGAACCGGACAAGGCGGCGTGCGAGCCGCAGGTGCCCGCGCCCAAGGGGGTGAAGCCGCATGGAAGCTATTCGGCGGATCACATCATCATCGCCACGGGCGCGCGCCCGCGCGTTCTGCCGGGGCTGGAGCCGGACGGGGACCGCATCTGGACCTATTTCGAGGCGCTGAAGCCCGAGGCCGCGCCGAAGAGCATGGCTATCGTCGGGTCCGGCGCGATCGGGGTCGAATTCGCGAGCTTCTATGCCGCGATGGGGACCGAGGTGACGGTGGTCGAGATGGTGGACCGCATCCTGCCTGCGGAAGATGCCGAGGTGTCGGCCTTCATGCAGAAGGCGCTGGAGAAACGCGGGATCGCGTTCCGCACCGGGGCGAAGATCGACAGCGCCAAGGTGGGCAAGAAGGACGTGACCCTGACGCTGGAGGGCGGCGAAACGCTGAAGGTCGAGCGGGTGATTTCCGCCGCCGGGGTCGTCGCCAACACCGAAGGGCTGGGGCTGGACGGCATCGGGATCACGCTGGAAAGGGGTCTGATCCCGACGACCGGGGCCGGGGCCACGAGCGTTAACGGTGTCTATGCCATCGGTGACATCACCGGCGCGCCGATGCTGGCCCACAAGGCCGAGCATGAGGCCGCGCTGTGTGTCGAGGCTATCGCGGGCGAAGCGGTGCACCCGATGAACAAGGACCGCATCCCCGGCTGCACTTATTGCGATCCGCAGGTCGCCTCCATCGGGCTGACCGAAGCGCAGGCGAAGGAAACAGGCCGCAGCCTCAAGGTCGGCAAGTTCCCGTTTCTGGCCAACGGCAAGGCCATCGCTCTGGGCGACGATCAGGGCATGGCCAAGGTGATTTTCGATGCCGACACCGGCGAGCTTCTGGGCGCGCATCTGGCCGGCCCCGAAGTGACCGAGCTGATCCACGGCTTCGCCACCGCGATGGAGCTGGAAAGCACCGAGGCCGAGATTATCGACACGATCTATCCGCACCCGACGATTTCCGAGGTGATGAAAGAGGCCGTGATGGCCGCCTGTGGACGGGCCGTGAACATCTGAGGAGAGTGTCATGGAATACCGCAATCTTGGACGCTCGGGGCTGAAAGTCTCGACCGTCGGGCTGGGCTGCAACAACTTCGGCTGGACCATCGGGCTTGACGACAGCCGCGCGGTGATCGACGCGGCCATCGACGCCGGGATCACGTTCTTCGACACCGCGAACGTCTATGGCAAGGGCGGCGGGTCCGAGACGATGATGGGCGAAATCCTTGGGGATCGGCGCAAGGATATCGTGCTGGGCACCAAGGCGGGGCTGGCGATGCCCGACGGGTCCAAGGGCGGAAGCCGCGCGAACATCGTGCGGGCGTTCGAGGAAAGTCTGATCCGGCTCAAGACCGATTACATCGATTTCTACCAATTTCACTGGTCCGACCCGGACACGCCCATCGATGAGACGCTGCGCGCGATGGACGATCTGATCCGCGCGGGCAAGGTGCGCTATATCGGCTGCTGCAACCTTGCCGCGTGGGAACTGGTCGAGGCGGAATACATCGCGCGCGAGCTTGGCACCAATCGCTTCATCGGGACACAGGCCGAGTTGAGCCTGCTTCGGCGTGAGAACGAGACGGCGCTGATCCCGGCGCTCGCGGCCTATGGCATCGGGTTCCTGCCGTATTTCCCGCTGGCGAGCGGTCTGCTCACCGGGAAATACAAGCGTGACGCGATCCCCGAGGATAGCCGTTTCGCCAAGCTGGACACGATGGCGGGGCGCTATCTGACGGATGAGAACTGGGACAAGACCGAGAAACTCGCCGCCTTCTGCGAAGCGCGGGGGCGCACGATGGTGGAGCTGGCGTTCTCGTGGCTGCTGACGCGCCCGACCGTGGCGAGCGTCATGGCGGGGGCCACGAAACCCGCGCAGATCGAGGCCAACGTCGCGGCGACCGGATGGGCGCTGACAAAGGACGATCTGGCCGAAATAGACAAGATAACGGGGGCCGCATGAGCACGTTCGATTACATCGTCGTCGGGGGCGGCTCGGGCGGGGCGGTCATGGCCACCCGCCTGTCGGAGATCAAAGACGCCCGTGTTCTGTTGCTCGAGGCCGGGCCGGAGGACAAGGCGTTCTGGATCACGCCGCCGATGGGATACCCGATGCTGTTCACCAACCCCAAGGTGAACTGGATGTTCGAGACCGAGCCGGAGCCGGAACTGAACGACCGCCGGATGTATCAGCCGCGCGGCAAGGTTCTGGGCGGCTCCTCCGCAATCAACGGGATGCTCTACATTCGCGGCCATCCCGAGGATTACGACGGCTGGCGGCAGATGGGAAACACCGGCTGGGGCTGGGACGATGTGCTGCCCTATTTCAAGAAGGCCGAGGACAACACGCGCGGGGCCGACGATCTGCACGGCACCGGCGGGCCGCTGCGCGTGTCGGACCAGGCGGGCGGGAACGAGGTGGCGGATGCCATCGTCGAGGCGGCCTGTGAGGCCGGTCTGCCGCGCAACCCCGATTTCAACGGGCCGTGGCAGGAGGGGGCCGGGTATTTCCAGACCACCACCAAGGATCGGCGGCGTCATTCGACCGCGCGCGCCTATCTGAACCCGGTGCGGGGCCGCGCGAACCTGACCGTCATCACCGAGGCGCAGACGACGCGGGTGCTGACCGACGGGCGGCGCGCGACGGGCGTGGAATACAAGCGGCGCGGGCAGATTGAAACCGTGACGCTGTCGGACCGGGGGGAGGTGGTGCTGTCGGCCGGCTCGTTCGGCTCGCCGCAGATCCTGCTGCAATCCGGGATCGGGCCGGGCGAACATCTGGCGGACCGGGGCGTGCCCGTGGTCCACGACCTGATGGGGGTGGGCGAGAACCTGCGCGACCACTTCTATTGCTCGCTCATGTTCCGTTGCAAGAAACCCGTGACGATCAACGAACTGGCGAACAGCCCGATCAAACAGGTGATCGCGGGGGCGCAATACGTGCTCATGAAGCGCGGGCCGCTGGCGTCGAACGGGATTTTCGCGGGCGTTTTCGCCAAATCCTCGCCCGACAAGCATCGGCCGGACATTCAGATCAACACGAATATGTGGACCGTTGGCAGCCGGACGAAATCGGGGATGAAGGCGCATCCGTTCCCCGGCTTCACCATGAGCCCGGTGCATCTCGACCCCCGCTCGACGGGAACGATCCGCTTGAATTCGACCGATCCGACCGCGCCGCCCGAGATCAAGATGAACTTTTTCCGCGACCCGGTGGACCGGGCCACCATGGTGCGGGCGGTCAAGCTGGTGCGCCACATCGCATCCCAGCCCGCGCTGTCGGGATACGTCGAACACGAGATCGCGCCGGGGTCCGAACACGCCACCGACGCCGAAATCGAGGCGTGGCTGCGCGGAGCGGCCATCGCCAACCTGCACCCCGTCGGCACCTGTCAAATGGGGCCGGACCCGGCGACGGGTGCGGTGGTGGACGAACGGCTGCGGGTGCACGGCATGACGGGTCTGCGCGTCGTGGATGGATCGATGATGCCGCGCCTGCCGTCGGGCAACACGAACGCGCCGATCATCATGGTGGCCGAGAAAGCCGCCGACATGATGAAGGCCGACCGGAAGGAGCCAGCGCATGTCTGAGCGCGATTATGACGTCATCATCGTGGGCGCGGGCGGGGCGGGTCTGTCCGCCGCGATCGAGGCGACCGAGGCGGGGGCGCGGGTGCTTTTGATCGAGGCCGGGGCCAAGGCGGGCGGATCCACCGCGCTGTCGGGCGGGGTCTATTGGGCCGCCGGCACCTCGCTGCAACGCGAGGCCGGGATCGAGGACGACGCGGACAGTCAGTTTCACTACTACATGACCGTCAACCAATACAAAGTGGACCCGGCTCTGGCCCGCCGCTACTGCGACATGTCGGCCCCGACCTTCGAATGGCTCGTCGGCTTGGGCGTGAATTTTCCGCTTGAAAACCTGTATGTATCCGGCGTCGACAAGATCCGGCGCGGGCATCGGGCCGAGGGGCACGGGGCCGAGTTCGCCGAGGTGCTGGAGGGCGCGCTTGCGGGCCGTTCGGTGGACCTTGCCACCCATACGCGGGTGCAGGAGTTGCTGATCGAGGATGGCGCCGTGACCGGGGTGGTCGTCGATGGCGACCCGGTGCGCGCGGGGGCGGTCGTGATCGCTTCGGGCGGGTTCGGGAACAACCGGCGGCTCTGGGCCGAGTTGTATCCGTCCGCCGCCAAGCAGGGCGAGTTGGCATGGTATATCGGCGCGGACGAGTGCCGGGGCGACGGGCTTGAAATGGGCCGTCGCGCGGGGGCCGATCTGACGCGGCCCGACATCGGGCTGCTTCTGATGACGCCGGGGTTCGCCCATGACGTCGAAAGCTACCTGCCGCCCTGGGTCGTGCATGTGAACCACGAAGGGCGGCGGTTCATCGACGAGGCGACGGAATATTCCGTGCTGTCCGAGGTTCTCTCGACCCAGACGGCGGGCGAGTGTTTCGCGATCTTCGACGAGGCCGCGCGGGCCGAGGCCAAGGCGCATCCCGCCCCCAACTGGGCCGCCGACCGGCTGGCCGAATTCGCGGAGAAAGGCCCGGTGGTGAAGGCGGACACGCTGATCGAGCTTGCCGAACGGATCGGGGTGCGCCCCGAAACGCTGGTGACGACGGCCGAGCGGTATTCGGCGGATGCACGGGCCGGGGCGGACAGCGCGTTCTTCAAGGCCCCCGCGCATCTGCGGCCCATCGAAACACCGCCGTTCTACGGCGTGCGCATCCGGCCCGCCATCGTGTGCTGGACCGGGACGGGCCTCAGGATCGACGCCGAGGCGCGGGTGCTGGATCAGGCCGACCGCGTGATGCCGGGGCTGTTCGCGGCGGGCGAGACGACCGGGGGCTTTGCCGGGCCGTGCTATGCGGGCGGCGGGGCATCCATCGGGAACGCGGTGATCTTTGGCCGGGTGGCCGGGGCGAACGCGGCCAAGCGCGCGCTGGGTTAACCCGCGCGCGCCCGATCCGCCGCGTGGTTCGCGGCCCGGTAGGCAAACGTCATGCCGGGCCCCAGCGTGCCGCCGCCGCCGGGATAGGCCCCGCCGAACGCATTGGCCATGTCGTTGCCGACGGCATAAAGGCCGGGGATCGCCCGGTCGGAGGTGTCGAGCACCTGCGCGTTCTCGTCGGTCGCGATCCCTTTGAAATTGCCGATCTCGCCTGCATAGACCCTGACCGCGTAGAACGGGCCTTTGCCGAGCGGGCGCAGGCTGGGGTTCGGCGTCTGGGTCGCGTCGCCGTGGTAGCGATCATAGGGCGCGCGGCCCCGGTGAAACGCGGGGTCTTCGCCCTTGGCGGCATGGGCGTTGAACGTGGCGATTTCATCGGCCAAAGCGGCGGGGTCGATGCCCGCTTTCCTTGCCAAAGCCGCGAGCGTCTTGGCCATGAGAAGATAACCCGATTGCACATGGCGGCCCATCGGCATCGGCCACGGCTTCACATGGCCGATCCCCCATTGCCGCACCGCGCGCGCGTCCCCGATCAGCCAGGCGTGATCGGCCCCGCGGTCCGACATGGCCGCGATCATCTCGCGCCCCAGATCGTGATAACTGGCGGATTCGTTGGCGAAGCGGCGGCCATCGGGCAGCACCATGACGAAGCCGGGCTTGTAGCGGTCGACGAGGTGGGGCCAGACCCCGGTGAAATCCTCGACCCCCGGCAGTTTCGACACCGGCATCCACGCGGCGGCATTGGCGGCGTTCGACTGGAACCGCGCGCCCACGGCTTCGGCCATGTTCGCCGCGTCGCCGGTGTTGCCGGTGGGCAGCGGCGCGACGAGCGGTTGCGTGTTCACCGGCGCGGGATGTTCGGCGGCGCGGCGGTTCGGATCGCGGGCGTAACCCCCGGCGGCCAGCACCACGGCGCCCGCGTCGATGCGCAGCGGCCCTTCGGGCGTGTCCAGCATCGCACCCGTCACCGCCTCGCCCTCGCGGATCAGCGCGGTGGCGGGGGAGGCGAGCAGGATCTCGACGCCCGCCTCGTGCGCGCTTTGGGCCAGCCGCGCGATCAGGGCGCGGCCCGTGGTGAGCTGCTGCGACTGGCCGTAGCGCAGCATCTGGACCGCATGGCCGGACATGCGTTTCGCGACGTGCTTGAACGCGGTCCATGATCGGGTGGCCGAGAAGAACAGCTTCACCTCCGCGCCCGAACGCATGGTCATGCCGATGAAGGATGTCTGCGGCAACTCGCGCTTCAGCTTGTCCGCCAGCGGGCCGAGGTTGCGCAGGTCGTAAGGCACGGTGAAGAGCGAGCGAACGGAAGATGCCCCCTCCTGCTCGGAGTGATAGTCGGGAAAGGGCATGGCCATGAACCGCACATGCGTCTTGCTTTCCAGAAAGTCGATCATGCGCGGGCCGTCGTCCAGAAACGCGTCGATCTTGGCGGGGTCGAGGTGCTGACCGCTCTCGATCTCAAGATACCGCTGGGCGCGGGCGCGGTCGTCGGTCTCGCCCGCCTGCGCTTCGATGGATTTGGAGTGGTGCGTGCCGGGCACCCACAGCCCGCCGCCCGACGTGGCGGTGGTGCCGCCGAACACCGGGGCCTTCTCGGCCATGATGACCGAAAGCCCCCGGTCGCGGGCGGCAAGCGCGGCGGTGAAGGCCGCGCCGCCGGTGCCGATGACGAGGATGTCGCAGGTGCGGGAGGGGTCGGTCACTCCGCCGCCTCGACGCTGGCCTCCGGCGCGATCCCCGGCAGGGTTTTGCCCGCGCTTTCCGCGATGTGACGGGCCGCGATCCACGCGAAGACCATGCCCGGCCCGATGGTTCCACCCGCGCCGGGATAGGCACCGCCGAACACGTTGGCCTGATCGTTGCCGACCGCGTAAAGCCCGCCGATCGGCTGGTCGTCATGGCCCAGAACGCGGGCGTATTTGTCGGTGGCGAGGCCTTTGTAGGACGTGATCTCGCCCGGATAGATGCGCACGGCGTAGTAGGGGCCGGTTTCCAACGCGCCGAGCGCGGGGTTCGGCTTGTGTTCGTCATCGCCGTGGTGCTTGTCATAGGGCGTCGCACCACGTTGGTATTCGTCGTCGCGTCCGGCCTTGGCGAAGCCGTTGAACCGGGCGACGGTGGCCTTCAGCTCTTCGGCCTCGATCCCGCAGATGCTGGCAAGCTCGTCCAGCGTCTTGCCGCGCTTCAAATACCCGTTCTTGATGTAGCGCCCACGCGGGATCGGGAAGGGGCGGACAAAGCCGATGCCCCAACGCTTGACCGCGCGGTGGTCCGCGATGAGCCATGCGGTGTCGGTGCCGCGTTCCTCAAACGCGTCGATCATCTCGATCACGAGGTCACGGTAGTTCTGCGATTCGTTGGCAAAGCGCCGCCCGTCCGGCGTGACCATCAGGAACCCCGGCTTGGTCCGGTCCACCAGATGCGGCCAGACGCCGGTGTAATCGGTCGCACCGGGGAGCTGCGAGGTGGGCATCCATGCCGCCGCTGACGACAGGTTGCCGTTAAAGCGCGCGCCGACCGCCTCGGCCATGCGCGAGCCGTCGCCGGTGTTGCCCATCGGGACGGGCAGGACCGGGTCCATCGTCGCGGTGACGCCGGGGTGATGTTCGCGCCGCCGCTCGCGGTCGCGCGGATATCCGCCGCCGGCCAGCACGACGCCGTGACGCGCGCGCACCTCGACCTCGCCGTCGGGGGTGTTGAGCCGCGCACCGACGACTTGGCCGTTTTCCTCGATCAGCGAGGTTGCGGGGCTTTCCAGCCAGAACGGCACGCCGTCATCGGTCAGCGTGCGGGCAAGCCGGGCGATCAGGGCGCGGCCACGCACGATGCTTTGGGTCGAGCCATGCAGGGCCACGTCGCGGAAATGGCGGATCATGCGTTTCGCCACGAAAGCCATGGCTTTGGGCGAACGTCCGGCCTTCATGAAGGTCTTCATTTCGAGCGAGGACCCCAGCGCGAGGCCAAGGAACAGGGTCTGCGGAAGCTCGCCCTTCAGCGTCTTCATCAGCGGCCCCATCTTGCGCGCGTCGTATTCGACGGACCCGAGCGAGCGGATCGACGAGGCGCCGTCTTCGTCCGGGTGATAGTCGGGGAATTCCATCGAATGGAATTTGACCTCGGTGTTGTCCTCCATGAACGCGACCATGGTGGGGCCATGTTCGAGATAGGCGTCGATGCGCGGCTCGTCCACGTATTGCCCGGCCTCGATATGCAGATAGGTGCGCGCATCTTCCAGCGTGTCGGTGACGCCGATGGTCTTGCCGAAGGGGGCCGCGTGGCGGTTCATCGGAATCCAGATCACGCCGCCGGATGTGGCGGTCGTCCCGCCGAACACCGGCTCTTTCTCGGCCACCAGAACGTCGAGCCCGGCTTTGCGGGCCGTGGCGGCGGCGGTCAGCCCCGCGCCGCCCGAGCCGATGACGAGCACGTCGACAGTGCGATCGGTTTTCTTGTCCATGCGATCCTCCCTTTTGCGGATTGTATCAAGTGAGGGATCGTTCTGTATACGAAAATATCGCGCAATGGGCGAATTGGGGTGCTTTCCGCCCCCTACCAGCCGCTCAGAAGCACCTCTTCCTCGGCTTTCGGGAGGACGAGTCGCCCCTCGCTGTCGAGATGGCCCAGAATGCCGGTGCGGAAGAATCGGTCGGTGAAGCCCGCGCCGGGTTTCCCTGCGTAACCCAGAAACACCCCGGTGCCGCGCAGCCAGACTTCGCCGGTCTGGTAGAGCAGAACATCCATGCCCGTGCGCGGGTCGACGATCATCACCTCGACCCCGCCGACCGGGCGGCCCTTGGTCGTGGTGATGGTGCCGGTCGGGTCGCGCGGGTCGCTGGACAGGGCCAGCCCCATCGTCTCGGGCAGCGACAACCCGTTCACGATCCGGGTGTCGGGCTGGGCCGCCGCGACCTCGGCCAGCCGGTCGCGGCCGGCGTCGAGATGCAGGCGTTTCAGGTGGGGCCGGGGGGTGTAGGCGGCGACGGCGTCGCGGTCGATAAGCCAAGCGGTCGTCGCCCGATCCATGTCGCCCGACAGGTCCAGCGCCGCGCCGGAGGCCATGCAGGCGGCGAAAACCGCCCAGAATCCGGGGTCGGTCACGCGCGCGGCCAGCACGACCCGGTCGTCTTTCGTGAACCGTTCGCGCAGCGCGATCGCCGCGCCGATATGGGCCGCGTCGGCGGAGGCATGGCAGACCGCATCGACGCTGCCGTCGGCGCGGGTCGCGGCGAACACCATGTCGGTGCGCGAGGGCAGGGGGGCGGAGGTGTCGGTGAAATGGAACACTTCGCCACGGGCGAGATCGGACAGGACGGCGAGCGTCTGGGCCACCGGACCATCCCCCGGGGCCGAGCCGTCGGCAAGCACGGCACGGGCGTCGGCCCATGTCAGCACATGGTCCGCGTCGATCAGGGCGGGGCGGTCCGCGAACCGATCCGCCGCGCGGTCGAGCAGGGTGAGAAGCGTCCGGTGTTCCCCCGTTCGCTGCGCTTCGTGCGCCGTGGTTGCCATCGCGCTTCCCCCCGTCAGGAGTTTGTGTTTCAATGAGTAGTCTACTGTATACGGGAGGAAACGTCCAATGCCTTTGGCACTGATTACGGGAGGGGCCGCCGGATTGGGCGCCGCCATCGCGCGGGAGGCGCATGACCGGGGATACGAGGTCGCGGTCATCGACCTGACCACGCCGAAAGACGTGCCGTGGCGCAGCTTTATCGGCGACGTGACGGACGAGGCGAGCCTGATCCGCGCGCTGGACGATCTGGGCGCGGTGCCCGACCTTCTGGTCAACAACGCGGGGATCGTTCAGTTCGCCCCGCTGCTCGAAACGACGACCGAGAGCTTCGCCAGGACCATCGCGATCAACCTGACCGGCGCGTTCACCATGGCGCGGCTGGTGGCCAAGGGCATGGTGGAACGCGGGTCGGGCCATATCGTCAACGTGACCTCGACGGCGGGCATCGCGACCTCGCCGGGCGTGAATGCCTATGTCCCGGCCAAGCGCGGGCTGGCCGGACTGACCGAGCTTATGGCGCAGGAGTGGGGGCCGTCGGGCGTGCGTATCAATGCGGTCGCGCCGGGGATGATCGACGGCGGCATGTCGACGGGCATCTACAAGAACGACGCGGCGCGCAAGCTGCGGTCGAGCGCGGTTCCGTCGCGCCGTCTGGGCCGCGAGGACGACATCGCGCAGGCGGTGATGTGGCTGGACAGCGACGGTGCGAGTTACATCAACGGGCACGAGCTGGTCGTCGATGGCGGGGTGACCAAGGCGGTCATGTCGCTGATCCCGCGCGACTGAACGGCACGGCGCCGAGGCGGGAGGCCCCGGCGCCGCGATCCCTTAGTATTTCTGGAACTGCTCGGGCACGCCCGCGGGCCAGACGACGCCCCACATCCGCATCCCGCCGTCGATGGTCAGCACCTCGCCGGTGATGAAATCGCCCGACGGGGCGGAGAGGTAGACGACGCCTTCGGCCACGTCCCAGCTATCGCCCATGCGGAACATCGGGTTCACGTTGTTGAACCGCTGGGTCGCTTCGGGCGGGTAGTTCGACAGACCTTCGGTCGCGATGGCGCCGGGGGCGACACAGTTCACGCGGATGCCCAACGGCCCCCATTCGGTCGCCACGGTCCGGGTCAGGTAGATCACGCCCGCGCGCGCCGCACAGGTATGCGCGGCCTGCGGCATCCCGCGTTCGACATGGGCGACGTTGGACACCACATGCCCCGGCTCGCCCCGGTCGCGCCAGCGTTGCGCCGCGCCCTGCATCATCCACCACGTGCCGTTGAGGTTCAGGTCGATGACCGATTTCCAGCCCTTGCGGGAAAAGTCGATGGCGTTCTGCGGATACTGCCCGCCCGCGTTGTTCACGAGCGTATCCAGACCGCCGAATTCCTCGAACGTCTCATCCAGAAGCGCGTCCACCTGATCCTCGTCGCGGATCGACATGGGGCGGTAATGGATGTCCGCCCCGATCAGGTCTTTCGCCTGTTTCTGGGTCTCTTGCAGCAATTCCTCGCGCCGCCCGCAGATCATCACCTTGGCGCCGAGCCGGGCGCATAGGAACGCCATCGCCTTGCCCATGCCCTGCGAGCCGCCGGTGATGAGGAACCGCTGCCCTTCCAGCAGGTCGGGGGCGAAAATCGTCTTGTGCGTCGCCAGTTCCTCGGGCGTGAGGCCCCAGTTCGGTTTCTGCGGTGCCTGATCGGTCATTCTGTCCTCCGGAAATTTGCGTCGCGTTTCTCGGCATAGGCCGCGATGCCTTCGCGGCTGTCCTCGGAACGCATCAGCCTGTCTGCATTGGCGTGGCCCCGGTTGATCGCAGCGGGGAGCGGTTCGTTCTGCGCATCGTTGAACAGCGCCTTGCCGAAGCGGATCGCCTTCCACGAATTGGCGAGCATGGTGTTCGTGAACGCCAGCGCCTCGTCCATCAGCCGCTCCTGCGGGACGACCCGGTTCACGACGCCAAGGTCATACAGCCGTTCGGCGGGGAAGAGGGTGCCGCAGGTGATGATCTCCATCCCGATCTGACGGGGGAGTTGCTGGGCCAGTCGCTGCACGCCGCCGGTGAAGGCGACCATGCCGCGTTTGACCTCAGGCAGGCCGAAGAGCACGCCTTCGGCGGCGATGAGGCAATCGCAGGCGAGCGAGATTTCCAGCCCGCCCGCGACGGCCGCGCCGTTGATGGCGCCGATCACGGGTTTTTCGATCACCCGTTCGGTCACGCCGCAGAAGCCCGCGCCCGGCACCAGCCCGTGACCCGCGCCGCGCTCGGCGGCTTCCTTCAGGTCCATGCCCGCGCAGAACGCCTTGTCCCCGGCGGCGGTCAGGATGATCGCGCCGACCTCGGGGTCGGCCTCGGCCTCGCGCACGTAGCGGTCGACGAGGTAAGACCCTTCCGCGTTCATCGCGTTCGAGACGTGCGGGCGGTTCAGCGTGATGACGCAAACCGCCCCCTTCCGCTCGGCAAGAACCGGCGGCTGATCTGGCTGGACGGACATGGGGTGCGTCAGCTTTCGGCGGGCTCGGAGGCTTTGGCCGAGGTCAGGTCGACCTCGGTGATCCAATCGCCCAGCTTGTCGGGCACGCGCATGTGTTCCGGCACGTCCGCCTCGCCGATCCGTTTGTCCAACTCGGCGTGCCAGTGGTAAATGCGCCGCTCCTGATAGTTCAGGGGGAAGCCGCGCAGGCCCGCGCTTTCGACCGACTTCTGGATCTTGTCCGCGAATTGCAGGTCTTCGTCCAAGATGTCGACGAAGTTCTTGATCCGCATGTCCCACCGCTCGGGCCGCTCGCCGTCACCCCAAGAGGGGGCGAACCAGTGCACTTCGATGGTCATGGTGTCGATCGAGTCCGGCCAGAAGCACAGCACCGGGATACCGGCGGGCGCGACGGGCGAGACGAAGTTCGGATAGGCGAAGAGCGAGTAGTTCGTGTTCTCGAAGAACGGATCGACGCCTTCGACTTCGGGCAGGCCTTTGACGCCGGGGTCTTTCCAGCCTTCGCGCTTGTAGGGCGTGACCATCCGGCTGTGGCCCTTGTCCCACAGCGTGATCGCCGTGCCGCGATGGTCGAGGAAGCGGTCGACCGTATTCTGGTGGATCGATTTCAGGTGATAGGTTTCCATGAAGGCATCCAGAAGGATCTTCACGTTGCAGTTCACCTTGATCGCCTGCTTGTCGACAAGGATGAGCGTCTCGGGCTTCACCTCGTCCAGATCGCGCGCCGCCGGTCCAAGATAGTCGCGCAGCGGCTCGGCCTCGGGGTCGAGGTTCACGAAATACAGGTTGCCGATGTTTTCGCAGCGGACCTGAATAAGACCCCGGCACGACATATCCAGATCGACGAAATCGCGGCGGTCGCGCAGGTTAATCAGCTCGCCGCGCGTGTTGTAGGTCCAGCCGTGGTATTTGCAGGTCACGCCGCGCGACTTGCCGTTTTCCTCGGTCACGACCGGCGCACCGCGATGGCGGCAGGTGTTGTAGAAGCAGCGAACCTCGTTGTCCTCGCCGCGAATGAAGAACAGCGGCTCGCCAAGGCGGGTCCACTGGACGTAAGAGCCGACCTCGGGCACCTCGTCGGAGTGGATCGCGTAGACCCAGGACTTGTGCCACATGCGCTCGATCTCGAGCTTGTTGAACTCGGGGTCGACGTAGCGGTCGCCGGGAATGTCAGGGAGCTGCGGGAACCCCTCGGGCGGGCCGCCGCGCTTGGATTCGTAAGCCTGCTGGTCCTTGATGGCCTGCACTTCGTTCGGATTCATTTCAACCTCCTCCCCGACTCGCGGGTATGGTGACGCGCGTTTCCGTGGTTCCTTGTATTTTATCAGCCGCTCTCGTATATGCAAACCATAAGTTCTGTATTTTTGGGGGCGAAGATGTCGCAGCGGTTCGGCAAGATCATGCAGCTTGGATACGTGGTTCACGATCTCGACGCCGAGGTGGATCATTGGACCCGCGTGATGGGTGTCGGCCCGTTCTTCGTCACCGGCACGGTGCCTTATGATACGGTGACGTTCCGGGGGGCGCCCTGCGATGCCGAAACCCGCGTCGCGATCGCCAGCCATGACGGGATGCAGATCGAAATCATTCAGCAAACCGGGGGTGGCGCGTCGACCTTCACCGAGTTTCTGGAGGCGACCGGAGGCGGGCTGCATCACGTCTGCGCGCTGACCGACGACCTCGAGGCCGACATTGCGGCCTGGGCCGCGCGGGGCGTGGATGTCTTGCAAGGCGGCATGACCAAGGCCAAAATCCCGTTCGCCTATATGGACACGGACCCGGACAACCGGGGGCGGGTGCTGGAGCTGGTTCAGCCCAGCCCCGGATTGCTCAGGTTCTTCGACAAGATCGAGACGACCTGTGCAGGGTGGGACGGGCAAACCGCACGAATCGACCTGTGAATTGTATGCGTTGACCGCATTATCTGGATACAATACTCTGACCCGGTAACACGGAGGACCACATGCCCAAGATCAACGCCACCGACCGCGACGGGACCGAAAAAGTCATCGAGGCCGAGAACGGCCTATCGCTGATGGTGAACCTGCGCGACAACGGCGGGCTGGACATCGCGTCGATCTGCGGCGGCATGTGTTCCTGCGCCACCTGCCATGTCTATGTCGATCCCGACTGGATGGACAAGATCGGCGCACAGGAACCGGACGAATACGAACTGGTCGAGTTTTCCGAGCACTACAAGGAGAATTCGCGCCTGTCCTGCCAGATCGAGATGTCGGACGATCTGGACGGGATCAAGGTGACGCTGGCGCCCGAGGACTGAGCCGGGCGCTCAGAGCGGCCGAAGCGTGTAGCGGCTGATCTTGCCGTTCGCGATTTCGAACCAGACGAAGAAGGGCTTGGTTTCGCCACCCGGCCCTTCGACCAGCCCAAGAAACGCGCCTTTGCCGTCCTCATAGACGAGCGTGTCGATCCGGTGCCGGATTTTGGCTTCGGCCAGTTGTTCGACACGGGCCGACAGGAAATCCTGCACCTCGGCACGGGACGAAAACCCCGACGGCTCCGCACGGGCGAACCCGTGATGCGCCCAGACCTGAGCATGGGACCAGTCCACATCCTCGGCCAGCGCCGAAGCCGCGCGCACCATGTCGCCCGAGTCGATGCCGTCGTAATAGGTCGTCTGAATGAGGTTGATCGCCTCGTCGCGTGTGGCCGTCATTGGTCCAGCATCTCCCGCAGTTTGAACTTCTGGATCTTGGACGAGGACATCGGCCATTCGGTGATGTAGTGCACCTCGCGCGGGACCTTGAAGCTCGAGAACTTGTCTTTGCAGAAGTCGATGATCTCCTGCGGGTCGGGGTTGGCGCCCGGCACGAGCTCCACAAAGGCGACGGGCACCTCTTGCAGCCGCGCATCGGGCTTGCCGACGACCTGACAGAACTTGACCGCATCGTGGCCCGAGACGACCGCCTCGATCTCCTGCGCCGCGACGTTTTCGCCGCCGACCTTGAGCATGTCCTTCAGGCGCCCGTGATACATCAGCGTGCCGCCCGCATCGAAAGCGCCCAGATCGCCGGTGTGGAACCAGCCGTCGCGCTTGGCCTCGGCGGTCTTTTCCGGGTCTTTGTAATACTCGGTGAACACAGAATAGCCGCGCACGCAGATTTCGCCGATCTCATCCGTGCCGCAGGGGCCGGTTTCCGGGTGCACGATCTTGACCTCCAGCCCGTCGAAGGGCTTGCCCAGACGGCGGGTCCGTTCCTCGTAGCTGTCGGTCGGAAAGCTCGTGGTCACGGTGCCCGAGGTTTCGGTCATGCCGAACGTGCCCACCTGAATGGCGTTCGGGATCTTGTTCTGGATCGCCTTGGCGAAGGCCGCGGGCTGCATCGCCATGTTCGAGTTCATGATGCGGATCGACGACAGGTCGCGCTTGTCGAAATCCGGGTGATAGATCATGTCGCCGATGAAGGTGCCGAAGCTGGGGTAGGTGACGGTGGCCCGTTCCGCTTCGATCATTTCCAGCGCAACGCCGCCGTCGAAATACTGCATCGACAGATAGGTGGCCCCGACCGAATAGGCGGCGCAAAGCGGGAACATCGCCCCGATGTGATACATCGGCAGCGGCGACCAGAACACATCGTCCTCGGTCATGTCATAGCGTTTCGCCATCGCCTGCCCGGTGCGGATCAGGCTTTCGTGCGAAATCATGCAGCCCTTGGGATGCGACGTGGTGCCCGAGGTATAGAGCATGAGCGCGGTGTCGCGCACCCGCACGCGGTTGCGTAGGGCGTCGATCGTCTCGGCGGGCACGGTTTCGGCGATCTCGCGGAACGCGGCATCGGTGGTGAAGCCGGGGGTTTCGTCGGACCCGATCAGGATCAGGCGCTTGAGCACGGGCATGTTCGGCAGGTCGAGGTCGGCGTTCACGGGCTGCGCGCTCAGGGCGGGGATCGCCTCGTTCAGGCGGGCGACGAAATCCAGCCCGTCGGTCACGCGGCCCTGTGTGACGATGGCCTTGATGTCGGCGTTTTCCACCACGAAGCCGAGTTCGTCCCCCCGGTAGCGCGCGTTGATCGGGACCGAGACGGCCCCGAGCAGGGCGATGGCGAAGAAGCATTCGACGGTTTCGAGACTGGAGGGGAGCAGGATGCCCACGTGATCGCCCGGACGCACGCCGAGCGCATAAAGCCCGCGCGCCCGGCGAAGGGTGTTTTCCTGCAATTCGGTGAAGGTCAGGCGGCGGTCGGGGAACACGATCGCGTCTTTTTCCGGATAGACCGCTGCGGTTCTGAGCAGCAGATCGCCAATGGTGGTTACGGCCGTAAATGCCTTGAAATCGAGCATGTGCGCTCCTCCCGTCCTGTCCATATGGGCCTCCCTCGTGCGCATTGAGTATGGAAGCACCGCTTACCGTATACAAGGGAAATCCGCACGGAGCCCCTGTGAAATAGAGTTTCAGCGCATCCGGGCCGTGGGACGTAAGCGGATTCCGACCGGTTTTCGGGCCGAAGTGTACTGGCTGGTGAACACATTGATGTTGATTGTTGTGTATATTTATGACCAGTTCGGCCATACAAAACCCGAACAGATGCACGCCGTCGATCCGTTCGGAAGAAAAAAGACATTGAATTGTTACGGCATCGAAATGGGAGGAATCCATGAAATTCAAGACACTTATGCTTTCGGCAACCAGTGCGGCAGCGGTTACGCTCGCAGGGGTCGCCGCGCATGCAGAAGACTACAAAGTGGTGATTCTACAGTCGTTGACCGGCGGTGCGGCCTTTATCGGCAAGAACGTCGCGGACGGCGCCGTGCTGGCCGCGGAAGAGCTGAACGAACAGGGCTTTTTCGGCGAGGGCAACCAGATGGTGTTCTCGGTCGAGGATGACGCGACCGACCGGACGCAGACCCTGTCGCTCATCACCCGTCTCGCCGCCGACGAGGACGTTCTGATGGTCATGGGCCCGACCTCGGGCTCCGTCGCCATGGCGGGCGCCAACGTGGCGAACGAGCGGGAATTTCCCGTGATGACCACCACCAACTCGATGGAAGTGGTGGAAAACGGGCCGTGGTCGTTCATCATGACCCAGCCCGCCAGCATCACCATGCCCTTCATCGCGGATTACACCGCCGAAACGCTGGGTCTGGAACGCTGCGCCATCATCGGCGTGAAGGACAACGAGGCCTACGTTGCGCTTCAGCGCATGTATGAAAGCCTGATCACCGAAGCCGGGGTCGAGATCGTGTCACAGGACGGCGTGGCGCTGGCCGACAGCGATTTCTCGGCGCTCGCCACCAAGATCGCGACCTCGGATCAGGATTGCGTGTTCATCGGCACGCCCGCCGCGCAGGGGGCCAACATCATCCTGCAACTCAAGCAGGCCGGGCTGGACCCGTCCACGCCGATCCTCGGCCACAACGCCTTCGCCTCGCCGACCTTCATCGAAAAGGGCGGTGCGGCTGTCGAGGACGTCTACCTGATCGGGGCCTGGGTGCCGGGCGGCGACGACGACTTCTCGTCCGCCTTCGCCGAGAGCTTCGAGGCGAAGATGGGCTTCCCGGCGGACGAATGGAACGCCATGGGATACTCGGGCATGCAGGTCGTGGCCCATGCGGTGCGCGATGCCGCCGAAGCGGGCAACCTGACCCGTGACGGCGTGCGTCAGGCGCTTGGCGAGCAGAAGGACATCCCGGTGGTCGTCGGCACGCATACCTACAGCTACGACGAAGAGCGTGTGCCCTATTTCGGCATGAAGGTTCTTCAGGTCAAAGACGGCGCCTTCACGGTCGCGCCCGAATAACACCTTGCACGATGCCGGGGGCGCCC
Source organism: Maritimibacter sp. (assembly GCF_016774595.1). Taxonomy (NCBI): domain Bacteria; kingdom Pseudomonadati; phylum Pseudomonadota; class Alphaproteobacteria; order Rhodobacterales; family Roseobacteraceae; genus Maritimibacter; species Maritimibacter sp. Next base: position 273,904 of record NZ_JACBWT010000003.1, read on the forward strand.
GTTCGCCCCCGGCACCACGTTCATCGGGGTCCGGCCCCGCAATCTGGGTGGATCACATGCTTTCACAGCAAATCCTGAACGGCCTTGTCTCGGGCTCGGTCTATGCGCTGTTCTCCCTTGGCTTCACGCTGATTTTCGGCGTTCAGAAGCTGCTCAATTTCGCGCATGGCGCCACGTTCATGGCGGGCGCCTTCATCGCTTATTACTGCACGATCAGCGGTCTGCCGTTCCTGCTGGCCATCGGGTTCTCGATGCTCGCGACCGGCCTGATCGCGATCCTGATCGACCTGATCGCGTTCCGAACGCTGCGCAACCGGGGCAATGCCGAGTTTCCCGCGCTCGTCTCATCCATCGGGGTGGACCTGATCCTCGTCTCCATCGCGCAGCAGGTGTCGAAGACGCAGGTGCTGAACTTTCCGTTCGGCACGTTTCCGATCAAGTTCTACGACCTGTTCGGTCTGCGCATCTCGTTGTTGCAGATCGTGATCCTCGCCGTGGTGGCGGTGCTGGTCGCCGCGCTGATCTTTTACCTCAGAAAGACCACCTTCGGGCGGCAGGTCCGCGCGGTCGCGACCAACGAACGCGCCGCCGCGCTTCTGGGCGTGAACGCGCAAAGCGTCTATTTGCAGACCTTCTTCATCGCCGGCGCGCTCGCCGGTCTGGCCGGGGTTCTGATCGGCCTTCTGTTCAACTCGATCCAGTTCCTGATGGGCGAGCCCTACATGCTGCGCGCCTTCGTGGTCGTCGTGATCGGGGGGCTGGGCAGCGTTCAGGGGGCCATTGTCGCGTCGCTCCTTCTGGGGGTCACGCAATCGCTGGCGGTGGCCTATCTGCCATCGGGGCTGACCGATGCGATCATCTTCGGCCTTTTGTTCCTTGTGCTTCTCGTGCGGCCCAACGGGTTGTTCGGTGACATCAATGCCGTCGCCGGGGGGACGCGCCAATGATCCAGTTCTATTACGCCTATCAGCCGATCATCGACTTTTTCCTGTTGTCGGTCGGCTTCGGCTACAGCCAGCAGATCGCGCTGCGGGCCGGTGTGTTCTCCATCGCGACGGCGGGGTTCGCGGCGCTCGGGTCGTACTGCGTGGCGATCCTTGCCACCAAGACCGGCGTGCCGATCTTCCTGACCGTCATCCTCGGCACCGCGCTGGCCGCTGCGGTCGGGGGCCTCTTGGCGCTGCCGCTCGCCCGCCTGCGCGGCGCGTTTCAGGCCATCGCGACACTGGCCTTCGTGCAGATCATCCTGTCGCTTCTGCTCTACGGCGAGGGGTTCACTGGCGGCGCGCTCGGCATCGTCGGCATCCCGCGCGAGGTGAACACATGGATTCTGCTGATCGTCGTCGGCCTGACCATGTACGTGATGTGGAACATCGGACGCTCCGGCATGGGGCGGGTGTTCAATGCGCTGAGGCAGGAAGAAAGCGTCGCCTCGTCGCTGGGTGTGAACATCGGCAAGTATCACATCATCGCCTTCATCATCTCGGGCGCGGTCGGGGGCCTCTTCGGTGGGCTGCAAAGCCTTTATACCTTCCAGATCGAGCCGCATAACTACGGCTTCGCCTTCATCGTCAACGTGCTGACGGTGGTGATCCTGGGCGGGCGCACCACGCTGCTCGGCCCGATCATGGGCGCGCTCATCATGGCGATCCTGCCGGAAATCGCGCGGCCCCTGGCCGAGTACCGGCAGGCCGTGAACGGGGTGATCCTGATCCTCGTCATCACCTTCCTGCCCAACGGCGTCGGCGACGAGATCGTGTTCTGGTTCCGCCGCCGCAAGCAGGCGCGCCAGCAACAGCAACGCGCGAGCGAAAAGGAGGCCCGCGATGCCGTCTCTTAAACTCGAAAACGTGGCCAAGCATTTCGGCGGCCTGAAAGCGGTCGACAAGGTGTCGATGGAGGTGCCGCCGGGCGAAATCACCGGGCTGATCGGCCCGAACGGGGCGGGCAAGTCCACCGTGGTCAACATGATCTCGGGCGTGCTTGCCCTGACCGAGGGCGACATCACCGTCGATGGGGTCAGCGTCGCCACCGACCGCGCCGACATCGTGGCGCGCAAGGGCGTGGCGCGGACGTTCCAGAACATCCGGCTTCTGCCCGAAGCGACCGTCCTCGAGAACGTGCTGATCGGGTTCCACCGGCGCGAAGAGGCGGGCATTCTGAGCCAGATCCTCGGCCTGCCGTCGGCGCGGCGCGACACCCAGCGGTTCGAGGAAAAGGCATGGGCGCTGCTCAGACGTTTCCGGATGGAGGAGTTCGCGGAATTCGAGGCGGGAAACCTTGCCTATGGCCACCAGCGCCGGGTCGAAATGATGCGCGCCATCGCCGCCGAGCCCGACATCGTGCTGCTCGACGAACCCGTTGCGGGCATGAACGATGTGGAAAGCGACGAGCTGGCCACGATCTTTCGCGAACTGGCCGACAGCGGCATGGGGCTTTTGCTCATCGAACACAACGTCGGTTTCGTGACGCGGCTGTGCAAGAAGGTTTACGTTCTGGATTCGGGGCGCATGATCGCCTCGGGCGAGCCGGAAGCGGTGGTGCGCGACCCGCAGGTGGTCGCGGCCTATATCGGGACATCGGGGCACTGACATGACGACACTCACAATCTCCGATCTGCACGTCTCCTATGGCGGGGTGAAGGCATTGCGCGGCGTGTCGATGCATGTCGAACAGGGCGAGATGGTCGCGCTGATCGGCTCCAACGGGGCCGGGAAGTCGACGCTGTTGAACGCGCTGTCCAACGTGGTCAAGCGCAAGTCCGGCGAGATCGTGTTCGAGGGGCGCGAAACCAAAAGCATGTCACCCCATGCCGTGTCGCGCGCCGGGCTTTTGCACGTCCCCGAGGGGCGGCAGGTTCTGGGCGACATGAGCGTTTACGAAAACCTTCAGGTCGGCCTGATCGCACGCGGCAAGCGCAACACGATCTACACGCTCGACCATGTGTATGAGCTGTTCCCGGTGCTCGAAGAACGCCGCGACCAGATCGCGGGCACCCTGTCGGGCGGTCAGCAGCAGATGCTCGCCATCGGGCGCGCGCTGATGGGCGGGCCGCATCTGCTCCTGCTCGACGAGCCGTCGCTGGGCCTGTCGCCGTTGATTACCGATCAGGTGTTCGATGCGCTCAAGAAGCTGAACGCCGAGGGGCTGACGGTGCTGCTGGTCGAACAGAACGCGCACCGCGCGCTCGAAGCGACGAGCCGCGCTTATGTGCTCGACCGCGGGCAGATCGCGTTCGAGGGGGCGAGCAAGGAACTTGCCGGCAATCAGGCCGTGATCGACAGCTATCTGGGGGCCTGAACCATGCACCGTCTTGCCTTGCACCAACTGTCGCTGCGCGACGTGGCCCCGGTGGACCTGCCCGGGATCGCGCGGGGGGCGGGGGTCGATACGGTCTCGGTCTTCGTCACGCCGCCGTCGCCCGATCTGGACATTTTCCCGCGCGTGCTGGCCGAGGATGCCGCGGCCTTTCGGGTGGCCTGTGACGACCATGACGTCGCCGTGCATAACATCGAGGTCTTCTCGCTCGGACCCGACACAGTGGTGGACGATTTCACCGCCGCGCTCGACCTTGGGGCCGGGATCGGGGCCACGCGGCTGACCGCGCTGGTGCAGGACAAGGATCAGGGGCGGGCGGGCGACAACCTGTGCGCGCTGGCCGACGCCGCCGGGGCGCGGGGCCTCCACGTCAGCATCGAGTTCATGAAGTTCTCGGAATGCCGCTCGATCGGGGCCGGGGCGGAGTTGCTGTCGCGTCTTGGCCACGACAATCTGAGCCTGCTGGTCGATCCCCTGCACCTGTTTCGCACCGGCGGGTCGGTCGCCGACCTGCGCGCCACGGATGCCGCCCTGATCGGCGCGGCCCAGATCTGCGACGGGCCGATGGCCGCCCCCGAAAGCCCCTTCGGCGAAGCGGTCGAGAACCGCGGGATACCGGGGGAGGGGGAGTTTCCGCTGGCCGATTTCCTGCGTGCGCTGCCCGCCGGAACACCCATCGACATGGAAGTGCCGATGAAGCGGTTCGCCAAGGCGGGGCTATCACCGGCCGAGCGCAGCGCGCGACTGGTCAAGGCCACCCGCGCCTTGCTGGCCCAAGCCAAGGTCTGAGGCCGCGCCTCAGACCAGCTTTTCCACCTCTTCCCGCAGAATCTTACCGCTGACCGAGCGGGGCAGGTCGTCCATCCCCACGAACAGAACGCCCTTGGGGCGCTTGTAGCCCGCAAGTTCGGCCCGGCACAGCTCGATCACCGCCTCCGCGTCGATCTCGGCCGCCGGAACGACCACCGCGATCGGCACCTCGCCCCATTTGTCGTCGGGCTTCTTCACCACGATGGCGTCCGCGATGCGGCTGTCGGACAGAAGCACGCGCTCGATCTCGGCGGGATAGATATTCTCCCCCCCGGATTTGATGAGATATTTGGAGCGGCCCGCGAAGACATATCCGTCGTCCAGCTTGCGGAACATATCCCCCATGTGGAACCAACCGTCCGCGAAATCCTTTTCGTTCACCGCGTCGTTGTTCCAGTAGCCCGAAAACACCGTCGGCCCGCGCACCCAGGCCTCGCCGGGTTCGCCGTCCGGCACCTCGTTCCCCTCCGGGTCGCACAGGCGCAATTCGGTCAGCAGGGTCAACTGCTTGGGAAAGGTGGTCGGGCGGCTGCCCACGGGGATGAGGTTGGCAGACAGCGGCGCCATGCCTGTCTCGGTCGCGCCGAAACTGTCGAGATAAGGCGCGCCCACCAGCGATGTGATCTCGGCGATGGTGTCCGAGGGGACGAGGTCGGCCATACAGCCCACCGCCCGCACGCCCTTGATCGGCGGCTGACGTTCCTTCAGCGCCTCGATCAGCGGGTCGATGGTGGCGGGGACGAGCATGAGCCAGCCGACCGGGAACCGCCCCAGCGCGTCGATGATCCGGTCCACGTCGAAGCCGTCTACAACATAGCCCGGCGCACCGGACATGAGCGCGGTGCACAGATGCTCCGACCCCCCGATATGGAACATCGGCGCCCAGGCGACATACCCGTCGCCGGGCAGGATACCCAGATCGAGCCGCATGGAGCTCATCCGTGCAAGCTGGGCGCGGTGGCTGATGACGGCGGCCTTGGGGCGGCCCGTGGTGCCGGAGGTGTAGATGATGAACAGCCCGTCCTCGGGGTCCGCGACACAGGTCGTTTCGCCCTCGTCCGACAGATCGTGGAACCCGGCGACGGGCACGCCCGCCGCCACCGCCCGCGCCGTGTCCATGTAACGCGGCGAGGCGACGATCAGCGCGGGTTCCACCAGCGCGGTGCAATAGGCCAGCTCCGGCTCGGCCAGCCGGACGTTGGTGCAGGCGGTGATGAGCCCCAGCTTGGCCGCGGCGTATTGCAGAAGCGCATATTCGATCCGGTTCTCGGAAATCACCGCGACCCGGTCGCCGCGCGTCAGGCCGCGCGCGGCAAGGGCGGCGGCGCAGCGGTCGACGGCCTCCAGCATGGTGCGGAAGGTCAGGTCCGTGGTGCCGTCGGTCAGCGCCAAAGCGTCAGGTACCGTGCGCGCCCGCATGGCGAGCAGGGGGTAAACCGTGGTCTGGGCGGCGCGGGCGATCGTGGCGGTCATTCCGGCTCTCCGAAGGTGAAGGTTGCAGTGACGACGGGGGCACCGTCGCGCAGAAGCGTCGCCTCATCCCCGTCCGTGCGGGCGACGAGGTTGTCGTCTTCGAGCACGTTTCCGACGAAGCGCGCATCGACGGCGGTGATCTCCCTGTCGGGGTCGTCCGCCATGAACGCGCTCATCAGATAGGCGAGGTTCGCGGGGCCGGGGTTCACCCGGCGCGGGCCGAACCCCGCCGCCTCGGCCGCCTCGCGGGTCAGGTGAATCTGGTTGTCGTCGTTCAGAAGGGCGCACCAGTCGGCCATGTCGGGGCCGGACACGGGGCCGAAGGGCGTATCGGATCGGGTCATGTGGCGGCGTCCTCGGCAGGGAAAATGATGTGGAGGGCGATGGTCGTGAACGGCGTGTCGTCGTCCAACGCGATCTTGAGGTGCAGGTGGTCGGCATGGCCGTAACGGCGGCTCGGCTTGCGCTCGATCCGGTCGATCAGCGGCGTGACGGTGTAGACCCGGTCGACCAGCAGGGGCCGCGCGACGGCGATCCGGCAGCGGGCCAGAACCGGACCGGCATCGAAGTCGAGGCCAAGCGAGGTGCTCAAGTCCTTGATCGGCAGGGGCAGCCCGCCGAGCGCGCCGACGAAGGCGAAGATCGGGTGCGCGCGCGCGTCGGTGCGGGCCGGCGCCCTCGACATGCGGCGCACGTGGTCGTCGCGCGTGCCGGTCAGGTCGAAGCTGCCGACGGCGAGGGTCGGATAGGGTCGTGTCGTCGTCATGCGAGTCTGCTGTTCCTCTCTCCCGCCATGAATGTATACGATCTTGGATTTTGCGTATACAGTCAATGTGACGGACGACCCAGCGAAACGGAGCGGCGCAATGGACCCGACGGCAGACAAACTCGCGATCCTCGAACTGGTCGCGGCCTACGGCGATGCGGTGAACCGGCGCGACGGGGCGGCGTGGATCGGCTGCTGGGCCGAGGACGCGGTATGGTGCATCCGGGACCGCCGGATCGAAGGGTCCGCCGCGATCCTTCAGACATGGGAAACGGCCATGGCCGGCTATGCCGATGTCCATTTCTTCTCGCATCTGGGTCGGCTTTCCGTGACCGAGGACACGGCATCGGGCCGCGTCTACACGCAGGAATTCCTGCGCACGACCGACGGCGACCGCCGCACGCAGATCGGCGAATACGACGATCTTTTCGCGCGGCGGGGCGGATCGTGGGTCTTCACGGCGCGAAGCTTTCGCATCCGCGACACGGTCTAGGCCGGGCGCGCGCCTAGGCCCCCGGTTTCACCAGCTTGTTGCGCAGCACGCCGATCCCTTCGACCTCGAGCTCGACGACATCGCCGGGGCTGAGGAACCGCATGTGTTCCAGCCCGCAGCCATTGCCGACCGTGCCGGAGCCAAGAAACTCACCCGACCGGATCGTCTCGGAGGCCGAGATGTGTTCGATCAGATCGCCGAACGACCAATGCATCGTCGAGGTCGAGCCGCGCCCCCATTCCTCGCCATTGACCCGGCAGATCATGGTTTTGTCGTAGGGGTCGCCGAATTCGTCGGCGGTCACAAGGCACGGCCCCATCGGGTTCGCCGTGTCGAAATCCTTGCCCTTGGCGGGGCCGAGCGAGCCGCCCATTTCCGCCGTCTGCGCGTCGCGGGCGGTGAAGTCGTTGAAGATCGTATAGCCGAAGATGTGATCCATCGCGTCGGCCTTCTTCACGTCCTTGGCGGGCTTGCCGATGTAGACGCCGAACTCCAACTCAAAATCCATGAAGTTGGAATAGCCGGGCCAGATCACGTCATGCTCGTGACCCACCACCGAAAAGCGGTTGGCTTTGTAGTAGATCGGCTGATCGTAAAACGTCTGCGGCACCGACAGGATGCCCTTTTCCTCCATCTCGCGCTCGGCGGCGGCGGGGTCGGGCATCTGGCTGGCCCTGAGTTTGCGCGCCTGCTGGAACGCCTGAATGAGGTGCGTCTCGAAGCACAGGCAATCGCGCATCTGCGGCGGCGGTTCGATCGGGGCCATGAGGCGCACCGCGTCCAGCGCGACGGTCGCCGCCCCCTTCGCCGCGTCCTCGGCCTGCGCCAGCGCGCTTTCGCCGCCTTCCGCGATCCACAGGACCGACGCGACCGCGCCGCCCGAATTGGCCGCAAGGTCCGCGATCGCCGTACCGTCGTTCACCAGCGCACCGGGGCGGCCCACGCCGTCGCCGGTGTCGTATGTGACCAGTTTCATCTGTTTCTCCTCCCTGAAATCTTCAGACGCCGCGCGTCTGGCTCCGGTCCCGGTGCTTCAGCCCGGCGACGAGGATCGCGCACATATGCAGCGCGGCCTCTTCCCAGTTGTCCGACTGCACCTCGCCGTTCGACAGCCGCGCCATACGCCCGTTGTCGGTCATCAGAATGGTCATGGCGCCCAGCATGGTGTGATAGGCCCAATGCACCTCTTTCACCGTCCAGTCGGGAAAGCACTCCGCGATGGCGGCGGTCAGCATGTCGGCCACGGGGTCGAACATATCGCGAAAGATCCCGCGCGCCTCGGACTGGGGGTCCGACATCTCGCGCACGATGATCCGCCCGAAATCCGCCGAGGGGCTTTCACCGCGCAGCGAGAACATCGGATAGATCAGCGCCTTGACCACAAGGTCGATGCGCCGGTCGAGGTCGGGTTCGGCGCGTGCCAGCCTGAGCCCCGCGATCCGCTGATCCATGATGGTCGGCGCACGGGTTTCGAAGATCGCCCGATAGAGCCCCTCTTTCGACCCGAAATGGTAGTTGATGAGCGCGACGGGCACCCCGGCGGCCTCGGAAATCTTGCGCACCGTGGCGGCATCGAATCCCCATTCGGCGAACACCGGCTCGGCCGCGGCAAGAATGCGCGCCTTGGCGGATTCGCTGGGCTCGGCCCTTTTTTTCATGGGTTTGGTCGTCATCATCCGCCCTGTTGTTGAACGCTATGATAATAATCTTGAACGGCTGTTCAATACCCGTTAGCGTCTGACTCGGAGGAAACGGCGAAAGCCATCAGGGAGGAAAACATGAAATCCATACGGCTTGGTATGTCCGCGCTCGCGGCGACCGCAGTTCTGGGTGCGGCGGCGACGCCCGCGCTGTCTCAGGAGACGCTCAATCTGACCGTGGCCACCGGACACCCCGCGGTGTTCCTGTGGGTCAAGCATATCGGCGAGACGTTCATCCCGACGCTCAATGAAGAGCTGGCCAAGACCGGCGAAGTGCAGATCGAATGGACCGAGGCCTATGGCGGCACGCTGGTCAAGCTGGGGGCCGAGGCGCAGTCGCTTCAGGACGGGCTGATCGACGTGGGTCAGGCGATGGGTGTGTTCGACCCGGCCAAGATGGGCATTCTGAACATGACCTATGCCATGCCCTTCGGCCCGACCGACGCCAAGCTGGTGACCGAAGCCGCCGAACATGCGCTGATGTCGAGCGAAGGGTTCCTCGACCAGCTCGCCGACGCGACCGGCGCGGTCTATATCGGCGGCGGCATCGCCATCGACGGCTACAACATCGCGACGACCAAGCCGCTGGCGACCCGCGCCGACATGGCGGGCGTCAAGATTTCGGGCGCCGGGCCGAACCTGTCGTGGCTCGACGGCACCGACGCCGTTGGCGTTCAGGGCAGCTATGTGAGCTTCTACAACGACATCAAGACCGGAGTGTCCGACGGCGCGATCGGCTGGATCACCGCCAACGCCCCCGCCAAGCTGTGGGAGGTCGCGCCCTATTACAACAAGGTCGATTTCGGCGCGATGTATGTCGGCGGTCTGGCCGTGTCGCAGGATCGGTGGGACAGCTTCTCGGACGCCACGAAAGAGGCGTTCCGGATCGCCGCGAAGGCCTATCAGGACGCCTATTTCGAAGAGCAGAACGCGCGGATCGAAGGCTCGACCCAAGCCATGCTCGACGGCGGCGGCGAGATCGTCGAATTCGACGCGGCCGAGAAACAGGCGTGGATCGAGAGCATGGCGAACCCCTCGACCGCATGGATGGAAGCCGCCCGTGCGCGTGGCGAGCCGGTGGACGAGATCATGGCGGCCTATGTCGCCTATCTCGCCGATGCGGGCTTCACCTTCACCCGCAACTACATCGAAGAGTGACGGCAAAGGCCCCGGCGCAGGCGCGCCGGGGTCTCGCCCGGAGATTGACGTGACGGATGTGAACGACGCGACCCCCGCGCGCGGGCAGGGCGGGGGCGGTGACGGGCCATTGGGGCCGGTCGTCGCCGGACTGAACGCCCTCGGATCGGTGTGGATCATCGCGATCATGCTGCTGATCTGCGCCGACATCACGATGCGAACCCTGTTCAACGCGCCCATCGCGGGGGTGGCCGAGATGGTGGCGTTTTCCATCGTCGGCATCGTCTTTCTGCAACTGGCCCACACGCTGAGGTCCGGGGCGCTCACCCGATCCGACCTGTTGCTGACGCTGGTGGCGAAACGGTCCCAAGGCGCGGCGCGGGTCATGCGGGCCGTGTTCAACCTGACGGGGGCCGCGCTGCTTGCGCTGACGTTCTGGTATTTCTTCCCGGTGCTCGCAAAGGCGTGGACCCACCCGGAGCGCAACTTCATGGGCAATCCCGGCTTCTTCGTCATCCCGACCTGGCCGCTTTACGGCCTCATGGCCATCGGCATGGCGGCGACGGTGTTGCAATACCTCGCCTCGGCCTGGGCCAACCTGAAGGGGCGGCGGCCATGACGGGGCTCGAGATCGGATTCGCCTCGATCGCGGTCATGCTGGTCCTGATCTATTCGGGGATGCATGTGGCGATCACCCTGATGCTCGTCAGTTTCGTGAGCGTCTGGATGATCCGCGACAACCCGGACATGGCCGCGAAACTGATGGTCGCGGCGTTCAAGGATTCCATTTCCGACTACCTCTTCGGCGTCGTGCCGCTTTTCGTTCTCATGGGGCTGGTGGTGTCCGTCGCCGGGATCGGGCGCGATACCTTCGACGTGGCGCAGCAGGCGTTTCGCAAGATCCTCGGCGGTCTGGGCGTCGCCACGGTCGCGGCCAACGCGATCTTCGCGGCGATCACCGGCATCTCCATCGCGTCGGCCGCCGTGTTCACCAAGGTCGCGGTGCCCGAGATGCGCCGCCACGGCTACACGCCCCACTTCTCGGTCGGCGTGGTCGCGGGGTCTGCGGTGCTGGGGATGCTTATCCCCCCCTCGCTTCTGTTCATCCTCTACGGCGTCCTGACCGAGCAATCGGTGGGCGATCTGTTCATCGCGGGCGTCATCCCCGGCCTCGTGCTGTCGGCGACCTATGCGCTCGGCATCGTCGCCATGGGCAAATGGGCGCCGGGGTTCATCGGCGGGACCACCGTGTCCACCGACGACATGCCGACCATGAGTTTCGGCGAGATGGCCGCCAAGCTCGCCCCCATCGTCATCCTCGTGGCGCTGGTGCTGGGCGGCATCTACGGCGGCATCTTCACCCCGACCGAAGCGGGCGCGGCCGGCGCGGCCGGTGCGCTCGTCATCGCGGTCCTGAAACGCCGCCTTGGCTGGCGCGACTTCTGGCAGGTGCTGGTTCAGACCGGGCACACCACCGCGTCGATCTGTTTCCTCATCATGGGGGCGAGCCTGTATTCCCGGATGCTGGCCCTGTCCGGTATGCCCAACTGGCTTGGCGACACGGTGCTGGGCGCGGGCTTCGGGGTGAACGGGGTGGTGATCGCCATGATCCTCGTCATGGTGCTTCTGGGCACGATCCTCGACAGCGCGTCGATCATGCTTCTGGTGCTGCCCATCGCCGTGCCGATCCTGACCGGGCTTCAGGTCGATCTGATCTGGCTGGGCGTCATCGCCATCCTCGCCGTCGAGATCGGGCTGCTGACCCCGCCCTTCGGCCTCGCCGTCTATGTCATCAAGTCGACGTTGGGCCCCGATACCGACATCACCTTGGGCCAGATATTCAAGGGCGCCGCCCCCTTCGCGCTGATGATGGCGCTGGTGCTCGCCCTCGTCTTCATCTTTCCGGCGCTCGCAACCGCACTTCTTTAGGGAGGAACCGATATGTCCAAATGGAAATACACCAAGGGTCTGCATGACCTCGGCAACGGCTGCTGGGGCTATCTGGTGCCCGACGGGTCGTGGGGCTGGTCCAACGCGGGCATCATCGCGGATGGCGAGGCGAACCTGCTGGTCGATACGCTCTTCGATCTCGCCTGCACCAAGGACATGCTGGACGACATGAAGGCCAACGTGCCGGGGGCCGACAATATCGGCATCCTCGTGAACACCCATGCCGACGGCGACCACACCTTCGGCAACCAGCTGGTCAAGGGCGCGCGCATCATCGGGACCGAAGGCACCGTGGCGGATTTCGACCGCTTCGACCCCAAGATGCTGGACGAGGTGAACCGAAACCCCGCCAAGTTCGGCAAGGCGGGGGAGTTCATGGCGGAATGCTTCAAGCCCTTCGACTTCTCCGGCATCACGCTGACCCCGCCGACCGAGACCTTCAAGGACAAGATGACCATCATGGTCGGCGACAAGCGCGTGGAACTGATCGAGGTCGGCCCGGCGCATTCGCTGGGCGACGCGCTGATCTATGTGCCCGAGGACAAGGTGCTCTACACCGGCGACATCCTGTTCTCGGCGGGCACGCCGATCGCGTGGTATGGCCCGGTCGTGCGCTGGATCAACGTGTGCAACATGGTGCTCGACATGGATGTCGAGGTGATCGTCGCGGGGCACGGCCCGATCTCGACCAAGGACGACGTGCGCAAGATGCGCGACTACCTGATGGACGTCACCGAAATGGCGCGCCCACTTTATGAGCAGGGGGTCGATTTCCTCGACGCCGCCTATAAGATCGATCTGGGCGACTATAAGGATTGGACCGATGCCGAGCGGGTGATCGTCACCATCCAGACGCTGTATGACGATTTCGAAGCGGCGGACGAACGGCCCGTCCACATCCCGATCCCCTATTTCGAGATGATGAAGAACATGCGCGACCACATGGGCAAACCGCGCGTCCATGACGAATGGTGCACGGCGCACGATCACTGATTGCGTGGCCGCCTACCCCTCGCCGCTGATGCTGCGCCGCATGAGGCGGGCATAGAGGCGGGGGGAGGTGCGCATGATCCACCACGACAGCCGCGCGACCCGTCCCACGGGGATGAAGTCGCGCCCCCGCGCGACGCCGGACAGGATCACCTTCGCGGCCTCCTCCGGCGTCATGTAGTCGACCCCGTCCGAGGCCGAACCGGGCCGCACGATACCGTCCTCGCCCCGTTCGGACCGGCCGATGTTGGTCGCCACGAAGCTGGGCGCGGCGATCAGGGTGCGCACGCCGTGGTCGGCCTCTTCCGATCTCAGCGAGGCGAAGAACCCCTCCATCGCGTGTTTCGACGCGGCATAGGCGGTGCGGTTGTGCAACGGCGCGAAACCCGCGACCGAGGATATGGCAAGATGCGTGCCTCGCGCCGCCCGGATCGGGGCCAGAAAGGCGCGCGCCAAGGCCACGGCGGCGAAATAGTTGATCTCGAACACCCGGCGGTGGCTGGCCTCGGTCGTTTCGGCGAAGGGGCCGATCTGGCTGACCCCCGCGTTATAGATCACCATGTCGATGGAGGGGCGGTCACGGGTGATGCGCGCGGCGGCGGCGTTCAGCGCCTCGGTCTCGGTGAGGTCGAGCGCGACCGGGGTGCGCGTCGCCGTCGCCTCCAGCCCCGCCACGTTCACGTCGATGAGCACGCAGTGCCACCCTTCGGCCTCCAGCCGGTCGGCCATCGCGCGGCCCAGCCCGCCGTTCCCGCCCGAAATCACAGCGGTCTTCACAGCCCCGCCTCCCTGCGCCAAAGGTCGAACACCTGCGCCGAGGTCAGCTCGGGCGTATAGCCGAACACCGATTTCAGGCGGTCGTTGGAAAGCACCGGACGGTATTGCAGGAACCGCACCTGTTCGGGTCCGTATGGGCTGAGGCCAAGGGGGCGGGCCACGGCAAGCGCCGCCTTCAGCCCCCACGCGGGCAGGCGCAGAACGGGTTTGCCAAGGCGCGCGGCAAGATCGTCGACCGTCAGCCAGCCGTCACCCGCGACGTTGTAGATACCCGGCGGCCCATCGGTCGCGGCGCGCTGGACGATCCGGGCAAGATCGCGGGTCCAGATGAAGACGAACGGGCTGTCCGACCCCCGGATCGCAAGCAGGCGGGGGCGGTGGAAGAGCGCGGTGATCTGGTTCTGCGTCCCCGCACCCAGAACGGTGCCCACGCGCAGCACGACCTGTTCGAGCGCCGGGTGCGTCGCGCGCACCTCCGCCAGCATCTCCTCCACCTGCCGCTTGTGGTCGGCATAGGCGAATGCCGGGTTGCCCCGGCAGGGCGAGTCCTCGGTCAGCGGCACCGGATTGTCAGGGTGATAACCATAGGCGGCCCCGGAACTGGTCACCACGATCCGGCGCACGCCGTGGCGAAGACAGGCGTCGATCACATTGCGCGTGCCGGTCACATCCACCGCAAAGGCCTGCTGCCGGGTCATCCCCGGCGGCGGCGTCACGATCGAGGCGAGGTGGACGACCACCTCGGGCTTTTCGTCGCCGATCACCGTGTCGGGGTCGGTGCCCGTCACATCCATCCGGCGAAAGCGGTGCGTTTCGGGCAGATCGCCACGCGCTAGGTCGGTGGCGATCACCTCCGGCAAGGCTTGGGCCAGCGCCCGGCCCACCATGCCCGCGCCGCCGGTGACGAGGATACGGGTCATCGCGCCGCCTCGGTCCGCCCCCAGACGCTGGCGAGGGCGAGGCCGGAAATGGCGTGCCAGATACCCCAGAACGCCGCCACCACGGCCATGCCCCCAAGCCCGCCGAAAAAGGCGAAGATCAGGACGAGGCCAAGGCCCGAATTCTGGATGCCCGTCTCGATGGTGATCGAGCGGCGGTCGAAGGGCGTGAGACGGGCAAGCGTGGCGGTCACGAACCCGCCACCGAGCGCCAGCGCGTTGTGCAGGATCACAAGCCCGGCGATGCCCCCGGCATAGGCCAGAAACTGCGCCCAGTTCGAGGCCAGCGCCATGACGATGAACGCGACGAAGATCGCCATCGAAAGCCATTGCAGCGGGCGGCGGATGCGCCGCGTGATCGCCGGGCGCTTGGCGTTCAGGGTGATCCCCAGAACCAGCGGCAGGACCAGCATCAGCGAAACGGTGATCGCGATCTGAACCGGGTCGATTTCCGTGGCGCGCAGGATCTCGGCCGAGGGGCCGTAAAGCGACCCCCAGAACGCGATGTTGAGCGGGGTCAGCGCGATCGCGCCCACCGTCGCGATGCCCGTCAGCGACACCGACAGCGCCGCGTTGCCGCCCGCGCGATGGGTGATGAAGTTCGAGATATTGCCCCCCGGACAGGCGGCGACGAGGATCAGGCCAAGCGCCACCGACGCCTGCGGTTGCAGCACGACGACCATGAGGAACGTCAGCACAGGCAGCACGATGAACTGCGAGACGAGGCCGACGACCAGCGGTTTCGGCGCCTTCGCCAACAGCCGGAAGTCGCGGGGGGCAAGGTCGATGGCGATCGAGAACATGACCACCGCGAGGATCGCGTTGAGCAGGGTCAGCGAGCCTGCCGAGAAATTCAGAACCGCCTCGTCGATCATGCCGCACGCCCCCGCAATCTGCCGATCCACCCGGTCACCGCTTTGCGGTAGGTCGCCTTGTCCACGTAATAGGCCATGCGCGGCAGGTCGATGTAGTTCATGCCCCCGGTCGCGCGGCGGAAGCCCTCGGCCTTGGTCTTTTGCAGCGCCTTGGCCTCGGGCGCGCCGGATCGCAGCCCTTCGATATAGCGCACGACCATTTCCGCCTGTTCGTGGCGGCCCTGCCAGCCCAGCCCGGACGCCTCGATCATGCCGAGCACGAACAAGTCGTCGCGCTCCGGGTGCATACAGTTGAGATACAGGTGCGGCGCGGCGCCCTGCCAGTTCAGATGCGCCGCGTCGATGAACGGGTAGTCGAGCTTATAGCCGGTCGCGACAAGGATCATGTCGTACTCTTCGCAGCGCCCGTCCTTGAACCGCACCGTCTTGCCATCGAACCAGTCCACGTCGGGCATCACCCGGATGTCGCCGTGGCCCGCGTGGTAAAGCACCAGCGAATTCACGATCGGATGGCTTTCGTAGAGTTTGTAATCGGGCTTGGGAAAGCCGTATTTCTGCGGGTCGCCCACGAACCATTTCAGGATCGTGCCGTCCACGATCCGCTTCAGCGCCATCGGCAGCTTGATCGCACCGCCCAGCGTGTCGGCGGGTTTGCCGAACACGTATTTCGGGACGAAGTAATAGCCGCGCCGCATCGACAGGTCGCAGGACGCGCCGTGATGGATCGCGTCCACCGCGATGTCGCAGCCGGAATTGCCCGCCCCGATCACCAGCACCCGCTTGCCGTCGAACTGCGACGGGTGGCGATAGGCCGACGAATGGATCATCTCTCCCGCGAAACTGCCCTTGAAACCGGGCATGTTCGGGGTCGACAGCGTGCCGTTGGCGATCAGCAGGCCCGCGTAATCCTCGACATGCTCGCCGGTGTCGTCGCGCCACGTGATGCGCCAGCCGTCGTTCGGGCCGCCCAGCGGATCGCAGCGCAGAACCTCGGCCCCGAACCGGAAATGGCGGTAAAGATCGAAATGCCGGGCGAAGTCCTGAAAATACCGCTTCATCTCGCGGTGCGACGGATACTCCGCCACCTCGTCGCGCATCGGGAAATCGGTGAACTCGGTCATCCGCTTGGACGAAATGAGGTGCGCGGTTTCGTACATGGTCGAACGCGGCCCGTCGATGTCCCACAGCCCGCCGACGTCGCCGTTCAGTTCGAACCCCTGAAACCCGATCCCGTGCTGAGAGAGCAGCTTGGCCGCCGCCAATCCCATCGGCCCCGCCCCGATCAGGGCGAGCCGCTCGCGCGTCTCACTCATCGCGTTCCTCCCTTTGGTCTTAACTTGAACACCTGTTCGAAATAAGGCAAGATAAATCCATGCCTGCGCTGCAAGATATTGACGCCAAACGACAAAGAGCACCGTCCCAACGGGCGCTCGCGACCCGCAAACGCGTGTTCGACGCGGCCGAGCGGGTGTTCGCAAACCGGGGATTCGACGGCGCCACCATCCGCGACATCGCGGCCGAGGCGGGCGAGCCGGTGGGAACGATCCATCACCACGGCGGCGGCAAGGAAGTGCTGTTTCACCGCACGGTGGCCCGCCGCGCCGAACCGCTGTCGCAGGCGCGGCGCGCGGCGCTCGAAACGCTGAAACGCGACGGAACCGTGACCACCGAAACCCTGCTCGCCGCGTTCTTCCGCCCGATCTTCGACCTGTCGCGCGACGATCCGCGCTGGCGCGACTATGCGCGGCTGGTCGCCTTCGTTTCCGCCGATGAACGGTGGCGGTCGATCTCGGCGGCCTGCTTCGACCCCACCGCCGAGTTGTTCCTGACCGAGCTTCTTGCGCTCCGGCCCGCGGCGCACCGGGCCGAGGTGGCCGAGGCCTTCGTCTTTTCCGTCTCCGCCATGCTCGCGCTGCTCACGTCGCAGGGGCGGATCGCGGCGCTTGGCGGCGAGATGCGGGCGGCGGACGCCCAGATCGACCACCTGATCCGGTTCTGCGCGGCGGGTCTGGTCCCGGCCTGACAGCCGCCCGGGCCCGCGCACCAATCGGCCCAGACTCGGTTGGACCACGGCAAAAAACCATGTATGACCCCGGTGCGCGCCAGAAACGGAAAACTTTCCCATTCATATGACCTCGATCGTCAAGGGTTCCCACGGAGCGGTGCTGAGGCCCGAGCTCATGCTTGAGGACGTTTCCGTCCGTCTGGGCGACGTCGATGTGCTGTCCGCCATATCGCTGCGGATGCAGGAACGGCGGGTCGGGATCGTCGGGCGCAACGGGTCGGGCAAGACCACGCTCGCCCGCATCATCGCCGGGTTGCAGGCCCCGACGCGCGGTTCGGCCCGGATCGACGGCGACGACATGGCGCGCGACCGCAAGTCCGCCCTGCGCGCGGTCGGCATCCTGTTTCAGAACCCCGACCACCAGATCATCTTCCCCACCGTGGACGAAGAGATCGCCTTCGGCCTCATGCAGCTCGGCCATGACCGGGATGCGGCGGCGCGCGAAACCTCGGCGATCCTGTCGCGGTTCGGCAAATCGGGCTGGCACGGGGCGGCGACGCATTCGCTGTCGCAGGGGCAAAAGCAACTCGTGTGCCTGATGGCCGTCCTTGCCATGCGGCCCCGGCTGATCGTGCTGGACGAACCCTATTCGGGTCTCGACATTCCGACGCGGATGCAGCTTGTCCGCTACGTCGATGCGGTCGAGGCCTCGGTCGTCCAGATCACCCACGAACCCGACCACGTTCGGGCCTTCGACCGCGTGGTCTGGCTGGACGAGGGGTCGGTGCGGATGGATGGCCCGACGGACGAGGTTCTGGCGGCGTTCGAGGCGCAGATGACGGCATGGGGGCAAGACGATGATCTCTCTGACCTCGCCGGTTGAGACCTGGGCGCATAACGTGCCCGCCGGGGTCAAGCTTGCCGCCCTGTCGGCGGCGACGGTCGGCCTTTTCGCGCTACAAGACCCGATCTGGCTGGGCGTGGCGCTTGCTTGTGCCGGGGCGATCGTCCTCAGCGGCGGCCTGCGCTTCGCCCGCGCGGCGGTTCGCAGCCTGCGCATCCTCATCCCGTTCCTCGCGCTGATCGCCGTGTGGCACGGCGTGACCGGGCAGATCGAGGCGGGGCTGGTCGTCGCGCTGCGCCTGCTGACCGCGCTGACGCTCGCGAATTTCGTGACGATGACGACCCGGCTGACCGACATGGTCGCCGTCGCCGCCTTTCTTCTCTCACCCCTGCGCCGGTTCGGCCTTTCGACCCGCGCTTTCGAACTGTCCATCGCGCTGGTCGTGCGGTTCACACCCGCCATCGCCCAGAAAGGCGGGCTTCTGGCCGAGGCCTGGCGGGCACGTGCCGCCCGGCGCGTCGGCTGGCAGATCGTCATGCCGCTCGCCGCGATTGCGCTGGACGATGCCGATCACGTCGCGGACGCCTTGCGCGCACGCGGCGGATTGGACCAGACACCCTGAAACACCACGGAGACCTCATGGAACGTAACCTCGCACATATCGCCCTGTTCGCAGCCCTGATCGCGGCCCTCGGACTGATCCCGAAATTCACGCTGGCCTTCGGCGTGCCGATCACCGCGCAGAGCATGGGCGTCATGCTGTGCGGCACCATTCTGGGCGCGAAACGCGGTGCGCTGGCGGTCCTGCTGTTCCTCGCCCTCGTCGCGCTCGGCCTGCCGCTGCTCGCCGGCGGCCGCGGGGGTCTGGGCGCCTTCGCGACACCGTCGGTCGGGTTCTTGATCGGCTGGCCCATCGCCGCCTTCGTCACCGGCTGGATCGTGGAACGCTGGAACGCGCCGATCCTGCCCGTCGCCACCTCCGCCGCGATCATCGGCGGGGTCTTCACCATGTATGTCTTCGGGATTCTCGGGATGGCCTACATGCTCGACAAGACGATCCCGGCGGCGACCATGCTGTCGCTCTCGTTCATCCCCGGCGATCTGGTCAAGGCCATCGCGACCGGCCTCATCACCGCGGCGCTGGCACGCACCCGTCCGGCGAGCATCCTGTCGCGGGGATGACCCTGACCCCGGTCGAAAGCACCCTGTTCGCGCGCCGGTCGGTCCGGGCCTTCGCGCCCGACCCCGTGCCGCGCGCGGACATCGAGCGCCTCTTGCGGGCGGCCCGGTCCGCGCCCAGTGGCGCGAACCTTCAGCCCGGCCGGTTCCACGTGCTGACCGGCGCGCCGCTCGCCGCGCTTTCCGCCGAACTGGTGGCGGCCTCGGAAAGCGGCCGCCCGATGGTCTCGGAATATTCCTATTTCCCGCAGCCGATGCCGGCGGACCTGAAAGCGAAACAGCGGGCGGCGGGCTATGCCCTTTATGCCAGCCTCGGCATCGGGCGGCGCGATGTGGACGCGCGGCGCAACCAATTCAACGCGAATTACCGCTTCTTCGACGCCCCGGTCGGCGTCGTCGTGTCGATCCGGCACGACATGGGGAAGGGGTGCTTCATGGATCTCGGCATGTCGATCATGGCCTTCATGCTGGCCGCCGAGGGGATGGGATATGCAAGCTGCGGGATCGGGGCGCTCGCCAACCACGCCGATGTGGCGCAGGCGCATCTGGGCCTGCCCGACGACGAGCTGATCGTCTGCGGCCTGGCGCTTGGCCGCGCCGAAACCGACGCGCCGGTCAACGCGGTCCGCACACTGCGCGACGCGCCGGAAGACTTCGCGACGTTTCGCGGCTTCACCTGACCGACAGCATCACGGCGGTGCCCAGACCGCCCGCGGCGGCGATGGCGGCAATCCCGGTGCCCCCGCGCCGCTTCACCTCGTGCCACAGTCTGACCGCGTTGATCGCGCCCGAGGCCCCGACCGGATGCCCGCGCGCAAGCCCGCCGCCGCCCGGATTGACGATGGCCGGGTCCAGCCCCGCGCCCTCGACACAGGCGATGGCCTGCACCGCATAGGCCTCCATCACCTCGGCCACCGACAGGTCGGCGGGCGTCGTCCCGGTGCGGTCGAACAACGCCCCGATCGCCTCGACCGGCGCGACGCCGGGCAGGTCGGGGCGAGCGCCAAGGGTGATCCCGCCGCGATAGGCAAGACCGGGGTCGGGCAGGCGGGCCGCCACACGATCCGAGACGAGCAGGCAGACGGCCGCACCATCCGCGGCGACGGCGGCATTGGCCGCTGTGATGCTGCCCACCAGACCCGGCGCGCGGGCCGCGAGCCTTGGGGTCAGGTCGCGGGTGAAGGTATCGCGCTCCACCCCGGCGAGCGGCACGACTTCGCCGCGCATCTCGGCCATCCGCGCCTTTCGGTGGCTGTCCACGGCCCATGCGTCCTGAGCCGCGCGCGCGATGTTCCAGGACCGCGCCAACGCCTCGGCGGCCTCGTCCATCTCGGGGTCGCGGTCGGGCCACGGCGTGAAAGGCGGCCGGTCATAGGCCACAGGCGCCCCCCCGTCCGGGTCGGTCCTGAGGCGCAGGGGGCGGCGCGAATAGCTTTCGACCCCACCGGCCGCGACGACCTCGGCCTGTCCCGACGCGATGAGCGCGGCGCCCATGACCAGCGCATCCAGCCCGCCGCAGCACTGACGATCCAGCGTCAGGCCCGCCACCCGCTCCGGCAGACCCGCGGCCAGCGCCACGCGGCGGGCGGGGTTGCCGCCCGCGCCAAGGGCATTGCCGAGCACCACCTCGTCCACCTCCTCCACCCCAAGCCCCGCCTCGCGGATCGCCTTGGCGAGCACCGGGGCGCAGAGCGCATCAAGGTCCAGACGGGCCAACCCGCCGCCACGGGGCGCAACGGGTGAGCGCAGGGCCGACACGACGCGCACCCCGGTCATGCCCGCCGCTCCACCATCGTCGCGATGCGCGCAAGGTCGGGCTTGCCGGATGCGGTCAACGCCATGTCGGGCATCACGAACAGGTCGCGCGGGGCCGCGAGCGGGCCGAACCTGTCGCGGCAGGCCCGCAACAGCGCCTCGGGCGTCGCGCCTGCGGGAAGGGCATCGACCACGGCGACAAGCACCGTGCCCCGCTGCGGGTCGGGGCGCGGGATCACCGCGCAATGGGTCAGGCCGGGATGCGACAGCAGGAACAGTTCCACGTCCTCGGGAAAGACGTTCTGATCGGCGATCGTGACCATGCGGTTCCGGCGCCCGGCGACCGTCAAGAACCCGTCAGGGCCGAGCGTGCCAATCTCTCCGACCGTGACGAACCCATCGCGCCAGCGGGTGTCGGGGCTGTCGCCTTCGGCGTAGCCGGAAAAAAGGTAGGGGCTTTTCACCCAGATCTCGCCCGCCGCCGCGCCGGGCGGGTCGATCCGGATCTCGACCCCCGGATAGGCACGGCCCACGCCGCCCGCGTCCCCGGACCCTTCCCCCCAGGCGATGAAGCTGGTCTCGGCGGCCCCGTAGAACTCGGTCACCGTGGCGTTCGGGGCGCACCGGACCACGGCGTCGCGCAGCGCCCGGCCCATGTGCCCGCCGCCGCACAGCACGTGGCGCAGGGCGGGCAGGGGGTGCCCGGTGGCGGTGAGCAACCGCAATTGCGTGGGCGTGGCGTAGAGCACCGTCACGCCCTGATCGGCAAGACCCGCGACCTGCTGCCGGGGCCGGAACGCGGCAAGGTCCACGATGTCCGCGCCGATATGCGCGGCCTCGACGATGGCATAAAGCGCAAGCGAATGGACCGGCAGGCCGAGGATGCCATAGGTGTCGTCCGGCCCCAGCCCAAGGTGGCCGCGGTTGACCTCGAAACTCGCGATCCATGAGGCATGGGTGCGCCGGATCACCTTGGCCGGCCCGGTCGTCCCGCCGGAGCGCAGACGCAGGAACCCGGCAGCACCGCCCGGAACCGGCGAAATCCCCTCCGGCGTGACCGACACCTCGCAGCCCTCGCGGATCGCCGCGCGCAGCGCCTCAAGATCGGCCTCGTCCCGCCGCCCCAAAAGCCGGGTTTCGGCGTGCCAGTCGAAGACCTGCGTGGGGGCCGGGCCCGTCGCGGTCGGGCGATGCGCTGTCGTCATGGCTGCACGGCCTTTCCTCCTGCCGATGCGTCGGGTTTTTTCACGTCGGCCCGTGAAGCGCAATGAAACCGGCGCGAAGGCGTCAGCGGTCCGCATGATTGCGGCAGACCTCTTCGAGGAAATCCACGAACACCCGCAAGCGCGGCGACAGCAGGCGACGGTGCGGATACACCACGGACAGAACCGAGGCGTCGAGGTCGAAGGTCACGTTCCGAAACACCTCGACCAGCCGGCCCGAGGCGAGGCTCTCGCGCATGTAAAGCCGGGGCAGGGCCGAGACGCCCGCACCGTTCGCCACCGCCTCACGGGCCACCAGCGGGCTGTTGACGTGGGAAATGCCCGTCGACAGGTCGATATGCGTGGGCGCGCCATCCACCCGGACCGGCATCCTCGGCCGCCCGTAGCGTTTCTCGCAGATGCGGACATGGGGCCGGATGCTGTCGGTGCCGCCCGTCAGGTCATGCGACGCGGCATAGGCCGGGCTGGTCACCCATGCGAGCGGACCGGCGACCAGAACCCGGCTGACCAGTTCACTGTCCACCATCGGGCCGACCACAACGGCCAGATCCACCTGATCGCGCAGAAGCTCGACCCCTTGCGTGGTCAGCACGAGATCCAGTTCGAGCTTGGGCCAACGCGCCTGAAACGTCGCGATTTGCGGCGCGACGACCTCCTGCGTGAAGGCGGGCGGCATGGCGGCGACGACCCGGCCCGAGGGCGCGGCGGACAGCCCGGCGGCGGCCGCGTCCGCCTCGCGCACCTGATCGAGAATGAGAAGGGACTGGCGATAGAACACCTCGCCTTCCTCGGTCACCCGCAGGTTGCGCGAATTGCGATCGACCAGCCGCAGGCCAAGCGCGTGCTCCAACCGGGCGAGCGTCGTGGACACGGTGGATTTCGGCTGACCCAGCACGTCGGCGGCGGCCGAGATGCCACCCTGCTCGACCACCGCGACGAAGACCGGGATGTCGTCGATCTTCCATTTCATGTCCGCTTCCTTTGTTCAAAAAACTGAACGCTCCTTTCGTTTCGTATGTATTGTTCAATAAGTCCACCTCCATATGATCGCCTGCGACTCGGCCGGGGCTCGCGCCCGGCGGCCAGACGGAGGACAGCATATGGCACGTATCATCGGGGGCATCGGCGCCTCGCATTCGCCCACCATCGGGTTCGCCAAGGACACCAACAAGCACAACGATCCGGCGTGGAAGCCGATCTTCGACGGGTTCGACGTGGTGCGCCAGTGGGTGCAGGACAAGGAAATCGACGTGATCTTCCTGATCTACAACGATCACGTCACCTCGTTCTATTTCGACCACTACCCGTTCTTCTCGATGGGGATCGACGACACCTATTTCCCGGCGGACGAGGGCGGGGGGCCGCGCGACGTGCCGCCGGCCAAGGGGCATCTGGGCCTCAGCCAGCATATCGCGATGGCGCTGACCGCCGACGAATTCGACATGAGTTTCTTTCAGGGCAAGCCGGTCGATCACGGGATGCTCTCGCCCCTGTCGATGCTGGGCGACGCCGACGGGCCGTGGCCGGGCAAGGTGGTGCCGCTGCACTGCGGCCTTCTGCAGCTCCCGATCCCGTCGCCGCTTCGGATGTGGAAGCTGGGCAAGTCGCTGCGCAAGGCGATCGAAAGCTACCCCGAGGATCTGAACGTCGCGATCATGGCGACCGGGGGCCTGTCCCATCAGGTCCACGGCGAACGCGCCGGGTTCATCAACGAAGACTGGGACGACGCGTTTCTGAACCTCATCGAAACCGACCCCGAAAAGCTCGCGAACATGCGGCTGGCCGAATACGTGGTCAACGGCGGCATGGAAGGGGCCGAGGTCATCATGTGGCTCATCATGCGCGGCGCGCTGTCGGACGACGTGACGCTGAAGCACAAGATGACCTATGCGCCCTCGGTCACGAACATCGCGACCATGATCCTCGAAGACAACGGCGCCCCCGCGACCGAGGCCGCGAAGGAAGCCTACCGCGAACACATCGGCTATCACCTCGCCGGGGCCGATCAGGTCGAAGGCACGCACCCGCTGACCCACGCCCGCTCTCAGGCCGCGTTCCGCATCAACAGCTTCCTGCACGATCTCATCAAGCCCGAGCACCGCGACCGCTTCCGCACCGATTTCGATGCGCTGGCCGCCGAGCGGGGCCTGACGGACGAGGAAATCGCGCTCATCAAGGGCCGCAAATGGATCGAGATGATCCACTACGGCGTGTCGTTCTTCATGCTGGAAAAGATGGCCGCCGTGCTTGGCGTGCCCAACCCCGAGGTCTACGCGGCCTTCCGGGGCGAGACGCTGGAGGAGTTCCAGAAAAGCCGAAAGGTCGCCATCACCTATGGCGTGGGCGGCGGCGACAAGGCCAAGGCATTGAACGAGGCGTAAGGCCCGTTCCCCGAATTGGGCCCGGTGCAGCCGCCGGGCCTTTTGCACCCAAGAGGGAGGATCACCATGGGTATCATCAAGACCATCGGTCTGGCCGCAATCACGGCCACCATCGCCACGGGCGCCGTGGCGCAGGAACTGAAACTGGCCGATTTCCAGCCGCCCACCCACTTCATCGTGGACACCACCTATACCCCGTTTGGCGAGGCGATTTCCGCCGCCACCGGGGGTGAGACGACCGTGAAGGTGTTCATGGGCGGCGAGCTGGGCGCTGGTCCGGCCGAGCAATACAACCGCGTGGTGGACGGCGTGGCCGACATCGCCTTTGGCCTGCCGGGTTACACCGCGTCGAATTTCCCGCTCACGCTGATCTCCGAGCTTCCCGGCGTCATCACCGCCGAGGGCGGCACGCAGGCGATGATGGACAACGTGGACATGCTGTCGGACGAATACCGCCGCGTGCAGCTTGTCGGCCTGTGGAACAACGCGCCGAACCTGATCCTGACCGCCAAAAAACCCGTGCGTTCGATGGACGATCTTGCGGGCCTGAACATCCGCGTGCCGTCGCGCAACGCGGGCATCGTGGTGCAGGCGTGGGGCGCGAACCCGGTCTCGATGCCCGCGCCCGAGATTTACAACGCGATGCAGACCGGCGTGATCGACGGGGCTATGATCGACCCGACGACGCTGAAATCGTTCAAGCTGGCCGAGGTGACGAATTTCATCACCCAAGGCATGGACACCACGATTTCCGAGTTCTTCCTCATCATGAACCGTGACGTGTTCGCGGACTTGGACGACACCGCGCAGCAGGCCGTTCTGGACGCCGGGCGCGAAGCCGCGCTGACCGCAGGGTCCACGTGGCTCAAGATAGCGGACGGCGCGATGGCGGATTTCGCGGCCACCGACGGCAAAGAAGTCATCACCCTGTCCGAGGATGAAGCGGCCAAGTTCAACGAAGCCTCCGCCGCCGCCGTCGAGCAGATCGTCGCAGATGCCGAGGCCGAAGGCATCCCCGCGAAAGCGTGGATCGACGCGCTCGCCGCCGACTGACCGCGATGACCACCGCTCGCACTCCCGCCTGGCCGGACCTGTTCGGCCGGGCGACCTTCGCGCTCGCCGCCTTGGCGGGCGTGTTGCTCATCCTGATGATGGGGCTGATCGCAAGCGCGGTGTTCATGCGCTACGTCATGGGCAACCCGCTTTTGGGCGTGAACGAGATCGTGCAGCTTGCCGCGGTCGCGATCACCATGCTCGCGCTGCCCTATGCCACCCATCTGCACGCCCACGTCCGCGCCGACATCTTCGACCCCGCTCTGGGCCGGGTCGGGCGCTGGCTGGCCGACATCCTGACCCGCGCCCTGTCGATCTGGGCGCTCTGGATTCTCGTCGGTCGCGCCTGGGACAAGGCTACCGAGGCCGCCGAGTTCGGGGACGCGACCAACATGCTCGACCTGCCGATCTGGCCGCTCTACGGGCTTGTCGTTCTGGGCATCGGCCTCGCCATCGTGATTTTCGCCGTTCAGATCGTGCTTCTGATCCTGACGCGGCGCGCATTCGGAGAGCCGGAGAATGGCTGACCTGACAATCGGTATCCTTGGCTTCGTCGCGCTCTTCGCGCTGATGATCCTGCGCACGCCCGTCGCCTTCGCGATGCTCCTAACCGGCTTTTTCGGCATCTGGTGGCTGGACGGTCTGCGCCGCGCCGGGGCGGTCCTGATGACCGAAACCTATTCCGCCGTCGCGAACTATTCGCTCATCGTCGTCCCGATGTTCATCCTTCTGGGCAACGTCGCCTCCGCCGCCGGCTTTTCGCGCGGGCTCTACGATGCCGCCTATGCCTGGGTCGGTCGCCTGCGCGGCGGTCTCGCCTCGGCCAGCGTGATCGGCTGCGCGGCGTTCTCGGCGGTCTCCGGCTCGTCCATCGCGACCGCCGTGACCATCGGCAAGGTCGCGCTGCCCGAGATGAAGCGGCTGGGCTACGGCCCCGGCCTGTCCACCGGCGCCATCGCGGCAGGCGGCACGCTGGGCTTCCTGATCCCGCCCTCCACCGGCTTCGTGATCTACGCGATCCTGACCGAGGAAAGCATCGGGCGGCTGTTCATGGCGGGCATCCTGCCGGGGCTTCTGATGATGGCGCTTTTCATGCTGGCGATCTGGATCGTCACCCTGCGCGACCCCGCCGCAGGCCCGCGCGGCGAACGGGTGGCGTTCCGCGAACGCTTCGCCCTTCTGCTCAAGGCGCTGCCGCTGATCGTGGTCATCGTCGTGTCCATCGGCGGCATCTATCTGGGCGTTTTCACCCCGGTCGAGGCCTCCGGCGTCGGCGCGGCGCTGACCATCCTGCTGGCCTTCGCGACCCGCTCCATCGGCCTGAAATCCTTCGCGACATCGGTGATGGAGACGGTGACGACCTCGACCATGCTCTATATGATCGTGATCGGCGCCAACGTCCTGAACCCGTTCCTGTCGCTCACCGGCGTGCCCGGCGGGCTCGAGGCGGGGCTGAACGCGCTGGGTCTGGGCACCTACGGCACGCTTGCCGTGATCCTGCTCAGTTACGTGGTGCTCGGCATGTTCCTCGACGGTCTCGCCATGCTGGTCATCACCATCCCGATCTATTTCCCGGTCATTCAGGCGCTCGGCTTCGACCCGATCTGGTTCGGCGTGATCGCGGTGATCGTGATCGAAATGGGGATGATAACGCCGCCCGTGGGCCTCAACGTCTTCGTGGTGCGCAACGTGGCGGGCGACGTGGCGCTCGGCACCGTGTTCCGGGGCGTCTTTCCGTTCCTGATCGCGATGATCGTCTGCCTGCTGCTGATCATCCTGTTCCCGCAGATCGCGCTGATGATCCCGAACTCGATGTTCAACTAGGGTTCAGGCGCGAAACGGCAGGGCGGCGCGTGCCCGACGCCTCGGTGTCGCACCGCCGCCCTCCATTATGCCGATTATGAAACGGCTTATCGAGAAGTCGCATAAGCGCAGCCGGCCCCGACCCGCTAAATCCTCTTCCAGCACGTATTGGCGGGTCGCCAACCGATCCGCAGTCAGGAGGACACCGATGACCAAGACACTCGAAGACCGCATCGCGCTTTATGAAAACGCATCCGACATGCTGCAAAATTCGCAGCAGGGGCCGTATGTGTTCCCGATCGCGCCGCAATACACGAACTGGATGGAAGAGGTGCGGGCGTGGCGCAACGGCGCGGTTCTTCTGAACCAGTCCTACCACATGACCGACCTTTACGTGCGCGGGCCGGATGCGATCAAGTTCATGTCCTACGTCGGCGTGAACAGCTTCGCCAGTTTCGGGCGCAACAAGTCCAAGCAACTGATCTGCGTGAACCCGGACGGCTACGTGATCGGGGACGGCATCATCTTTGGGCTGGAGGATGACGAGATTCTCTATGTCGGTCGCCCGCCGCTGGCCTACTGGCTCGCCTATCAGGCCGAGATCGGCAACTTCGACGTCACGACCGAGTTCGACATCCGCTCGCTCGAAGGCGACAAGCCGCGCAAGCTTTACCGTTTCGAGGTGCAGGGGCCCAAGGCGCTCGACATCCTGAACGAGGTGAACGAGGGCGGTCCGCTCACCACCAAGTTCTTCAACATGGGCGAGATCACGGTCGCGGGCTGCACCGCACGCACTCTCAGTCACGGCATGGGCGGCGCACAGGGGCTGGAGCTTTGGGGGCCGTATGAAGACGGCCAGAAGGTCTACGACCGTCTGATGGAGGTGGGCGAAAAGCACGGAATGCTGCGCGCGGGTGCCCGCGCCTATTCCTGCGCCGCGATGGAATCGGGTTGGATTCCCTCGCCGCTGCCCGCGATCTACACGGGCGAGGCGATGAAGGGCTTCCGCGAATGGCTGCCTGCCGACAACTTCCTCGCCGTGACCTCGGTCGGCGGGTCGTTCCAGCCGGAGAACGTGGAAGACTACTACCTGACGCCCTGGGATCTCGACTATGGCCGGGTGGTCAAGTTCGACCACGATTTCATCGGGCGCGCCGCGCTGGAAAAGATGGCCGAAGAAGAACATCGCACCAAGGTCACGCTGGTCTGGGATCAGGCTTCGGTGCTTGAGATTTTCGCGGGCCTCATGGGTCCGTTCCCCGGCCCGAAGCTGATGGAACTGCCCGCCGGTCACTATGCCGCGCACCCCTACGATCAGGTGCTTCTGAACGGCGAACAGGTCGGCGTTTCGACCTATCCGGTCTATTCCGCCAACGAACGCGCGTGGATTTCGCTCGCGATGGTGCGCGGCGATCTGGCCGAACAGGGCACGAAGCTGAACATCCTCTGGGGTGAAAAGGACGGCGGCACCGACAAGCCGCATGTCGAAGAACACGTGCAGATGGAGGTCTCGGCCGAAGTGCATCCGTGGCCGATCCACGCCGCATCGCGCGAAAGCTACCGCGCCCAGAAATGACGGCGGCGCCGTGGCCAAAGCGTCGCGGCGCAGCGATTGCGGTTCGACTTTGGCATGTCGGCCAAACCCCGGCATAGTCGCCGACAAGACCGAACCGGGGGCCAAGCGATGCCTGCAACCGAACCTCGGGCCGGGGCGATCCCCCGGCCCCTCGACATTCGCGAAGCGGTAGCGATCAGCAGCGTCGCCGGGTCGCGCAGTTTCAAGCTGGCCGCCGGGATGCTCAACGTGTCGCAGCCCACGCTGTCGCGGCTGATCTCGTCCGCCGAGGAAAAGCTGGGCGTCCAGATCTTCAGCCGCGGCTGGTCCGGGGCCGAGACGACGCCCCGCGGCGATGTGGTGGTGCGCTATTGCGGTCACGTGGTGACCGCTCTCGACAAGGCGCAGGGCGAAATCGGCCTCGACCGCCCCGGCGCGCCGGCCTTGCGCACCAATCTGCGAACCGATCAACTCGACACGATCCGCGCGATTTGCAGCGAGGGGAGCATGACCCATGCCGCCCGGCGGCTCGGTCGCACCCAGCCTGTCGTCAGCCGGGTGGTGGCGGACCTGTCCGGGCGCTTCGGCCTTGCGTTCTTCCGGCGCGAGGCGGGGGGCATGGTGGCGCTCGCCCCGGCCCGCACGCTCGTCGATCTGTCCGGCACCATCGCCTACCACCTGACCCGGATGCACGCCCAGTTGCGGCAGTTGGAGGGCGAGATCGTCGGGCGGGTCAGCGTCGGGATGCTCCCGTTTTCGGGGCAGGACCTGATCCTCAGAACCTTCGGTGCGCTGACCAACGACCATCCGCACCTGCGGCTGGTCTGCGTGCCCGGCAGCTACAACGGCTTGGTCGAGGCGCTCCGGCGGCGTGAAATCGACCGGATCGTCGGAATCATGCGCGGCCCCGACTGCCCCGAGGGGCTGGTCGAGACGCATCTGTATGACGAGCGGTTCACGGTCATCGCGCGCAGCGATCATCCGCTCCACCGCAGCGGGCGCGACCCCGACGCGCTGGCGCGGACGAACTGGATCGTGGCCCCGCACGGCACCCCGGTGCGCGGGCATTTCGAACGGGTGTTCTCGGACCTCGGGCTGACCCCTCCGACCCAGACCTGCGAGCTTTTGTCCTTCGGATCGGCCGAGCAGATGCTGGTGGACAGCAATGCCGCCGCGATGCTCACCTATTCCGACCGCAAACTCGCCGGGCTCAGGCCCGACCTCGCAAGGGTGGACACCGGGTTTCCCGACCGCCCGGCGCCCATCGGCCTGACCCGTCTCGCCATGGCCGAAGACGACCCCGCGCTGCGGGAATTCGACGCGCGGTTCCGTGCGGTCGTCGAACGCGACGCCTAGGGGCGGACCCGCTCCGGCCCCGGATATTACATAACTCTCGTTATGAGCCTTTAGCCATCACGTTTGACCAACCCTCAGCGCCGCCTTCAAAGCGACAACAGCCTGAACGACGCCTCGATCGCGTCCCGGTTCGGGGCACGGATCAGCGCAGGCTCCGTCACCTCGAAGGAAAACACGCCCGCATAGCCGCCCTCAAGAAACCGGCGCACCTGCCCCGGATTGTCGCAACGATCCTGTTCATCGACGAGCACCCTGTGGGCATCCTGCGTGGCATCGAGCGGAACATCGGGATCTGAAATCCCCGAGATATGCACCATGCCCGTATGTTCGGGAAAAATCTCGGTCTCGCCCGCGATGACATGCTGGAACGTGTCGTGGACCAGCTTGAAGCCCCCCACAGCCTCGATTGCGGCGACCAGATCGGCCTTTCCGCGAAGGGACGAGCTTTCGAACCCGATCGGCTCGATCAGGGGCAGCACGCCCGTGCCTTCGACCATCGAAAGGATGTCGCGCATGACGTCGCGCAGCGCGCGGGTCGGGCGGTCGTCCACCGTCGGGATCAGGCTTATCGTCTCGGCCCCGGACGCCGCCGCAACGTCGATCAGCGCCTGAATTTGCCCGGCGCGTTCATCGTCCCAGACGTTGAAGCCATAGACCTCGGACAGTCCCAGAAACCTCAGACCCCGCGCCCGCGCCATGTCGGCGGCCACCGCCGGGTCCGCCCCATCGAAAAAGGGCCGCCCCAGATCGTTGCGCGGCTCCACGCCGACACAGCCCAAGTCGGCAGCCAGATCGAGAAACGCTTCGAACGGCAAATCGCGCGCCGTCATCTGGTTCAACGCGCGGCGCGTCACCCGTCCCTCTCCATGATCCATTTCACGGCGGGGTCTGGGATGAAGCGCCAGTTTCGGCGGGGGCCGGCCATGACGTTGAGGTAGTACATTTCGAATCCGTAGGGTGCGCCGCAGGGGTGGTGGCCGCGGGGGACGAGGACGACGTCGCCGTCCTTCACGGCCATGGTTTCGTCCAGCGTGCCGTCCTCGGTATAGACCCGCTGGATGCCGAAGCCCTGTGCCGGGTTCAGGCGGTGGTAATAGGTCTCTTCCAGATAGGTGATGTTCGGAAAGTCGTCTTCGTCGTGGCGGTGGCTCGGATAGCTCGACCAATGCCCGTCCGGCGTGAACACCTCGGTCACCAGAAGGCTGTCGCAGTAATCCTCGGCCTCCATCGCGATGTTGTTGATGTAGCGCGTGTTCACGCCCTTGCCGCGTTCGGTGAGCGTGATGCCGTCCGGGCCGATGCGCCGCGCGGGGTGGCCCGAGTGGCCCGGTGCGGCGCAGACCGCGATGGTGCAGTCGGTGGTTGCCGTCGCCTCCCACGTCTCGCCGTTCGGGACGTACAGGCAATGGGGCGGCGTCTTTTCAAAGACGTTCATCCGCTCGCCCAACTCGCCCCAGTCCTGCCCGGTGGCGGTGAACTGCGCCTTGCCCTCGACCATGACGAGGATCACCTCGTTGCCGCCCGTCGCCTCGGACACCGTTTCGCCGGGGCGCAGACGGTAAAGCCCGAAGCCGACGTAGCGCCACCCGGCGCTTTCGGGCGTGATCTGATGCACCTTGCCATGCGTGCCGAAGGGCTTTTTCAAAAGGTCTGCCATGGTCACATCTCCTCAGTTCACAAGCCGCGCTTTGGCGATCTGTCCCAGATATTCCTGATAGCGGTCGACCTGCTTTTGGCGGGTCGAGGTTTCGGGCACGGCCACGTCCCAGAACGCGCCATGGTCGCCCGCTTTCGTAGCCAACCCGGTGCCGGGGAAGTCGTTGGCAATGGTTTCGATCACGATCACCGTCGGTATGTCGCGGTCCCGTGCCGCCGCGATCTCGGCTTCCAACTGGTCCGTGTCCCCGGCCTTGACCGCATGGGCGCCCATGCTCGCCGCGTGGGCGACGTAGTCGATCTCCGGCTGCACCTCGACGTTGCAGTCGACATACATGTTGTTGA
This sequence comes from Maritimibacter sp., assembly GCF_016774595.1. Taxonomy (NCBI): domain Bacteria; kingdom Pseudomonadati; phylum Pseudomonadota; class Alphaproteobacteria; order Rhodobacterales; family Roseobacteraceae; genus Maritimibacter; species Maritimibacter sp. The sequence continues at coordinate 306,286 of NZ_JACBWT010000003.1, forward strand.
ACGGCTCGCCGCCGCACCCCATCGTCTGAAGCCGGTTGATGCAGCCGTAGCCCCGGTTGTCGGTCAGAACGACCGTGAACGGCACCCGGCGCATCACGGCGGTCGCAAGTTCGGAGTTCGCCATCATGTAACTGCCGTCGCCCACGAAACAGATCACCTCGCGCTCGGGGGTGGCGAGCTTGATGCCCATGGCCCCCGCGACCTCGTACCCCATGCAGGAATAGCCGTATTCCATGTGATAGCCGCCCTGGCTGGGCTGCCACAAAAGCTTCAGCGCCCCCGGCATCGTCCCTGCCGCGCACATGGCGACCGCGTTTTCGCCTGTGGCGCGCTGGACCGCGCCGATCACTTGTCCATCGGTGGGCTTGGCGGCCTGATCGTCGGGACGCGCGCAATAGGCGTCGACGGCGCGCAGCCAGTCTTCGCGCATGGCCGGGTCGAAGGTCGACGCCTTGTAATCCCCGAGCGCCTCGGAGAGTGCCTCGAGCGCAACCCTCGCATCGCCGACAAGGCTCGTCGCCCCGTGTTTCGCGGCGTCATAGCCATGCACGTTGATCGACACGAGCTTCGCGCCCTGCCCGAACAAGGTGCGCGAGCCGGTGGTGAAATCCTGCAACCGTGTGCCGACCCCGATCACCACATCCGCGTTTTCCGAGATCGCATTGGCGGCGGCCGACCCGTCGACACCGGACGCCCCGAAGTTCATCGGATGGGCCTGCGCCATCGCCGACTTGCCCGCCTGCGTCTCGGCGACCGGAATCCCGTGCTTCATCGCGAAATCGCCCAGCGTCGCTTCGGCCTGCGCATAGATCACGCCACCGCCCGCGATGATGACGGGATTCTTGGCGCCCCGGATGATCTCGGCCACCCGCGCCACCTCATCCGTATCCACACCGGGGCGGCGGATGTGCCAGACGCGCGGTTCGAAGAACGCTTCGGGCCAGTCATAGGCCTCGGTCTGCACGTCCTGACAGAACGCCAAGACCGCCGGGCCGCAGTTGGCCGGATCGGTCATCACGCGCAGCGCGCGGGGCAGCGCGGTCAGCAGGTGTTCGGGCCGCGTGATCCGGTCGTAATAGCGGCTCACCGGGCGGAAACAGTCGTTCGCTGACACGGTGCCGTCGTCGAAGTCCTCGACCTGTTGCAAGACCGGATCGGGGCGGCGATTGGCGAAGACGTCGCCCGCGACGATCAGCACCGGAAGCCGGTTCACATGGGCCAGCGCGGCCGCCGTCACAAGGTTGGTGGACCCCGGCCCGATGGACGAGGTCACCGCCTGCGCCCGCGTGCGTTTCTTCGCCTTGGCATAGGCGATAGCCGCGTGACCCATCGTCTGTTCGTTCTGCCCGCGCCACGTCGGGAACTCCTCCCGAAACATATGAAGCGCCTCGCCGATCCCCGCCACGTTCCCGTGTCCGAAGATGGCCCACATGCCCTCGATGAACCGTTCACCATCCTCGGTCATCTGCGCGCCGAGCCATTTCACCATCGCCTGTGCGGCGGTCAGCCTGATCGTGCCCATGTCGTCCTCCTCAAGCGGCGTTCAAACGGGCATTCGCCCGCGCGCCGTCCCAGACCTTGCAAAGCTTGGCGAAACGCTCGGCCATCTGAGTGACCGCCTCCGCATCGCTCATGTCGCCCTTCATCCATGCCCGCGCCGCGTCACCGAAAATCGTGCGCCCGACGGCGAAGCCCTTGACCAGCGGCTGCTTCGCGGCCAGCGCGAAGCTTTCGGCAAGCTCGGCTTCGGGCGCGTCCAGCCCAAGCACCACGATCCCGCGCGTATGCTGGTCGTTCGCTTCGATCGCGGCCACGGCGTTGTCCCACGCGGCCTCCGTCTTGAACGGCTCCAGCTTCCACCAGTCGGGATAAACCCCCGCGTCATAGAACTGCTGGATCAGTGTCGCGGTCGTCGTGTCGTCGACGGGTCCGACCTTGGACGGGATCACCTCCAGCAGGAACTCCAACCCGTTGCGCCGGGCCGCCGTGAACAGCGCCTTGACCCGACCCTCCTGCATGGCCCGCGTCTCGGCGTCGTCGTCGGGGTGGCAGAACACCAGAAGTTTCACGACGTTTTCCCGCGCCCATTCGCGCAGGCCGCCGAAGTCCGGCCCCAGCTCCGGCTCGAACTCGATGGGGCGCGAACCGGGCAGTTCGGTCGGCCGCCCGATCCACAGGCCCGAGCCGGAGGCGGCATGAAGCGCAGACCGCCCGATCCGGTTGTCGCACAGGATACCATAGCCCCCCTGCCCGCCCGACACGTCGAGCGCCGCCTTCAGGCACAGCTCCTTGAACGCCCCGCCCTTTTCAAGCGAATAGCCCTCCATCTCTTCCAACTGCATCCGGTGATCGAAGGCGAAAGTCTTGACGCTCGACCAATCGCCCTTGCGGTTGGTGGACCAATGGATCTGCTCCAACGCTTCGTCGTTGCGCAGATCGGGCCGCACCACGCCCCGCTCGAGGAAGAACTGAAGCTCCGCCCAGGACGGATAGGCCGGCGTGCAGCCATGGCGGCTGACCGCGAAGGCCCCGCACGCATTGGCGTATTTCAGCGCCGTGGGCCAATCCTCGCCATCGAGCCAGCCTTTCAAGAGGCCCGAGAAGAAGCCGTCCCCCGCGCCCAGCACGTTGAACACCTCGATGGGAAAGCCCGGCCCGGTCTGGCCCGCGTCCAGACTGTCGGGGATGTCGCCCTCGAACGCCACCGCCCCCGCCGCGCCGCGCTTGCACACCAGCGTCGCCCCCGACACCGCGCGCACCCTGCGCAGGGCGGCCACGGTGTCGGTCGTGCCGCCCGCGATGTGGAATTCTTCCTCGGTGCCCACGATCAGGTCGAAATAATGCAGCGTCGACAGCAGTTTCTCGGTGACCTTTTCGCTGGCCACGAACCGGCTTTCCCCGTCGCCATGCCCCGCCACGCCCCACAGGTTCGGGCGATAGTCGATGTCGAGCGCGGTGCGCAGCCCCGCCTCCCGCGCGATCTTCAGCGCCTTGAGAACGGCGGCCTCGGTGCGCGGGTGCGACAGATGCGTGCCGGTCGCCACGACCGACCGGGCCGAGCGCACGAAGTCCGGGTCGATGTCATCCTCGCACAACGCCATGTCCGCGCAGTTCTCGCGGTAGAAGATCAGCGGAAACTGCTCTTCGTCGCGGATGCCGAGGATGACGAGCGCGGTCAGCCGCTCCGGGTCGGTCACGATCCCCGCCGTGCTCACCCCCTCGCGCGCCAGCTCTTCGACGATGAAGCGCCCCATATGCTCGTCCCCGACCCGGCTGATGAGCGCGGACTTGAGCCCCAGCCTTGCCGTGCCCGCCGCGATGTTCGTGGGCGAGCCGCCGATGTATTTCGAGAACGACCCCATATCCTCAAGCCGGCCGCCGATCTGGTCGCCGTAAAGGTCGACCCCCGCGCGGCCGATGGTGATGACGTCAAGTTTGGTCATGGCTCAGAACCCCGAATTGGCAAGGAAGCGACGCGACGCGGCGAGGTCGCCCAGAACCCCGGCCTGATTGCGCGGGTCGCGTTCCTGTTCGATTGTGATGTAGCCGCCATAGCCCTTGTCCGTGAGAAGGCGGCGAATGGCGGAATAGTCGATGTCGCCCTGCCCGATGGGGCACATGACACCCTGCGCGCAGGCGTCGAAAAAGCGGATCTTCTCACCCAGGATGCGCGCGTAGACGACCGGATCGATATCCTTGAAATGGATATAGTCGAGACGATCCCAGTAGCGGTCGAGCGCGGCCACCGGGTCCATGCCCGAATAGGCCAGATGCCCGGTGTCGAGGCAGAACCCGGCCAGATCGGGCGAAATGTCCTCCGCCACCCGCGCGATCTCGTCCGCGAATTCGATGTAGCCCCCGGCATGGGGATGAATGACCGCGCGCACGCCGAACTCGTCGCGGGCCAAGGTGGCGATGGCGCGGATGTTGTCCATCATGCCCGCCCAAGCGGCGGCGTCGAGCCGCGGCGCGCGATCCGGGTGACCGGCTGCGAAATCACGCGCGTCATGGCCCCAATCCATGACGGTCAGATAAGGGCCATCGACCCGCTGCCCGTCCAGCGACGCAGGCTTCGGCAGCGCGGTAATCAGGGCGCAGATCTCGCGCGTCTGGCGCAAAAGCGCCTCGCGATTGGCGGGATCGACCAGATCGTCGAAGATCGTGCCCGCCACGATGGTCAGCCCGCGTTTTCCCAGCGCCTCGGACACGCGCGGCACGTCCAGCGGCATATAGCCGTAGGGGCCAAGTTCGAGCCCGCCGAACCCGGCTTTCGCGGCTTGATCCAGAACCGTCTCCCACGCCGGAAGGTGCGGGTTCGCGACGTCATCGACACCCCAGCAACAGGGCGCGCAGGTGATGGTGATCTGAGACTGGATCATTGGTCTGTGGCCGGCTGGACCGTCTCGAACACGAGCCGGTCGTGGAACTGTTCGTGGAAGGCGATGAAGTCCTTGGTGTGACCCTGTTCCATGTGGAAATCGTGGGCGGCCCGGTCTTGCCAAGTCTCGACGAACACCAGCCGCTCCGGTTTGTCGGTGCAGGCGAAGAAATCGTATTGCAGGCAGCCGGCCTCGGCGCGGGTGGCGGCTTGGGCCACGGGTGCGCGGGCAAGGATCTTCTCTCGCCCCCCCGGCACGCAATCGATCGTGATGATGAACTTATACATGGCGCCGGCTCCCGAAGGGTCCGGGCGGGGCGCGCGGCGCCGCCCGGGCCGAAGGTTAGCGGATGATCGTCGCTTGCAGCGCGTCGATGGACGACTGGATGCCTGCGTTGGTGGACATGGTGAAATCCTCCATCTCCAGCGAAACCCAATCGTCGTAGCCCATCATGCCGACGACCGAGAAAAACTCCTTCCACCACTGAAGATCGTGACCCGCGCCGACTGCGACGTAGTTCCACGAGCGGTTGGCGACGTCGGTCACCTCCTTGAGTTCGAGATAGCCGTTCACATCCGCCAGACCGCGCTCGATCCGGGTGTCCTTGCCGTGGACGTGGTGGATGGCATCGCCAAGGGCACGCGCCACGGCGATCGGGCAGGCCCCTTTCCAGAACAGGTGCGACGGGTCGAGGTTCATGCCCACCATCGGGCCGACTTCATCGCGCAGACGGAACAGGGTCTCGGGGTTCCACACCAGCATGGCCGAGAAATTCTCGAGCGCGATCTTCTCGACGCCGACCTTGGTCGCGTGCTCGACCAGACCGTGCCAGAACGGGAACGCGCGATCCTCCCACTGGTAACGGTCCCGCTCCGGCATCTCGTCCGGCCAGCTCTTGGTGTAGACGAGCCAGTTGGGAACCATGTCGCCGGGGGCGGCTTCGGGCAGGCCGGACATGGTGACGATCTTCTTCACGCCGATTTCGCCCGCGAGCGTGAAGGTGTCTTCCATTTCCTTGCGGTGGCGTTCGCCCATCGCGCCCGGATCAAGCGGGTTGGCCGAGCAGTTGAGCGCCGCGATCTCAAGCCCGCGGGATTCGATTTCCTTGAGTTTGCGCTTGAGCAGACCCTTGTCCGCCAAAAGCTCATCGGCGCGGAAATGCGGCGCGGGCGACCAGCCGCCGCCGGTCATCTCGACGCCCTCGACGCCCAGATCGACGCATTTGTCGAGCATGTCGGTGAAGGACAGATCGCCCATCACATCGGTGCAGATCGAAAGTTTCATGTCTCGGTTTCCTTAAGTGAGACGGTTATTCAAAGGTGACCCAGGCAGCGCCCTGGTCCGCGGATTTCACGCAGTTCTCAAGCCAGCGCACGCCTTCGAGTCCTGCGTTGATGTCGGGGTAGTGGTGGCTGGCGAGGAACGCGTCGTCGCCGCGCATCTTCGCGTCGATGGCCTGCGCGATCCAAAGGTAGATGTTGGACCAGCTATCGCCCAAACCTTCGGTGTGCAGCGCCCCCATCCGGTCGGCGGCAAGGCTTTCGTCCTCGAGGTAGGGCATGCCGTGATGCATGATCCGCTCCGGCTCGCCCTGCACCTGATAGACCAGTTGATCGGGGTGGCTGTCGGACCAGGCGACCGACGCCTTGGACCCGACGAAGCGGTAACGCTGCGACCCCATGTTGCCGGCATCCACCGACGACACCCAAAGCCGCCCGCGCGCGCCGTTGTCGTAATGCATCAGGACCGTCGCATGATCTTCGAGAGGGGCACGCGACGGGATGAAAGCGGTGCGGTCGCACAGGAGCTTTTCGACCCGAATGTCGCCCAACACGATCTCGGAGAGGTAATACAGGTGCGTGCCGATATCGCCCAGAACGAAGGTCGGACCCGACCGTTTGGGATCGGTGCGCCACTGAACCGCCTCGGGGGCGCCCACATCGTCGCCCGCGTTGAAGCCGTGGGTATAGGCCATGTCGACAATGCGAATGTCGCCAAGCATCCCCTTCTTCACCATCGCCGCCATCTGATGCACCAGCGGGTGTCCGGTGAAGCCGTAGGTGACGCCGACGATCAGGCCCTTCTCTTCGGCCAGCGCCTTGATCTCTTCGCTTTCCTTCACAGAGAAGAACAGCGGCTTTTCGCAGATCACATGGATCCCCGCCTCAAGCAGCGCCTTCGTGATCTCGTAATGGGTGAAGTTGGGCGTCGCCACCGACACCACGTCCACGCCATCCTCGCGCCCGGTCTCGGCGGCGATCAATTCCTGATAGGTGGCGTAGCACCGATCCGCCGCCACGCCCAGTTTGGTGCCGAAATCCCGACCGCGCTCGGCGTCGAGGTCGAAGGCCCCCGCGACCAGCTGATAGGTGCCGTCACGCAGCGCGCCGGTGCGGTGCTTGTAGCCCACCTGCCCGGTCCGGCCGCCGCCGACCATGCCCCAACGCAGGGGCCGCGCAATGCTTCTTTCGCCGTTGATCATCTGACTGTCTTTCTTGAGAGGGTGAGCGTGTCAGGCCGCGGCGTGTTTGGCCGCCGCGCCGTAAAGCTCGGGTTTTTCAATCATGCTGACGGGCTCATAGCCGCCGCTGTCGACCGCCCGCAGGGCCGCGTCGGCCACAAGGGTCGCCGCATATCCGTCCCACGCCGATGGCCCGGTGGCGGTGCCCTGCCCCGCCGCGACGATCCATTCGCGGAACTCCTGGTCATAGGCTTCGATGAACCGTTCGCGCCAATCTTCGGGGATCGCCTGACGGATGCCGTGCTGATCGGTGATGACGGTCGCGGGGCGGTTCGGCAGGGCCGCGATACCCTGCTCGCAGGACACTTCGCCCCGGATGTCATAGCCGTATGCGATGTTGACCGAGATCTCGACATCGACGATCGCGCCCTCGCCCATGTGCAAAAGCACCATCGTCGGATCACGCAGATCCTTGCCGCGTGTCGACCGGCGCGGCAGGCGCACTTCGACGCCCTTCACCTCGTCCGACAAAAGCCACCGGGAAATGTCGGCGTCATGCACCAGCGTATCGTTAAGCGGCATGTCCGAGGTATAAAGACCTTCGGGCACGCTCGCGTTGCGGTGCACGGATTTGTACATGAGCGGCGCGCCCAGCGTGCCACCGTCGATCACCGCTTTCAGACGCCGGTAATCCGCATCGAAGCGGCGCATGAATCCGACCTGCACCAGCCGCCGGCCAAAGGCCACCTCCGCCTCGATCACTTTCAGCGCGGCGGTCTCGGAGGTCACCATCGGCTTTTCGCAAAAGACCGGCTTTCCGGCTGCGATGCAGTCCAGAAGCTGCTCTTCATGCGCCGGACCCCATGAGCAGATCACAATGGCGTCCACCTGATCCGACGTAATCAGGGCCTTCGGCGTGTCGAACACCTGCGCCCCCTCGGGCGCCGCCTGCCGCGCGCGGTCAAGGTCGATGTCGGTCACCGCGACGACGGCGGCACCCGAAAGCACCCGTGTCAGCCGCCGGATATGGTCCTGACCGATCATCCCGGTCCCGATGATGCCGATGTTGAGAGTCATGGTCCCCTCCTCAGCCGAAGTATTTGTCGATGTAGCGCTGCATTTCGGCGCGCATGAACGTGCCGCTCTCGTCGGCCTTTTCTTCCCAGGCGAAGACGCAGGCGGTCATGATCCCGTCGAACCCGATCTCGGCCAGCGTGCGGTAGAAATCGTCCCACGGCACTTCGCCCTGCCCGATGTTCAGGTGCTGGTGCACGCGCGCGGTCGAGCCCGGCGGGTTGATGATGTAGCGCAGGCCGGAGCTGGCCTTGTGGTTGAACGTGTCCGCGATGTGGACATGGGCCAGCACATCCGCACATTCGCGCAGCATCGCGACGGTATCGTCACCGAAATAGAAGGTGTGCGGCGTGCAGTAGAGGAACTTCACCCGGTCGCTGTTCACGGTGCGGATCAGGTCGACCGACGGCTGAAGCGTCTCGACCCAATCCTCGGGGTGCGGCTCGATGTGCAGGTTGATGCCCTCACGCTCGAAGATCGGGACCAGCTCGTCCATCGACCGCCACCACGCGTCCTCGCAGGCTTCGATCATCGACCCGGTGTGACAGCAGTAACAGGTGCCCTTGTCCGGGTGCGGGCCACGCCCGAACTCGGAATTCATCGTGTCCACTTCCATCTCGACAGCGATCTCGATGGCGCGCTTCCAATGCTTCACGGCCGCGCGACGCTCATCCTCGTCGTTCGAGGCCCAGCGATACATGGGCAGCAGCGTGGCGATGCCCACGTCGGCATCCTTCAGCGCCTTCTTGAAGCTCTTGATGCGATCCGGAAAGACGCGCGGGGCCTTGAACCACTCAAGGAAATCGCCGCGCGGCGACAGCTCGATCCAGTCGTAGCCAAGCTCTTTGACCTTCGACGGCATCTCTTCGAGCGAGAGGTGGCGGTGCATAAACGGGTCGAGGGCGATTTTCATATCCGGTCCTCCGGTCTGTGGTGTCGGGCGCCCGCACCGGCCGAAACCAGCGCGGGCAGGGAGGTGTGCTTGTCAGGTGGGCTGAACCTGCGGCGCGTGGCCGTCATGGGACTCCATGTAGCCTTCGATCGAGGCCTCGAGATCGGCCATCGTCTCGCCACCGGCCATAAGGTCGGTGATCTCTTCGCGGCTTTTCTCGCCCTTGCGGAAATCGGCGGCGATGGCGCCACGGATCAGCACCGCGAAATGGTCGCCCACCGTCATGGCGTGCATGACCTGATGCGTGATGAAGATCACGGCGAGCCCGCGTTTCTTGGCCTCGTTCACGATCCGCAGAACGTGGGCGGCCTGCTTCACGCCAAGCGCCGCGGTCGGCTCGTCGAGGATCAGGACGCGCGCGCCGAAATAGACCGCGCGGGCAATGGCAAGCGACTGGCGCTCACCGCCCGACAGCCCGCCGACCAGACGGTCGCCGTCGTCGATGCGGGTGATGCCCATCTTCTGCACCTCTTCCACCGCGATCCGGTTGGCGGTCGCGCGGTCGAACACCTTGAACGGCCCCCAGCCCTTTGTCGGCTCCACACCCATGAAGAAATTGCGCCCCACCGACATCAGCGGATAGGTCCCGCCGAACTGGTGAACGGTGGCGATGCCCCGGTCCTGCGCGTCACGCGGACCCGAGAAGCTGACCGGCTTGCCATCGACAAGGATCTCGCCGCGCGTCGGGGCGTGAACGCCCGCCAGCGTCTTGATCAGCGTCGACTTTCCCGCGCCGTTGTCGCCCAAGAGGCAAAGCACTTCGCCTTCGCGGACCTTCAGCGAGATTTCGTGAAGCACGTCGATCGGCCCGAAGCTCTTGTCGACGTTTTTCAGTTCGAGAACCACTTTTGCGTCAGACATTGCGTCAGCCTTTCTTCTTCTTGACGGCGGTCATCGCCTTGGTGCGGAAGGTCTCGTTCATTCCGACCGCGATCAGGAGCATGATGCCGATGATGAGGTTCGACCAATTGCGGTCGATGCTGGTGAAATCGATCCCCTTGTTCACGATGGCGAAGGTGATCGTGCCGATGAACACGCCGGGGATGGAGCCGAAGCCCCCGGTCAGAAGCACGCCTCCGACCACGACGCTTACGATGATGTTGAAGATGTCGTTCATGCCGCCGGACACCTGAGCCGAGTTGAACAGGATCGCGTTGCACATGCCCACGAACGAGGCGGCGGTCGAGGTGCCCACGAACAGCAGGATGGTGATCCGGTCGACCGGGATACCGGCGTTGCGGGCGCTGACCTTGTCGCCGCCGATGGCGAAGATCCAGTTTCCGTATTTCGTCATGTGCATGACGAACCAGACGATGACGGCCAGCGCGATCCACCACAGGATCACAACCTGATGGCTGCCTCCGAACATCAGGTCGCCGAAGATCGTCTTGGCCCAGGCCGGCGCCTCCAGCGGCACCGAGGCGCCGCCGGTCAGCAGTTTCGATCCGGCCAGCACGATCCCTTGCATCGCGACCAGCGTGCCGAGCGTGACGATCAGCGATGGCACCGTGGTCCGCGTCACGACGAAGCCGTTGAACAGGCCCACGACGATCCCGATGGCCAGGGCGCCGAACACGCCGACGATCATCGGCAGGCCGTAGTATCCGGTGATGATCGCGGTCGTCATGGCCCCGGCCGGGATCATCGCGCCGATCGAAATGTCGATCTCGCCCGAGATCATCAGGAGCCCCGCGAAAAGCGCGACGATCCCGATGCGCGCGGCGTAGTTGACCCAGCTTGCCGCACCCAGCAGCTTGCCCAGATCGACGCCGCCGAGGATCACATAGACCAGCAGCACGCCGATCAGGCTGAGGATGGATGCCGCCGAGGGCCTGCGAAGCATTCCTGCGAACATGTCTATGCCCTCACTTCTTCTTGCTTGCGTAGGTCGTTGCGAGGGTGCGGAACGTGTCGTTGGACAGAACCGCCGCCAACAGCAGCGCGCCGATGATGATCGAGCCGACATTGGGGTCGAGCGAGGCGAAGAAGATGCCTTGGTTGACCACCGCGAAGGTCATCGTTCCAAGCACGATCCCGATGATCGACCCGGCCCCGCCGGTCAGGAGCACGCCCCCGATGACCACGCACATGATCGAGTTGAAGATAAAGGGCTGCCCGCCCGCGACCTGCGCGCTCTGATACGTCATCAGCTGGGCGATCCCGACGAAGGCCGCGCCGAACGCCGACAGCATGAACAGCGCGATCTTGAGCTTGGCCGTGGGAACGCCCGCGTTACGCGCGCTCTCGGCATCGCCGCCAAGCGCGAAGACCCAGTTGCCGATGGGCGAGACGTGGAGAAAGAAGAAGTAGACCGCCACGAAGCCGAGCCACCAGAAGATCGACACGTTGAACATGCCGCCGATGAAGGTGCCGAGCAGGGCCTTGGTCGCCGGGTCCGGCACGTAGCTGAGGCTGGTCGATCCGGTAATCAGCACCGCGAAACCGAGGGTCAGCCCCATAACCGCGAACATCATGCCGATGGTCACGATTAGGGACGGAATGGCCGTGCGGGTGACGAGCAGCCCGTTCACCAGCCCGACCACAAGGCCAAGACCCAGCCCGCCAAGGATACCGACGAGGGCCGGAAGCTCGAACGTGCCGCACAAAAGCGCGGTCGTCACGGACGCGGCGGGCACCACGGCACCGACCGAAAGATCGAACTCGCCCGCGATCATCAACAGACCGATCGGCAGGGCGATGATGCCGACTTCGGCGGCAATGTTCAGCCAGCTCGACCAGCCGGGCGCGCCGACGAAGACAGCCCCACCGAGGAACGCGAAGAAGAGGTAGACGATTACGAAGCCGAGGAAAGACCCCGTCTCTGGTCGCCGGATGAGACTGCCGAGCGAAAAGCGTTTCGCGCCGGCTTCCGATTGCATCGACATCTGTGCGCTTCCTGTTGCGGTTTGGTGGTCGGTCTCATCTCCGTCAGAACGGATGCCGGCCATCTTGAAGGGGGCCGCTTGCGCGTGCGGCCTGCGGCCACCCTCGGATTATCGGGCACCGCGTGGCGCGGTGCCCTTCGTTTCCGATCAGCGAGCGCCGGCCTTCACGCCTTCGATCACCTGCTCGACGTTGTTCGCGTCGATCACGCCCGGTCCGGTCAGGATCTCGCGGGTCGGGATCGTCACGCCGTAGTTGACGAAGTTGTTCAGGATCGACACGGCGAAGAAGCCCTGCTGATAGCCCTGCTGGTCGATGGCGCAAGCCTGCGTGCCAGCCTGAATGTTGGCAAGGATCGTGTCGTTGAAGTTCATGCCGCAGACGTGGACCTGACCGGTCTTGCCTGCCTGCTGGATGCCCGAAACGGTCGCGTTGGTGTCGCCGTCACCGATGGCGAACATCGCGTCGATATCGGGGTTCTTCAGAAGATGCGCGCGCACGGCCTGGGCAACTGCGGTCGCGTCACCGAAAGCGGTCGCGGGCAGTTGCAGCGTCGAACCGGTGCCGCCGTTTTCCTTCAGGCCATCGTTGAAGCCGTTGCAGAAGGCTTCGATGTTCGCCGCACCCGGAAGGGTGTTCACGCAGGCGCCGTTGGTGTGCCCGGCGTTCGCAAGGTATTCGCCACCGGCATAGCCCGACTTGTAGTCGACCGCGCCGACATAGTTCATCGCGCCCAGCTTGTCGGCGGCTTCAAGACCACCGGCGTTGTAGATCACCAGCGGGATGCCCGCCGCGACGACGGCTTCGAAGGCCGGGTCCATCGCTTCCGGCACCCAGTCGGGGCCGACGATGGCGTCCGCGCCCTGGTCGATCGCCTGACGGATCAGTTCCGCGGCGTCCGGGCCGAGGTTGTCGTAGTTCTGGGGACCAAGCCAGGTCACCGACCCGCCCTGCATTTCAGCGACCGCGCCTGCATCTTCGGCGCCCTTCTTGACGCGCGACCAGAACGGATCGTCCGGCTTGCCGCCGATGACGAAGATGTCGGCAGCCATGGCGGAGCCAGCGGTCAGGGCGATTGCGGCAGAGGCCAGCAGGCCACGCGCGATGCGCGAATTCATTTTCATATGGATGTCCTCCCATTTCCTACCCGGTCACTCCCCTCCTCTGGGGCCCCGGATGGCCGTTTGGTAACGGATGAATCGGATTCGTGAAATCCTTCTTGCTACTTTTTGAAACGAAAGTATCATTTCATATCATATCAGAATGAACCAATGGCGGGCCAAACGGTGAAACAGCGCGTAACGATCGCAGAGCTTGCACAGGAAGCCGGGGTCAGCATTTCGACCGTCAACAGGATCCTCGCAGGGGCGGACAACGTGCGTGCGGCGACGATCGAACATGTGCAGCAGGTGGCCGAAAGCATCGGCTTTTACGGCACCGGCGTTCTGAGCGCGCGAAAGGAAAACGCGCTTCCGCATTTCCGCTTCGGTTTCCTGCTGCAACAATCCACCCGCGACCTTTACCGCCTGTTCGGTGAAAAGATCCGCGAGGCCGCCGCGACCCGCCGGGATGTGCGTGTCGACTGCCTTGTGGATTTCGTCGACCGTCTGGAACCCGCGAATATCGAGGGCCGCCTGCGCGCGCTTGGCAAGGAATGCGATGCGGTGGCGCTGATCGCGGCGGACCACCCGCTGCTCGGTCAGGCGATTCGCGAACTTCGCGACGATGGGACCAGTGTGGTCACATACATCACGGACCAGTCGGCCCCCGAACGCGCGGGCTTCGTCGGCACCGACAACTGGAAGCTGGGCCGAACCGCCGCGTTCTTCATCTCGCAGATGACCCAAGGCCAGGGGCGCGTGGCCGTGTTCATCGGCAATCACCGCTATCAATGTCAGGACGTCGCGGATGCCGCCTTCCGCTCATACATCCGCGAACACGCCCCGGATCTGGTCGTCAACGAAAGCGAACCCACGCACGAAGACAGCGCACGTGCCTACAACATGGTGCGCGATCTGCTCGCCAAACACGACGACCTTCGCGGCATCCTCATCGTGGGCGGCGGCATTTCCGGGGTGCTGCGCGCCTTGCGGGAAGCCCCCGAAGAACGCCGCCGACAGATCAAGCTGGTCTGCCGTGACATCGGCCCGGAAACCCGCAAGGGACTGACCGAAGGCCTGATTACCGCTGCCCTGTGTCACCCGATGACCGAGACCTCCCAGACGCTGATCCAGACCATGATCGACGTCACGACCCGCGACACGCCCGGCCCGACCCTGCAACGGACCATCCCGTTCGAGATCGTCACACCGGAAAACATCTAGGACGGGCAGCGCGCGCAGCCCCCTGCCCTTGGCACCCCTGCCAAGTTGCAGGCCGCAAGCCAACCCGAAACCACGCGGGCGTCATGCAACCCCGGCCTTGTAAGGGATGGCCTGTGGTTCCCCCGCCTTCCGGATCTCGAAGGTGATCCGGCCATCTGCGTCGCGCTCGGCCACATAGGTCAGCACCTCGTCGATGTCGTTCTCGGGCGTGAAGGTCAGCACCGTGGGGCGCAGGTCCGTCACATCCGCCGCCGGCCTCATCTCGTTCGCGCAGATGATAAGCTGATCGCCGACCTGACAGGTCCGCGCCGCCGCCCCGTTCAGGATGCACTGCCGCGCGCCGCGCGTCCCATAGATCACATAGGTCGAGATCCGCGCGCCGCTTTGCTTGTTCCAGATGTCCACGAACTCCATCGGCAGGATACCCGCCGCCTCGCAATGGTCGGGGTCGAGCGTGATCGAACCGTGGTAGTCCAGATCGGCCTCGGTCACGCGGATGCCGTGCAGTTTCGCCGTTACGAAGGTCTTCATCCGAACCGGACCCCTTTCCCTGTGCCGCCGCGTCGACCTTGCCATCCCACGGCAATGCCCCTACGAAGTTGCCGTTACGTAAACTTGAGGCCGATCCATGAGTCAACCCAGCCCGCAGAAGTCCCTCACCGCCGCCGACATCCGGGGGAGCAAGGGCCAGACACCGCTGGTCTGCCTGACCGCCTATACCACGCCCGTCGCGCGGCTCGCGGATGCGGAATGCGACGTTCTGCTCGTGGGCGACAGCGTGGGCATGGTGCTGCATGGCCTGCCCTCGACCCTGCCCGTGACGCTCGACATGATGATCCTGCACGGGCAAGCGGTGGTGCGTGGCGCCGAGCGGTCTCTCGTCGTCATCGACATGCCCTTCGGCAGCTACGAGGAAGGCCCCGACCAGGCGTTTCGCAATGCCGCGCGGCTGATGGCCGAAACCGGCGCGGGGGCCGTGAAGCTCGAAGGCGGGCGGCACATGGCCGACACCATCGCCTTTCTCGTCGCGCGCGGCATCCCGGTCATGGCCCATATCGGGCTGACACCGCAGGCCGTGAACGCGATCGGCGGCTACCGCGTGCAGGGGCGCGGCGCCGATGCCGAACGCATTCTGGCCGATGCCCGTGCCGTGGCCGATGCGGGCGCCTTTTCGGTCGTGCTGGAAAAGGTCCCTGCCCGACTGGCGGACGAGATCACCGCCGACCTCGCCATCCCGACCATCGGGATCGGCGCGTCGCCCGGCTGCGACGGTCAGATCCTCGTCATCGACGATATGCTGGGGCTGTTCGACGCCTTCAAACCGAAGTTCGTCAAACGCTACGCCGATCTCGCGACCGACGCCGCGCAGGCCATCCGGGCCTACGCGGGCGACGTGCGGGACCGCAGCTTCCCGGCACCCGAACACGTCTTCACCGACGAGGGAGGGCAATCATGAAGATCGTCCGACAGAAATCCGACCTGCGCGACCTGACCCGCACGTGGCGCCGGGCCGGAGAAACCATCGGCGTGGTTCCGACCATGGGCGCGCTCCACGCCGGTCACCTCAGCCTCGTCGAGGCCGCGAAGTCGCGGACCGACCGCGTGATCGTGACGCTGTTCGTGAACCCCCGGCAGTTCAACAATCCCGAAGACCTCGCCAAATATCCGCGCACCGAAGACAGCGATGCGGAAAAACTCGCGCCCTTCGACGTGGACGTTCTGTATGTCCCGGACCCCGACCAGATCTACCCCGATGGCTTCGCCACCACGATTTCCGTATCGGGCGTGACCGAGGGGCTCTGCGGCGCCACCCGCCCCGGCCATTTCGACGGGGTCGCAACGGTCGTCACCAAGCTCCTGCTTCAGACCGATGCGGATCTGGCGTTCTTCGGTGAAAAGGATTTCCAGCAGTTGCAGGTCGTGCGACGGCTCGCGGCCGATCTCGACCTCAAGACCCGGATCGTGGGCTGCCCCACCGTTCGCGAGGAGGACGGGCTTGCCATGTCCTCACGCAACCTGCGGCTGGGACCGGATGCGCGCGAGAGCGCCCCTGTTCTGCACGACATCCTCCAATCCGCCGCCGCAGCCCTGACACGGGGCGCGCCGACCACGGACGTTCTGGACGAGGCGCGCAGCCGCCTTGTTGCGGCTGGGTTCACGGATATCGATTACCTCGACCTGTGCAGCGACCCCGACCTCACCCCCATGTCCGCGGCCACCGGGCCCGGTCGCCTCCTCCTCGCCGCATGGCTCGACGGGGTGCGCCTCATCGACAACGTGGCGGTCCAGCCGACGGGTTGAACCGGGACCGCCCGCCCCCTTACAGACGCCCGTTCATCAATCTAGCCATCTCGGTGATGGCAGCGGTAAGCGCGGATCGAATGCTCTGGTCCTCCATCGAATGCCCTGCGGGCGACACGACCCGAACGCTCGAACCCGTCCATCTGGAGGCAAGGGCATACGAAGTTTCGGGCGGGCACAAAAGATCGTAACGGCCCTGAATCAGGATACCGGGCAGCCCGTTCAGCCTGTGAACCTGTTCGATGAGCGGCGCGTCGAGGAAACAGTCGTTGCGGAAATAATGCGCCTCCATGAACGGGGTGCGCGGCAACGGCCTGTCGCCCCGCGCCGACAGGTCTTCCGACAGGCAGGGCACGTCCGGCGACAGGACCGACAGAACCCGTTCGGTGTCGTGCCACGCGATCGAAAACGGCCGGTGAACCGCCGGGTCCGCGTCGAGGATGCGATCCCAATAGGCATCCAGAACGCGCGAGCGATCATCCTCGGGCAACAGACCGATAAAGCCGGCATAAAGCTGCGGATAGAACCGCGGGAGGCTGGACAGGAACGCCCGCTCAAGCTCGTGACGCGTGCCGAGGAACACGGCCCGAAGCACCATCGCGCCGACCCGGTCCGCGTGCGCCGTCGCATAGGCAAGCGCCAGCGTCGCGCCCCACGACCCACCGACCACCATCCAGCGTTCGATCCCGAACCTCTTTCGGATGCTTTCGATGTCCGCCACAAGATGCGGCGTCGTATTGGCGTGGAACCTGTCGTCGAACCGGCTCAGTCCCGCCCCGCGCTGATCGAAGGCGATGACGTGAAAACGGCTCGGGTCGAAGATGCCGAGCTGGCTTTCCTGCACCCCCGACCCCGGCCCGCCGTGCAGAAACAGCGTCGGGATTCCGCCCGGATTGCCATAGCTGCGAACGTGGATCTCGTGCCCGTCACCGACAGAGAGGTTTTCTCGGGTCAGCTCCTTCATGCCCGACGCTATTCGCCGGGCACGGGGGTCAGGTAATTCCGATACGCGAACGACATATCGTCCGCCGCGGCCTCGGTTTCGGCAACGCGGAAGATCTCGTCATGGAGCGGCGAGAAGGAACAGGCCGGGTCGGTCGCCCCGGCATCGCCGGCAAGCGCGAACGCCTGACACCGGCACCCGCCGAAGTCCTCTTCGCGATGCTCGCAGCTTTTGCAGGGTTCGGCCATCCAGTCGGTGCCACGATACCGGTTGAGCGCGGGCGAGTGATCCCAGATCCACGCCAGCGAGTGATCCCGCACACTGTCGAAGTCCAGCCCGGTGATCGTTTCGGCGGCATGACAGGGCAGCACTTTTCCGGCGGGCGAAATGTTGAAGAACTGACGCCCCCAGCCCCCATGCAGGTCTTGGGCCGGACCGCGTAATAGTCGGGCACCACGTAGTCGATCATCAGGATGCCGCGCAGACGCTCTTCGGCCTCGGCCACGATGCGGTTGCAGGTCTCGATCTGCTCCATGGTTGGCATCAGCGCAGCACGGTTGCGCAGCGCCCAACCGTAATACTGCACGTTGGCGACCTCGATCCGTTGCGCGCCCAGTTCGACGGCCATGTCGATCATCTCGGGCAGTTGATGCAGGTTCTGACGATGCATCACGGCGTTCACCGTCAACGGAAAGCCCGCCTCGCGCGTCAGACGCGCCGCCTCCAGCTTCTTGGCGTGACCGTTCCGATACCCCCTACCCTATCGGCGGTTTCGCTCTCGCTGCCCTGAAAACTGATCTGGACATGGCTCAGCCCCGCCTCGGCCAGCGCGGCAAGCCGTTCGCGCGACAGGTTCACGCCGGAAGTGATGAGGTTCGAGTAAAGCCCGCGTCGGTGGCCGCCGCGACCAGTTCGACGATGTCGCGACGCACCATCGGTTCGCCGCCCGAGAAATGCACCTGCAAAACGCCCAGTTCCGCCAGCTCGTGCAGAACTCGGACCCAGTCTTCGGTCGCAAGCTCGGCCGCCGGACGCTCGAGGTTCAGGGGATTGGAGCAATAGGGGCATTGCAGCGGGCAACGATGCGTGACTTCCAGCAACACCGCGACGGGCAGCCCATGGGTCGTGCCGACGCCGGGCGCCAGTTTGCTGTCTGGTTCGTGAAAGCTGGTATCCATCATGCCCCTGTTTCAAAGGATTGGAGATAACCCTGCGTGGCAAGATCCTGCACCATGACGATCACGTCCGCCTCGATCCGGTCGATTGGGGCGGCATAGATCTCGGCAAGCGCCTCGCAGACCTGATGCACGCTGCGTGTCCCGTCGCACAGTTGCAGGACGCGCACGGCGATGTCGTCGGGGTCAGGATGCGCTCGGGCGCCAGCAGCAGCCACATCTCGCGCAGCTTGTCGAACTTCAACTGCACATGCCGGGGCAGCGCCACCACCGTATCCGGACGAACGACCAAGGGCTTGCGCTCGGACATCACCGTCATCGTCATGCCTCGACCTGCGGCCTGAACACGCCGGGCGGCGGGAAGCCCGACACATAGGCATGGTAAAGCGCGTCCAATTGCACCCACAGAACCTGCGTCTTGAACAACAGGGCATCGCAGACCAGCGCCCGCTCCTCCGGTGTTTTGGCATTCTGCTTCACGAAGTCGAGCGCAAAGGCCGCGTCACGCGGCGCCTGCGACAGCCGGCGCTTGAAATAGGTCATGATCTCGGGACGGATAAAATCATAGTGCTCAAGCATCCCGGATATCCGCTGTTCGTGAAGCTGCGGCGCGAAAAGTTCCGTCAGCGACGACGCAATGGCTTCCAGCGGGCTCCGGTCCCGCACGAAATGGACATAGGCATCCACCGCGAACCGCGTCGCGGGCAAGATACCTTGCGTCGATTCCACGTAGTCGCGCGAAATGCCCAGCCCGTCCGTTAGCTGCAACCAGCGTTCGATACCGCCCTCGCTCTCCGGCGCGCCATCATGGTCTTCGATGCGGTGCCGCCACTCAACGCGGGTAAGACGATCGGTGAATCGCGACACGATGATCGCATCCTTCAGCGGGATCGAGCTTTGGTAGTAATATCGGTTGATGGCCCATGCTTGCACGTGACCCTTGGTCAGCCGACCGCCGTGCAGCATGTCGTGAAACGGGTGCAGGTTGTGGTAGCGGGTTTCCCCGATCAACCTGAGCCGCTCTTCCATCGCCTCCGCGCTCTCGAGCGGCATGTCGGGGATCTGTGGAAACTCTCTGAAATCGAGGCTCATAGTGTGACCTTCTGGCCCTGTCTGGCAACGATCCAGCCCGCCTCTTCGACGCTGCTGCGTTCGGGCGAATCCGGCAGGTTGGCAGGGTTCGAGTTGTTGACGTGGATAAAGAACCGGCGCTTGACGCCAAGATCGCGAAACGCCTCAACTACCCCGTCAGGACCCGACATCGACATATGGCCCATGCGCTGACCCGTTTTCTGACCAAGCCCGGTGACCAGCAGTTCGTCGTCGCGCCAGAGGGTGTCGTCGAAGAACACGACTTCGGCCCCGCGCAAACGGTCCGCCAACGACTGGTCCAACCCGGCGCAAGCGGTGATGACGAACACCTTCCGCCGGTCCGGCCCGGTGATCTCCAGCCCCAGCGTATCGCCCGGAACGTCCCGCTGATGCCCGTGGCTCGTCTTTTCCAGATACCAGGCGGATTTGCCAGGCACCTCGAACGCCTCGACGGTCATCCCAGTCGGCGTCCCGTCTTGCAGCACAAGCTCGAACGGCGTTCCGATTTTGATTGCGCGACGGGGA
>NZ_JACBWT010000004.1:0-199901 GCF_016774595.1 Maritimibacter sp.
GAAAGGAGATCAAAGCAAGGACCATCGAGAAGCGCCGCTTGCTGCACCGCCAGACAGCGGCATAGACTGAAACCCCATCGAGCCAGACCCTCCGTTCGAGATCAGGCGCTCGTGTTCCAAATCACCTGACGACGGACAGATCTGAACGTCGAAGAAGCGTGAACCAAAAAGGCTATCCAAGAGGTCTTCATCATCAGCCGAAATCAATACATTGCGGCGTGACGCGCCTTCCGCAAGCGCCGTCATCAAGGCTTCGTCACTGTAGTCACCGATGCCAAGGCTCGCTGCGGCCGTGACTGGGCCCTTGCTTTGGGCCAGGCGCTCGATTTCTTCTGGCGTCACTGCATTCGATGTCATGGGTGTCAGTCCGAAAGGAGGCGGAGATTTCTTCGCATTGGAAACAATTTGGTTTGATGCGGGGATGGCAATTCTCGGATCTTCGATCCTCTAAAGGAATGCTCTGTACTCATTCATGATCGTTGCAACCTGGAGAAGACCCTGTGCCTCCAACTTGTGGATCAGCGCAGGAACATCGATCGCAGGGTTCGCAAACCGTTCACGCATACGCCTCAACGCGAGGATCGCTTCTGAAGGGTCGAGTTCGATCGTGTCTGCGATAAAGTCGTCTGCTGAGATCGCGTCGATAGCATGCCGCGTAAGCACTTCGGCTGGGAAATCCGCGAGGTTGTCGGTCACGATGACTTGTGCCGATGTCGAGATCGCCGCAGCGAGAACGTGGTTGTCTTTGGGATCCGGCAGATCGAGTTTGCCCTCAAAGACCTCGTAGCCGGAGACGATTGCCTCTGGGAACGCCGCCTCGATAGCTGCGCGCTGCCGGGAACCATCAGTTTCGCCCTTGGTGATTTGGGTGATCGCTTTCTGGGTCTCGTCGAGGATGCGACTGCTCCACCGAGGCCGGAACAATCCGGCCTCAGCCAGGCTCAGGAGCATGTTTCTGCGAAGTGCGCCGCCAAGCACGCAAGCATCGAGAAGAGCAGTGAACCGATCTGCGTATCGGCTCATACAAGACCTTCTTCCACATCCATTGAGGCAAGGTCGCTCAACGCGTCCGAGCGAAACGCATCACGCTTCTCTTTGTAGGCAAAGAGATCGTCGGCACGAACCCGGCGATGACGGCCGGTCTTCGCAAACGGAATTTCACCTTCCTCGAGAAGCTTCACCAAGAACGGGCGGGACACATTGAGAAGGTCCGCGGCCTGCTGTGTGGTCAGCTCTGACTCGACAGGGATCATCCGAAACCCGCGACCGCTCGACACGAGCCGCAGCACCTCGAGCAGCGAAGCCGTCAGGGCGGGCGCAAGCGTCACGGTGCGAACTTCGCCACCTTCCAGGGCAAGCGATAGCTTTGTCGGTTCGCCTTCCTTGATCTGGGAGGCGACAATCGTTCTGAGTTGTTCGGCGTTCTTGACCTCGACCTCGTCGGGTAAACGATCAAAGAACGCCTCTTTTCTGAGGGCGTTCATCTTCTCTCTCCAGTTCTCTCTTTTCGTATTTGATATAGGGTATCCGCCAATCGAAACAATCGCAACAGTCGAAATATTCGAAATCCGCTAACATCTTGAAAACGGATCACAGCATGCGAACACCGCACCGCTCTCACTACAAAGCGACCACCAAAGCCTTCACCGGTTGCTCTCCGTCGGGAAGTCCGCGAAGGGCTTCCAGCCCAAAACAGACGAAGAACTGCTCGCGGGCGTACGCGACAACATCCTCTCGATCAGAATCGAGTAAGTGGACGACTTCAAAGGGGTGCAACGATTATCGCATTGAAATTGTGAGTATTTCTAGCTCTCCACATGAATCGTTGCACTGCAGATGAAACGAATAACAGAACAACCGAGATTGCGTCAGGCATCGGCAATGGCGACCGGCAAGATATAAGGTTATCGGAGAAAAAAGAAATTTGTCTCAGAGCCTTATCGCACAACGAGATCAGCAACACGTTTCCCGAAATCGACTTGTGGTAGTTCGCCCACACCCCCGGCTCCACAAGCTGCTCCCGATCAGGAAGATCGCGCAGGCTCTCCAAAACCGAAGACAACAAGGAATTGCTCGGTGGTGACGAACGTATAGGTGGCCCCGCGTCGCGGTGACCCTGGCCCGGTCCCGATCAAATTGCGTGCATGCAGCCGCCCGATCAGATCGCGGCTGATCTCTTTACCAAAGATGTCCTTGCGCCCGTTGCGCGAGATCGGCTGGTGATAGGCGATGGCCGCCAGCACCGCGACGTCGAATTCGCTCAGATTGAGTAGCTGGTCCTCGACATCTGCCGCTGCGCGGACCGCGGGGGCGTAGATACCCCGCGTCCGGGAGCGTCCAGCCGCCAGCGACCTGCGCAACTTCAACAGCCCGCCCTTCCAGATCGGCGGCAAGGTCCTCGGCCAGCAGATCGACCGACGCCCCCTGCCCTACCACGCAGGCGAGATCTTCGCGTGGCAGAGGCGAAGAGCACCGCCTCGATCCGGCGCATCCATTCCCGCCAGCGCAACTCCGGCGGCATTTCGGGCAGCTCGCGATCCAGTTCGAAGTCAGAGCGATCCTTCGCCATCCCTACACCGCGTAGAGCCGGAAGGTGTCGCGCCCGGTCAGCTCGCACACCGCACCGAGGTCGACCAGCCGGTCGCAGAGCCGCCGCGCGGCGCGATCCAGCAAAGGCAGGCCGAAGGCGCCACGGCATCGCGGGTCAGTAGCATCTCAACCGCGTCACCCGCACCCTTCCTTGGCCCGCAGTTTCGGTGCGACCGCCCTCAGATGCGTCGCCCGACGCGCGAGGTCGGCAGCCGGCTTGGCGGCCTCGACCACCGAAGAGACGAGTGCCCGATGACAGGCCAAGCGAAGGTCATCGCCTTGCTTGCGCAGGTCGGCGCGTTTCAGGCAAGGGGCCAGCACCGGCACGAGATGATCCCAGCCGAGTGCCTGAGGGAGGGCAGCATCCGCGAGGATCAGCGCGGGCACATCGGCCCGCGGCGCTTCGGTCAGCACCGCCTCCAGCACCATCGCGGCACGGACTACTGGCATTACCTAGCCTGCATCCAGCCACGAGGAAATCTGACCCGGCTCGATGGTCGGCAAGGCTCGGCCCAGAGCCTTGATCGACACCGGCCGCTCCACCACGCGCCGCCAGAGGAGGCAGGTTTCGCCCGCCGGTCCGAGCAGGTCGCCGGGGCACAGGAGGTGCACCGCATCGCGCAACGTCGCATGCTCCGGCCGTCCAGAGCATGTGACGCAAGCCGCGGCAGCGCGCAGCGCGAGCCGGTCCCGCAACAAGGCTTGGGGCACCTCCTCGTGTCCCAATACAAGTTGCACGTGATTCAGCGCCGCGCCCGACAAAAACGCAACATCTTCAAGGGTTTCAGCACGCGTGAAGGTGACCCAGGCAGGCATCCGGGGTAACGTCTCGAGGTCGTCGGTCAGCGCATGTGGGGCATATGTCATGCCACGAGACACCCCACGGCGGCGCTTTTGCCTACAAGATACTGTGAAAAGCGCCCCACTCTACAGCGCTCTGTCATGTCCAATAATATTGCATTATCGGACATTAAAAGATTAGCCTCCCAAACATGGCCAAGACACCCGAAAACCCGCCCCGATCGGACCATGAATTCGCCCTGCCCGACCACGTCGCGGGCTCTGGCACGCTCGACCGACTGGTGGACACGGCACGGGATTATGCGCGGGCGGCGGTCGCGGACAGCACGCGTCGCGCCTACGCGACGGACTGGTCCAATTACACGCGCTGGTGCCGGATGAAGGGCGCGGAGCCCCTGCCCCCGTCACCGGAGCTGGTCGGCCTCTACATCGCCGACCTGGCCTTGCCCGCGGGAAAGTCCCCCGCCCTCTCGGTCGCTTCCATCGAACGCCGGTTGTCCGGCCTTGCCTGGAACGCGGCACAGCGTGGTTTCACGCTCGACCGCAGCGATCGGCACATCGCCGCCGTGCTCGCCGGCATTCGACGCCGGCATGCGCGGCCTCCGCTTCAGAAAGAGGCGATCCTGGCCGAGGACATCCGCGCGATGGTCGCCACCCTGCCCTTCGACCTGCGCGGCTTGCGGGACCGCGCGATCCTGCTTCTCGGCTACGCCGGCGGGCTGCGCCGGAGCGAAATCGTGAGCCTCGACGTGCACCGAGATGACACGCCGGACTCCGGCGGCTGGGTCGAGATCTTCGACGATGGCGCGCTGCTCACCCTGAACGCCAAGACCGGCTGGCGCGAGGTCGAGATCGGGCGCGGCAGCTCGGACCAGACTTGCCCGGTGCGCGCGCTCGAACGCTGGCTCGAGTTCGCACGGATCGACTTCGGCCCTGTGTTCGTGCGGACCTCTCGGGACGGGTCACGGACGCTCGATAGCCGGCTGAGGGACCGGCACGTGGCGCGTCTGATCAAGCGTACGGTGCTCGACGCCGGCATCCGCGCCGACCTGCCGGAGGCCGAGCGGTTGAAGCTCTTCTCGGGCCACTCCCTGCGCGCGGGCCTTGCAAGCTCGGCCGAGGTCGACGAGCGCTTTGTGCAGAAGCACCTGGGCCACGCTTCTGCCGAGATGACACGCCGCTACCAGCGCCGCCGCGACAGGTTCCGCGTGAACCTCACCAAGGCGGCCGGGCTTTGAACCGGCAAAGGGGGCGCAAGATGCGCCCCCCCTTTATTTCGAAAAACCTTCTCCGCGGAGAAGGTTTCAGTTCAGATCATCAAGGAGCCGACGGACGGCAGCCTCAAGCTTCCGCCTGTCGACCGTCGTGAAATCACGGTCAAGGCGGATCTCCAATCGGCCAGCAGCGGCCGTACATTTCGTCAATCCCTCAGCCCGCTCGAATTGGAAACTCGTCTTGGCCTTGCCCTCCGTTGAAAGCTTCTTTGTCGCCGGCTTCGGCTCTTCAACAGGCTCGGGTTCTGGGGCTGCTTCCTCCTCGGGAGACGGACCTTCTTCTTGGGCGGGCTCCTCGTCTTTCACGAAGCGGCGCAGCACCGCCAATTCCTCTTTGGCTTTGGGGTCGTCGTAAGCTGCCAGCGCCTCCCGAATGTCATTCGGCAGGTCCTCGTCTTCCTCGATGCGGGCCACCAATGCTACGCCAAGTGCTCGCGGCACTTCCGACGGGAACCGTAGGATGGAGCCGAGCGCCTGATTCAAGCGAATGAACGTGCGGATGTAGCTGCGTTTGGAATAGCTCGCAGATTTGAACAGACGGGCCACGGCCTTGTCCGGATCGTTTTCCTCGGTCTCAGGATCGGCCGCGAAATCCAGTGCGAGCTGTGCCATTTCCGAAAACGATACGTCTTTGCGAACGAGGTTTTCATCCACCATCTTGCGGTAGAGCGCATCAAGACTGTCCCCGGCCTGCGCGACCGCGGCGGGGATTTTTCCGAACCGCTCTTCGTCCCCCGTCTCTTCCAGAAGCTCGCGATAGGCTGCGAGACGACGGTAGCCTTGGATGAGCTCATAGCGCTCATCGCTTCGCGCCTCGACACGGATGGGGTTGGACAACCCAAGCTCACGGATCGACTCTTTCAATTCCGAAAGCTCCATGTCCGGACCCTTGGACCGGTCACGCACGAGCTTGTAAGTCTCGACCATCTCTAGCGGGATCAGGTCAACGAGCAAACCCAGCCGCTTCAGACGTACGTGCTCATGGGCGAGCGCATCGTTTTCCGCGCGGATCCGGGCCTCGACGTCTTGCCGTTCGCGCGCCGAACTGGCCGTTTCGGAGATCGCAGTGGCCATGGGACCTCGGCGACTACGGGGCGCGTTGTCTTCCGAAACCTTCTCCGCGGGGAAGGTTTCCGGAGGCGGCACGACGGCGTCGTCCGGCATATCGATATCGAAGATGCGGCGTTTGTTTCTCATATTTCGCTCCTCAAATCTTGTCCCAAGCGGTGACGACACGATCCCGGAATTCTTCATACGCGCGGTCGAAACTTGCACGAGCCCGACGCCATGTCTCGCGAGTCATCTCTCGGTAATCGATCTCGTAGACCGACGAGAGAAACCTTCCGGACTGTTCCACGGCGCGCGTCATCTCCACCGCGTTCTCTGCGACATGATCACCGAAGACCTTCCGAAACGCTTCCTGCATCGCACGATGGAGATCGTTGCCCGGCTCGAACCGGGTCATGACGAAGCGGATATCAGCAAAGGTTTTCGGCAAGGTCATTTTCCCTGTTGGGAAGGTTCCATCGAAGCCGACGGACAAATCCTCAAGCGCTTCGGCGAGCTGGCCTATGAACGAGGTGGTCGAGTCATATTCCCAGTAGCCGGGACCAGAAGGGATGTAGAGCATGTCGGCCGCGAAGACCGCGTTCATCGATTGGTAGCCGATCGCCGGCGGGCAATCGAAGATGATCAAGTCATAGTCGTCGTCGCCCACGCCATCGAGATAACGAGAGACCGCGGCGAAAAAGGACCATTCGGGATTGAGATGACGGTACTGGGCCGAGGCAAACTCCACAAAGGCCGCGTTGGCGCAGGATGGTATGATGTCGATGGTCGACCAAGCTGTGGG
Organism: Maritimibacter sp.; assembly: GCF_016774595.1. NCBI lineage: Bacteria > Pseudomonadati > Pseudomonadota > Alphaproteobacteria > Rhodobacterales > Roseobacteraceae > Maritimibacter > Maritimibacter sp. The sequence continues at coordinate 6,517 of NZ_JACBWT010000004.1, forward strand.
CTTGATGAAGTCCTGGTGGCGCAGCTCGGACAGGCCGAGGTCACGGATTGAAGACGGGATCTTGCGCTGGGGCAGGGCGGTTCCGCTTTCAGCGCCGACGACAGCGTCGTTCATCCGGTCAGTCTCCCGGATCAGGTCGCGCGCCATTATGCCCCACACGGTGTAGTCCTCGGCCACGTCGGTGAGGCCCATCGAATGGCTCAAGGTTGCCTGCGGGTCGAAGTCCACAAGGAGAACACGGTAGCCATCCAGCGCGGCAGCGTGTGCGTAATGGAGCGCCACGGTTGACTTGCCCGCGCCGCCTTTGAAGTTGGCCACCGCCACCCGGAAGGCCCGTTTCCCTGCGGGGCGGGGCGGCATTAACGATTTCCGGTTCACCTTCATCCGCCTCCGCAGCTCGTTGATTTCATCGAGCGAAAACCAACGCTGCCGCCCATCGGGCTCAACCTCGCCGGAGGGAAGGCTGGGGTCGGAAGCAAGGCGTCCCCGAAACGTGGACTGGTTGATACCGAAGATCAGCTCACTCACCTCCCAGGACGAAAACCGACGAAGATGCTTGGAGTTCTCTGGGGAAAAGGTTTGCTGGCGGATCCAGCTTTGCATCTTGAGCGACTGTGCCTGGAGCCGCGCGAGATCGTGGTGGTCGTACATTGTCGAATGCCTCAACGTAAATTCTGCCTGTTTCTGGAAATACGCCGAAATTGACAAAAACGCAAAAACAAAGACACGATGGGCAAAGACCTTCTCCACGGAGAAGGTATCGCCCATGAACCTTGGGGCAGGGGCTTCAGCCGATTCGGAGTAGCGCCGTCTGAGCAAGGCCCAGAACGCCCCCTATTGGGGGACACCCAAACGAGCTGCACCACATATTGGGTGACATTTCTCCCCCACTAGGGGACACATAGAATGTCACCCAGTACCAATGTTACCTTTTCTTTCAGAAAGGTTTTTGGGTCGAACGGATCCTCGCTTGACAGAATCGAAGAACTGGACGCTAATAGCCAGCATCGGAGGAAAGGCGTTGTGAACGACCTTTTCCCAGCAAAGTCACATAGATGACGACCGAGGCATTGGCGCCCGCATTACGGGCGAGGGACACGAGGAGACGGCCATGGAGCTGGCCAAACCGGTTGGGCGTGAAGCTGCATCCCGAAAGTACGACATCCTCTCGGCACTCATGGCCTTTGCCCTGAGTAAAGATAAGCATCGCCAACGGCAGGTGATGAGGATGATGTCGCTGATCACGACGCGCTACAACTGGCAACGCGATGAACTTTCTATGGGACAAGGGGCGATCGCGGAGCTTTGGTCGTGCGACACACGGACAGTCAAGCGCGAGATTGCGAAACTTTTGTCGATGGGCTGGCTTGTTATGAAGCGCCGCGGTGCACGGGGTAGGGTAAGCGTCTATGGAATCGATCTCCAACGGATGATGGAAGACACACGGCCTGCGTGGCCAAAAATTGGGGAGGATTTTGTTGAGCGTGTAGATCCCGTGCGGACGCCACCAAAACCTTCCAATGTAGTTGCACTTCGCCAAGTAGCTGCGCCCACTGTGGACGGCAGCCTCTGGGCTGAAGCGCAAGCCGTTCTACATGCGGAGGACGGTGCCACGTACGGTGCTTGGTTCCACGGGCTGACCGAGATCGAGCAGCATGAAGGGTGGCTCATCCTGGCGGCTCCCACCCGGTTCCACGCAACCTACGTGGAAACACACCTAATGGCGCGTCTGACAGGCGCGGTTCGGCGGATCGACCCGACAGTTACAGGTGTGCGCGTGGAATACTGAAAGACCTAGCCCTCTAACTGAAATGCTATCACTTCATATCGCCAGACAGCATCGCAGGTTAGTCGCTTGACCGGTTAAGCCGCCACATGGCGGAAGTCGAAGTCAGGGGCTTGAAGCACATAGGGCCACTGAAACAGAAATCCGCCGTGTCGAATATTGCAATATTATTGGGCATAAGGAGGCGCAGCAGAGTGGGGCGGTTTACACATCATATTGTGGACGAAAGCGCCGTCTTGGGATAGCCTTGTGGAATGACATATGGCCGCCATGAACTCCCCGACGACCTCGTGAACCTACCCCGGATGCCGTCCTAGGTCACCTCGGCGCGGTCTGATGTCCCTGAAGATGTGGCGTTTTTGTCCGGGGCAGCGTTGAGCCACCTACATCTCGTGTTAAGCCGGGACAAACTGCCCCACACCTTGATGCGCGAGCGTCTGGCCCGTCGGGCGGCGGAGGCTTGTGTCGCCTTCTCCGGGCGTCCGGAAAAAGTCGGAGAGCTGCGTGATGCGGTGGCGGTCCTGCAGCTGGACTACAGCCCGGGGCCCGCGGGCGAAGTTTACCTGTTATGGCAGCGCGCGCCGGTCCGGCGGGCTGCAACCGCGCTGCAGGCGGTTGTGAAGGATCGGCCCGCGCGACCATGTCACGGCGCTGATCCTAGTCGAGGCGGCCTTTGGCGCAGGCGCTCGGGTGGAGCCATGTCGTGCCCCTTCTGGTGAACGGCCTGAAGCGCGGCGATTTGCCGATGGCAGGCGCGGACCTGTGGTTCGCCTGTCATCGGGCGATTGTGTCCGCAGCCTCGAGGTCACGCGCTAGTCCGCCGACTTGGCTCGTCGCGCGGCGCAGTTGAGAGAGGTCGCACCGAAGCTTCGGGCCAAAGACGCCGACTAGGCCGTGTCTATGTTTCTAAACCGCGGTTCCGTCGCGCCGACCGTGCTTGCGCCGCTTCGGTCCGATCGGGCGGCGCGGCGGTTCTGCGACCGGCTGGTGGAGCTTGGCGCGGTGCGCGAGCTGACCGGGCGTGACACATTCCGGCTCTACGGGGTTTGAGCGCATGAGTATGGCCAGCGAAAGTGGGAACCGGGCTCAAAGTTCCGACATGCGACCAAAAAAGCAGCCGAAGGATACAGCCGACACCGACCTGGATCGAGAGGTGGAAGACCTGCCTGTGAACCGGCATGCATGTTTGGATGCCCCTTCGATGCAAGGATTTTCTCTGACTTTTTGAGCGCGTGATCGAGTGCGGTCATGTTTCAGGCCTCTCAGGTGCGGCCAAGACATGCCGCGGGCCGGTATGGTGATGCGCGGATTGGGGACCAGATCAAAATTGCGAGCTCGCAGCTCGTTGCACGCCACTGGTTTTCCCAACCCGGATCTGTTCGATCATTTGCCCATACGGGTCGTCGCTTTCCTCACATCGCCGACGCTCCGCGCGCCGCGGTCAGCAGACCGCGCCGGTCGGATCTCGGTAATCCTCTTCGCGCACGAGCATGGCCCAGACCATGCGTGCCATCTTGTTGGCCAGCGCGATAGCCACCAGCATGCGCGGCTTTCGGGCCAGCATACGCGCGAGCCATGATCCTGGCCGCCCGCCGTCGCGACCTCGCCAATGGACGATCGACATCGCCCCACGATCAGCAGGCGTCGGATGTCGCGCTGCCCCATCTTCGAGGTCCGGCCCAGCTTCTGCTTGCCGCCGCTCGAATGCTGTCGTGGCACAAGTCCCAGCCAGGCCGCGAAGTCGCGCCCCTACGGAACTCACGCATGTCCGGCGCGAAGGCCGTAATCGCCATCGCGCAGACCGGGCCGATCCCAGGCATGGTCTGCAGCCTTCGGCCTCCCCGTTTTGCTTCGCGGCCGCGACGATGCGCTTGTCGAGTTTTCGATCTCAGCCCCAGTTGCGCGATCTGATCGAGATAGATCCGTTCCAGGTGCCGGACCAAGTCCGGCAGGTCATCGTCTTCCAGACGAAGGGCGAGACGTTCGACGTTGGCGATGCCCTTACCCAGAACGATGCCGTGTTCGGCGAGATGGCCACGCAGTGCGTTGACCAGCTGGGTGCGTTGACCAACGAGCAGATCGCGGGTCCGGAAGAGCATCGCGCGGGCTTGCTGTGCGGAGCTCTTCACCGCCACCGTCCGCATGTTCGGTCGCTGGACCGCCTCGGCAATCGCTTCCGCATCCGCGGCGTCGTTCTTTGCCGCTTCACGAAGGGTTTGACATAGACGGGCGGGATGAGCCGGATCTCATGGCCGAGCCGGGCGAGTTCCCGGCCCCAGTAGTGCGCTGTCCCACAAGCCTCCATGGCTACGATGCATGGCGGCAGTGCCGCCATGAACTTCGCGAACTGTGGCCGCGACAGCTTCTTGCGGAAAACCGCGCGCCCGTCCGCCGTAGCGCCATGAATCTGGAAAACCTGCTTTGCCAGGTCGACGCCGACGATGCTAATCTCATCCATGGATGCCTCCTCTCCCTATGGTGACTTCAACATCACCATCTTGGCACATCGCGATGCCGTCGGGTGGGGCATCCACACCATCAAGATTGACCCCTGTATTGGGGTAATCGGCGTCCAAAAGTGACCCCCTGATATTTCTGTTCAGAAGCTTCCTCAAAGGATTGAGGGAGCGATTTGGGATGTTGGTTGTGGAGACGATTGCGAAGATCAGGCGGGCGCATTTCATCCAGGGGAAGTCGATCAAGCAGATCTGCCGGGAGCTGCGGGTATCACGGAACACGGTGCGGAAGGTGGTGCGGTCCGGGGCAACCGAGTTCAGCTATGACCGGTCCACGCAGCCCGCCCCAAGATCGACCCGTGGCGGTCCGATCTGGATGAGATGCTGGCTGAGAATGACCGGCAACCCAAACGCCAGCGGCTGACACTGGTTCGGATTTACGAAGAGCTGCGCAACCGGGGTTATGACGGCAGCTATGATGCGGTGCGGCGCTATGCGGCGAGTTGGTCGAAGGCGACCCGGAAGCTTCCGCCGCTGCCTACGTGCCGCTGAGCTTCGACCCGGGCGAAGCCTATCAGTTCGACTGGAGCCATGAGGTTGTCCTGATTGACGGCGTGACCACGACGGTGAAGGTTGCGCATGTGCGCCTGAGCCACAGCCGGATGCCGTTTGTGCGGGCCTATCCCAGAGAGACACAGGAGATGGTGTTCGACGCCCACGACAAGGCGTTCGCGTTCTTCGGCGGAGCTTGCGCCCGGGGGATATACGACAACATGAAGACCGCGGTCGATGCGATCTTCGTCGGCAAGGATCGCGCCTATAACCGGCGGTTCCAGCAGATGTGCGGCCACTACCTGGTCGATCCTGTTGCCTGCACGCCTGCCTCGGGCTGGGAGAAAGGGCAAGTCGAGAACCAGGTGGGCGTGATCCGGCGGCGCTTCTTCGTGCCTCGTCCGAAGTTCAAATCCTATGCCGAGCTGAACGCCTGGCTGGAAGACCGGTGCCGGGATTATGCGAAGGCGAACAAGCACCCGGAGATGCGTGATCGAACGATCTGGGAGGTGTTCGAAGAAGAGCGTCCGAGCCTTGTGCCCTATGTCGGTCCCTTCGATGGATTCCACGCGGTTCCGGCCTCGGTGTCCAAGACTTGCCTCGTGCGGTTCGACAAGAACCGATACTCGGTCGATGCCCGTGCCGTGGGGCGGCCGGTGGAGATCAGGGCCTATGCCGCCCGGCTGGAATGCTGGCAGGATGGGCAAATCGTTGGCCGGCATGCGCGGGCCTTCGGGCGGGACAAAACGATCTTCGATCCCCTGCATTACATCCCCGTTCTTGCTCGCAAACCCGGCGCCCTTCGCAACGGCGCGCCCTTCAAGGAATGGGACTTGCCGCTCCCGATCCGTCGCGTATGGCGCAAGCTGGAACGCCAGCCGGGCGGCGACCGGCAGATGGTCGATATCCTCGCCGCCGTGCTGACCGATGGCCTGGATGCGGTTGAAGCGGCCTGTGCCGAGGCTCTGTCGCACAACGTCCATTCGGCAGGCGTCGTGCTGAACATCCTGGCCCGTCACCGCGAGCCTCCACCGCCCCTGACAATCACCACCCCAGATGCCCTGCGGCTGGCCTGTGAGCCCATTGCCGACTGCAACCGATATGACAGCCTGAGGAGAACACAGAATGGAACGCTCGGACGTGATCAACGCGATGGGGAAGCTGCGGCTCTACGGAATGAAGGCCGCCTATGACGAGGTGCTGACCACCGCCGTTAAACGCCAGCACGAGCCCCAGCAGATCATCGGCGATCTGCTGACCGCCGAGATCCGAGAGAAGCAGGCCCGGTCAGTCAAAAACCAGATGACCATCGCCAAGCTGCCGCTTGCCAAGGAACTGGAAGAGTTCGACTTCGAAGCGGCGCAAGTCAACGAGACGCTGATCCGCGACCTGGCCACCGGCGACTTCCTGGATCACCAACGCAACCTTGTCCTGATCGGAGGCACAGGCACCGGCAAAACCCATCTCGCCGTCAGCATCGCCAGAATATGCATCCGGGAGGGCCGCCGGGGTCGGTTCTTCAATGTGGTAGACCTGGTGAACAAGCTGGACGCAGAAGCCCGCGCAGAACGCCAGGGACGAACCGCCGATCTCATCTCCCGCCTCGACTTCCTGATCCTCGATGAACTGGGTTATCTGCCCTTCGCCCAGACCGGCGGACAGCTCCTGTTCCACCTGATCAGCAAACTTTACGAACGCACATCCATCATCGTCACAACCAACCTGGCCTTCGGCGAATGGCCCAGCGTCTTCGGCGATGCCAAGATGACAACCGCGTTGCTCGACCGGCTTACGCACCACTGCGAGATCGTCGAAACCGGAAACGAAAGCTGGCGTTTCAAGAACCGCGCATAGCGCCAAACCGAAACTCCGCAGGCCCGCCGCCGCTGCGCTATGTGAGGGCTACGCAGCGCCGGGCCTGCTAAGCACAAGGGGTCAATATTGGATGCCGATAGGGGGTCAAACTTCAATGCCGATTGACATTCAGGCCAAGCTCATTTTCAATAACCCTGAACAAAGGCTCTCGATAGAAGTTGAGGATGTAGGAGGCTTTGTAGGCGAACGGTATTTCAGTGCCGTTCAGGATCGCATCACGGCCCTGCAAACGCACATCCATCTGATCTCTGCTTTCACCGGATTTCATAGTTGCAATTGGTACTTATTATAGTTGCATATGGAACGAATAAATCCTAACGTGTGTACGCTGAATAACAGCATAACGCTATGGAGGGAATCATGAAAATCGTATTGGTGCATGGAGGATGGCAAGGCGGCTGGGCGTGGGACGACGTCGCCTCAGCGCTTGAAGAGAAAGGCCATGAGACCTTCCACCCCACAATGTTGGGCCACGAGAAGGACGACAACAGGGCCGGGGTGACACTTTCCAAAATGGCCGACGACCTCGTTGCAAGGATCAAAGATCAAGGCTGGAAAGAGTTCGCAATAGTTGGGCATAGCGGCGGCGGCCCGTTGGCGCAATTGGTGGCCGACGCTATGCCGGATGCAGTAAAAAACATTACCTTCGTGGACGCCTGGGTCCTGCACGATGGCGAATGCATAAATGATGTACTGCCCGCCGAACTTGTGGGAGGGCTGACCGCGATGGCGAGTGCATCTCCTGACAACACGGTCCCCATGACCCGGGAGTTGTTGGACAATGCTTTCATGCAGGACGCCAACGCGGAAAGCTTGGACCTGTTTGCGCAGCGGTTGATATCCAGTCCGATGGGATGGCTCGATCAACCGATCCGCCTCAACAATTTCTGGGCGAAAAATCACCCATCTGCCTACGTCTTCCTCAAAGATGATATGGCGATGCCTCCTGAGGTCTATCGCAATATGGCGTCCCGCCTGGACAATCCCAAAACCGCCGAAAGTCCCGGAAGCCATCAGGCGATGATGACACGCCCCCGCGAATTGGCCGACGCCATCGACGGGGTCCTCTGATGCGTCCCACCGATTTGATCGTTGGAGGGTCCGGCTTTCGGTTGTTCGAAGGCAATGGCATCCGATGATTGAGACCGCATGCCTGTCCAAAACATCCGGCCCTTTTGGGCGGGATGGCGTTTACGCTGACATCATTGTCCCGTCTGACACTGATTTCGCTAAAACCCACGTTATGGTACACGGCGGCATGCATTCTGGCGTCTGCTGGTTGCGGACGCCGGATAACCGGGAAGGTTGGGCGATACGGCTCGCTCGCGGCGGTGATCGCGTCATATGCGTCGATTGGCCGGGGTGCGGCCGCAGTGGCTATGTCCCGCCCGAAAAGTTGACGGGACAACTTGTCGCCGACCAGATAGCCGCGGCGGTAGAAACTCTCGAAGGCGAAATCATCCTCTGGACCCATTCGATGGGCGGCGCCATTGGATGGCGGATTGCCGAATTGCTGGCCGACCGGCTCAGCCATTTAATCGCGATCGCGCCTGGCCCGCCTGGTAACATCCAGCCAACCGCCAGACTGCTGTCTCAAGGCCCAGATCGATTGACCTTGGAATTAGCCGGCGTTCCACTTGATGTACACCCGAACGCACCGGTTGTGCTTAGCCATGAGGCAGCCCGCGCCAAACTCATCGGCTCGAGCACGCAGTTTCCCCGTCAACATACCGAAAGCTACCTTGCCGGACTGCAGGCCGTCCCTCGTCAACTTTTTCTGGAGCGCATCAATTTCGAAGGTCAGCAATTGCGGATGTCGACCCCAAATGCACTGGCCGGGACCCGGGTTTTGATTGTCACCGGTGACAGCGACCCCGATCATCCCCCCGCTGCGGACTCCGCTATCGGCGACTTCCTGACGGAACAAGGGATGATCAGCCGCTTTGTATACTTACCCGAACATGACATCACCGGAAATGGGCACATGATGATGCTCGAACAGAACAGCGATCAGATCCTAGATCTGATCCTAGTTCTTATCAACGAGACTCAGAAAACCAACACAACCACACATTCGCACCGTTGATTGGCAAATCAGCTTCATCGAGGTGCCATTTACCTGCTGTAGCTGCCCGTTCACGCCTAATGCAATGTGAGACATGCGGGCTGAACCGGTTCACCCATTCCCGAACGGTCTCCCGGCGCACGGTTATGCCTCGCGCGGGAATCTGTAACCTTTCAGGCAGAGCATCTTAGCTGGTTTCTTCAAAACGACCGCCTAAACTCCACCGCTGAACACGGCAAGTTGGCAATGCTGACCGGATATACACGCAAGTTGACCGCGTGAGACCGACGCACGTCCCCGTTCTCACGCGCTGGTTCAAACAACCTGACGATGCCCCTCCGGACGCTCAAGACGGGATTTGCCACGCCAAATGCAAGGGGTCCGTCTTCTTGGCGCACCCGCGAATTTGTCTGACTGAAACGAAGACCACCACCAACGTCGCTTCGAGAGGGCTTGCGACAGTGGTGCGTTCAGTTTAGCCTGATTGTCCGACAGTGGGACAAGTTAGATTCGGGAGGAGTGGCAATGGTGCGTGATCCAGCGGGGGTTGCGGGATGAGCAGAGACCTCGATTTCGACCTCGACCGACTAGAGGCGGCGATCGGCGGGCCACTTGCTTTGGCGCCCGTCGCCTCTGGTCAGTCCAACCCGACATGGTTCGTGACCCGCGGCGATGAGCGAATGGTGTTGCGCAAAAAACCTGCGGGCCAGACCCTGTCCGCCGCTCATGCGATCGAACGGGAATACCAGATCATGGAGGCGCTTCACGGCAGCGACGTTCCTGTGCCTCGTATGATCCTTCTCGAGGAGGATCCTGAAGTTATCGGCACGCCGTTCTATCTGATGGAGATGGTCGCCGGACAGGTGCATGACCAATGCGCTATGCCTGACCTTGCGCCCGTGTCGCGGGGCAGTTTCTACGCCGCCGCCGCACAGGTAATGGCGGCCCTGCACCGCATTGATTGGGCTGCCTGCGGTCTGGGTGGCTATGGACGGGTCGGCGATTATTACGAGCGTCAGGTGCGCCGGTGGACGCGGCAGTGGGAAGACGCCGGCGTCGGGGCGGACCCGATGATCGATGAGCTTCAGCGCTGGTTTGCCGCGAACATCCCCGCAGCCTCGCCTACCACCATCGTGCATGGTGACTTCCGCGTCGGCAACCTGATCCACGACGCCGACAACGACAAGATTGCGGCGGTCCTTGACTGGGAGCTTTCGACGCTTGGCGATCCGCTGGCGGACCTGTCGCACTGGATGTTGTTTTACGACCTCGCCCCAGATCAGCTTGGCGGGCTGGCAGGACTCGACCTAAGGCAGCTGGGCATCCCGGAGCCGACCGCCTTTCTCGATGTCTATCGCGCGGCGGGCGGCTGCACCCAACCGCTCAGGCCGTTCCACCTGGCTTTCGCTCATTACCGGATGGCTGTGATCTTCGCCGGCATCGCGGCGCGTGCCAGATCTGGACAGGCGGTGAGCGAGGACGCGGCCGCTGTCGGGTCATTGGCGCCAATCTGTGCGGCGCATGCGCACCGCATCCTTTCGTCCGACAGGGCGGTTCCGGCGCTATGAAGGTCGCCGGGGGACGGATCGTTGAGATCAGCAAGCAGCGCGAAAAGGACCGCGCGCGAGCTGGACACGAAGATCATCCGGTTCGTCGGCGTCATCACCCTGAATCGACCCGAACAGCGCAACAGCGTGAACCGCGCACTCTCGGACGCCCTCCGCGCGGCTGTTAAGGCAGTCGAAGTCGACCCTGCGCTGCGGGTTACGGTCCTGCGCGGGGCAGGGCGGGTTTTTTGCGCGGGCATGGATCTCAAGGCTTTTGCCAGTCGTGAGATCGAAGGCGTGCTGGACGGGGAAGGCGGGTTCGCCGGCTTCGTGCGTCTCGACCGCACCAAACCGGTGATTGCGGCCGTCCATGGTGCAGCGCTGGCCGGCGGACTCGAGATCATGCTGGCTTGCGACATGGTCATTGCCGACCGATCGACCAAATTCGGGCTGCCCGAAGCGAAACTGGGATTGCTGGCCGGGGCAGGGGGCGTCTTTCGCCTCGCCGCGCGTATCCCTGTGGTTAAAGCGCGAGAGCTGGCCCTGACCGGCAGGACATTTCTCGCCGAGGAGGCGGACCGCCTCGGCTTGTTGAATCGCATCACCGAGGACGGCGGTGCTTTCGACGCCGCGATGGTATTGGCCGACGACATCGTTAAAAGCGCCCCGCGCTCGGTCGCGGCGGGTCTTGCGTTGTCACGCTACACCGAACTTGACGATGAGGGACGGGCATGGGTGCGGAACGATGCGCTTTTCGCGGACATATTCGCGTCCGACGACGCGCTTGAGGGGGCCCGGTCCTTCGCGGAGAAGCGTGCGCCGGTCTGGGTCGGACATTGAGGTGCGGGTCTCAGCGGCCGGATCGCGCCACCCCAGGAGGATCGCCTGAGTTTACATTCGCCGTTCCGGCCGGGGGTCCGCCCCCACGCCGGCCGGCCAGAGGAGGAGACAGTGATGGATTTTGAGTATTCGGCCCGGACACGGGACTATGTGGGGCGGCTAACGGAGTTCATGACGTCGCATGTCTTGCCGGCCAACCAGAGTTTCCATGAGATCGCCAGCACGGGACGGTATCCGCTCGAGGTGTTAGAGCCGCTCAAGTCGAAGGCCTTCAGCGACGGGCTCTGGAACCTGTTCATGCCAGAGCTGGAGGAGGAGGACCCCGGCACCCGGATGAGCAACCTAGAATATGCGCCGATGGCCGAGGTCATGGGGCGTGTGCCCTGGAGCTCGGAGGTCTTCAACTGTTCGGCGCCGGATACGGGGAACATGGAGATCCTCAAGCGGTTTGCCTCCCCCGAGCAGAAGGAGCGCTGGCTTGATCCGCTGATGCTGGGCGAGATCCGGTCAATCGTCGGACTGACCGAGCCTGACACCGCGTCCTCGGACCTGACCAACCTGCAGACCTCTATCCGCGAGGACGGAGACCATTTTGTCATCAACGGCCGCAAGTGGTTCTCGACCGGGGGGAGACATCCGAACGCGAAGCTCTCGATCGTCTTTGGCGTCTCGGACCCGCGCGAGGAAGCGGACCCGCACCGGAAACATTCCTTTGTACTCGTGCCCATGGACACGCCGGGGGTTGAGGTCGTGCGGGACGTGCCGATCATGCATCATCACGCGCCCGAGGGACATTGCGAGATCGTCTATCGTGACGTCCGCGTGCCCCGTGATGCGATCCTGGGACAGCCCGGCGACGGATTCATGCTAGCGCAGGCGCGTTTGGGGCCCGGGCGCATTCACCACTGCATGCGCACCATCGGCCAATGCGAACTTGCTTTGGAACTTCTTTGCGAACGGGCGATTGAGCGGAAGACTTACGGCAAAATGCTTGCCGACAACGCCAACATCCAAGACTGGATCGCACAGTCCAGAATGGAGATCGACGCGGCCCGCCTGCTGATGCTTAAGACCGCGTGGAAAATGGACCGTGAGGGAGCCAAGAGCGCGCGGGTCGACGTGTCGATGATCAAGGTAACGGCCGCGCGCCTGCAGACGCAGGTGGTCGACCGGGCGATGCAGGTCTTTGGGGCCGCGGGCATGACCCCGGACACGCCGCTGTCCTATCTGTGGACCTGGGGCCGGGCGATGCGGTTCCTCGATGGTCCGGACGAGGTGCACATGCGGGTCATTGCGCGTGAAGAACTGAAACGCTCCAAGACGACGGGCGGCCAGAATGCGGCGCATTTCGTGAAACCACACTGACATTTTGCCGGGGTTGTAGGTCGGCCCCATGCCATCTCGAGAACGGAAAAGGTATATGAAGATACTACTGAGCGAAATGGCGGGCGGACCCGACAGCCTGACCCTGAAGGACGTTCCGGATCCCGTGCCGGGCAGGGGCGAGGTACTGATCGCCGTGCGTTGTGTTGGTGTGAACTATCCCGACACGCTGATCATCGAGGATCGCTATCAATTCAAGCCGGACCGGCCGTTTGCCCCCGGTGCGGAACTGTCGGGTGTTGTCGAGGCGGTTGGGGAAGGCGTTAAAGACCTCATAGCCGGAGACCGGGTCATGGCCCTTCCGATGTGGGGTGCGATGGCCGAGAAAGTCTGTGTTCCGGCCGAACAGTGCCATCTTGTCCCCGACCCGGTCAGCGACGAGGACGCAGCATCACTTCAGATGACTTATGGAACGGCTCTCTATGCTCTTGAGGAGCGGGGCGCGATCACGCCGGGCGATACGGTCCTTGTCCTTGGCGCTGCCGGGGGAGTCGGCCTTGCGGCAGTAGAATTAGCCAAGGTCATGGGTGCGCGTGTGGTGGCGGCCGCCAGCACTGCGGAAAAGGTGGAGATTGCCCGGGCACATGGGGCCGATGACGGTGTCGTCTATCCCGGCGGACCGCTGGACCGGGCCGCGCAAAAGGCGTTGAGTGGGGCGTTCCGCGAGAAACTGGGCGAGAACGGAGCGGATATCGTGCTGGACATCGTGGGCGGCGATTACACCGAGCCTGCGCTCCGCTGCTGTGCATGGGGTGGGCGTTTTCTGATCATCGGGTTCCCAGCAGGGATCGCGCGCATCCCGGCAAACCTGCCGTTGCTGAAATCCTGCGACATCCGTGGCGTCTTCTGGGGGGCGGCGATTCAGCGAGATCCCGAGGCGAACCGGCGGGCGATGGCGCGACTTCTCGACCTCTGCGTCGCTGGTAAGCTCCAGCCACGCATCCATGCGGCCTATCCGCTAGCGCAGGGGGGCGCTGCTATCTCTGCTCTGTCCGGCCGCGGGGTGCTGGGAAAGGTGCTCGTGGCTCTCTGACACGGACTGCCTGACGCGCTTCGTTCGGGACACCTGCGGATGCCGGGCATCCGGGGAGATTGGGAAAGACATGGTCCGGCCTCTGACCTTCAGGGGGCCGGATACAAAAGTATTGCGAACGCCCCATTTGGTCATCCGGCCGCGTATCGAAAAAATATTCCAATATTTATCAGTGTGTTAAGTTGCGTACTGCAGCTTTTTCATCGGTCGCCAATATTTTCCTTTGACAGCCTGATTGCCGGTATGATGGACTGTCGGACATATGGACATAATGGGAGGCATTTGGTCCATAACTGTCAGCTTGCCTGACTTGAAAAAGGTGCCCTGGCACCATCGGGAGGACATCATGAAGACTATTCTGAGGGCGATGACCCTTGGCGCCGCGTTCGGCTGCGCTGCCGCAACCGCAGCAACTGCGGACCCCTACAAAATCTATCTTTCAATGAGCTATATCGGGAATGATTGGCAGGCCGAAGCCGCCAACATGATCAAGGCGTTGGCGGCGTCTGAGGACTATGCCGACAGGGTTGACCTCAAGGTGCAGGTCGCCGGGCCGAACGCGCAAAAGCAGATACAGCAGATCAACGCCATGGTTCAGGCTGGTGCCGATGCGATCATCGTCTATCCGATCTCTCCGACGGCGCTGAACTCGGTTGTACGGAATGCCTGCAACAAGGGCGTCAAGGTCATTGCCTATGACGGCGTCATTGAGGAGCCCTGCGCTTATAACGTCCATATCGACCAGGCTGAATGGGGGCGGGTGACCGCCGAATGGCTGGCCGAGGAGATGGGCGGCAAGGGAAACCTGGTGATGATCACCGGGGTTACCGGCACTTCGGTGGACACGCTGCGCAACGAAGCCGCGCGCGAGGTCTTCTCGAAGTATCCGGACATCAAGGTCATCGCCGAGGCCAACGGGATGTGGAGCCAGGCCGTCGCGCGTACTGAACTCTCCCGCATCACCGCCACACAAACGTGGGACAGCATCGACGGTCTGTGGATGCAGGTGGGCTGCTACACCGCTGCGTCGATGCAGGCCGAAGCCGGGGTTGCCTACGCAGACATCATTCCCTGCGCCGGCGAAGGGTCGAACGGGCACCGAATCCAGATGCTGCCTGCAGACACCGAAGTGGCCGGAGCAAACGGGACTTACAGACCCATGGGTACGCCGTCGATCTCGGCCAGCTCTCAGGTCTATCCCGGCGCGATGGCGCTGAAAGTGGTCGTGGATTCGCTGGACGGAAAGGATGTGGAGCAGACGACTCTGCTGTCACCGCATCCCATCACCAACGACGAGGTGCAGCTTTGCATCGAAGGCACGTGGGAAGAGATGAACGCGGGCTGCAATGCCTTCAGCCCTGAAGTCGTTCCCAACCCGGGCTGGTTCGCGTCGATCTTTTCGACAGAACTGCCGCAGCTTGGCTTCAACGCCGCACTGACGGGTACCCCGGACTGACCAGCAATGCCCTGGCGGGACGACCGCCGGGGCATTCGAAGGCATCCGCACATTCTTTGATCCAGGGGATTACCATGTCCGACGTTCCCGCGGTTTCTGCGCGCTCCATCCGCAAGGAATACGGTCCGACCGTGGCACTCGACGATGCGAGCGTCGAGGTCGGGGCGGGGAAGGTCCACGCGCTTCTGGGTGAAAACGGCGCCGGCAAATCGACTTTCGTCAAGGTGCTGAGCGGCCTGGTCCGCCCGGACCGGGGAGAGCTGCGAATCCATGGCGAGGAGGTCCGGCTGGGATCGGTGCGGGACGCGCATAAGCACGGTATTCAGACCGCCTTTCAGGAAATGACCCAGATCCCCGACCTGACCGTCGCCGAGAACATGCTTCTACTTAACGAACCCCTCGGGTTTCTCGGCCAGATCCGGCGGCGTTCCGGAGAGAACAAGGTTGCCGCTCATCTTGAGACGCTCGGTCTGTCGGACATTCCGCTGCGGGCGGAGATGCGGACACTGGACCTTGCACAGCGCCAGAAGCTCGAAATCGCGCGGGCAATCTTCCGCACCCCGCGTGTGCTGCTACTGGACGAACCGACCTCGACCCTGTCGGGTCCGGATATCACATGGCTGGGACGCATCGTCGAAAGGTGCAAGGCGCAGGGCACTTCGATCATCTTCATCTCGCACCATCTGCCGGAAGTGCGTGAATTTTGCGAAACGATGACGGTTTTACGAAATGGTCGCAATGCCGGGACTGCCCGCGTTGCGGACCTGAGCGATGCGGAAGTCGTCAGTATGATCATCGGCCGGTCGCTTGATGCGACCTATCCGGTGCGCGTCAGCCACAAGCGGGAACCGGCGCCGCCGGCGCTGGAAGCACGCGGGCTCCGCGTGGGTCATCGGATGCGCGATGCATCGTTCCAATTGGCACAGGGCGAAGTCCTTGGGGTTGCTGGCCTTCAGGGCATGGGCCAGAACGAATTGTTCCTGGCCTGCTTCGGCGCACTGCCGGTGGACGAAGGAACGCTTGAGGTCCGGGGCCAGCCGGTATCGTTCGCCGGACCGGCCGACGCGATCGCAAGCGGCATCGGCCTGGTGCCCGAGGACAGAAAGACCGAAGGGCTTTTTCTTGACCTCGACGGCACGCAGAACGCATCGCTTCCAAATCTTCGTGCCGTCAGCCGCTTCGGTCTGATGCAGACGACCGAGGAAGCCGCGCGTGTCCGGCAGGCATTCCGCGACATCCAGCTTCATACCCGCGCGGTAACCGATCGGGCTGACAGCTTCTCGGGAGGCAACCAGCAGAAGATGGTCCTTGCCAAGTGGCTGTTGACCGATGCGCATACCCTGCTCTTGCTCGATCCCACACGGGGCGTCGACGTCGGCACCAAGCACGAGATCTATACGCTGATCCGAGACTTCGCGCGGCGTGGCGGTGCCGTCCTGATGTTCTCTTCGGAAATACCCGAGATCGTGAACGTCTGTGACCGGGCGCTGGTTGTCTACGACCACCGCATCGCCGGCGACGTCGCCGCGGAGGACCTGACGGAAGAGACGATCATGCATCTGGCCCTTGGCGGCCATCCGGCCCTGGGGAGCGCGGCATGACTGACCAGACGATCAGAACTCCGGACCTGAGACCCCGCGATCCGATTAACTGGAGTCGCCTTGGCGGTCCGCTGACCATAGGGATCATCTTCGTCCTGCTGTTCACCTTCCTGCAGGTGATCTCGCCGGGAAGTTTCAGCTATTTCGACTTCAACTCGATGGCCAATGGCGGCGCCACACTTGCGTTGGCGGCCATCGGCCAGACGATCATCATCCTGACCCGCGGGTTCGACCTGTCGGCCGGTGCCGCAATCAGTCTGGTCAATGTCGTCGTCGCCTCGATCCCGCAGGAGACAGTTGGCGGCCAGATCGCGGCCGTGGCGGTCGGGATCGGCATCGGTGCGGCGATCGGGGCGTTCAACGGGTTTTTTGTCGCCTTCTTTCGGTTGCAGTCGATCGTGGTGACGCTGGCGACGATGTTCCTGGTCCGGGGCATCACGCTGCTGATCATGCCCAACCCTGGCGGTAGCGTCGGGTTCGAGATGTCGATGGTCCTGACCGGATCGGCGATCCCGGAGATCCTGCCGTCGTCGGTGCTTGTCATTGGGGCGGCACTGGCGATCTGGTACCTGCTGCGCTCTAGCCGGTTCGGCATTTCGCTTTATGCGGTCGGCAGCGATCCGGAAAGCGCGCGTTCAATCGGTCTGCCGGTCATGCGCACGCGGTTCCTCGCGTTCGTGATCGGCGGCATGTTCTATGGGGCCGCAGGGGTCTTTATCTCTGCCCAGACCGGAGCGGCAGACCCCTTGGTCGGCGATCCGATGCTGTTGCAAATCTTCGCCGCGGTGGTTCTTGGCGGCACCTCGCTTGCCGGCGGCAGGGGCGGCGCACTCGGCACGGTGATCGGGGCCTACACGCTCATGTTGCTGGTCAACATCCTTCTGGCGCTCGACGTGTCGGCTTATTATTCGACGGTGGTCGAAGCTGCCGCTCTGCTGATCGCCGCCGCGGCGGGCCTGATGGGTGCGAGGGGGCCGCTACGTATGGCCTTCGCGCAGGTCGGACGCAGATTGTCGGTTCGGAGGGCCGGTATCGCAGGGGCGCCGCAGCCAACGAACCGCTCTGCACCGGCCACAGACGACACACCGCCACGGTGGCTGAACGCGCGCCGGCGTGAAACGCTGGCCACCGTCCTTCCGGCGTACATCGTGCTTGTGCTGGTGTTGATCGCAACGCAGCTGGTCTATGGCGGCAACACGATCTTTTCGCTGCGCTTCTACAACTCTCTGGCACCTCTGGTATCGTTCCTCGCCATTCTGGCGCTTGGTCAGGGCGTAGTGGTCATGTCCGGCGGGCTTGACCTGTCGGTGCCATGGACGATCGCCTTCTGCGGGGTTCTGGGGGCGGGGCTGATGCAGGGCTCGAATGAGGCCGCGATCTGGGCGATCCCGATGGTTCTCGCGGTCGGTGCGGGCATCGGGCTGCTGAACGGCCTGGGTGTCGCTGCCATCGGCCTGCCGCCGATCGTGATGACCCTTGCGATGAACGGACTGCTGCAGGGTGCCGCGCTTATCTATTCCGACGGCACGCCGTCGGGCGCCACGGCCCCCGCGCTGCGCTGGCTGATGACGGGTAAGCTTTGGGGTGTCGCACCGATGCTGGTTTTCATGACAATTTTCGTTGCTATGGCGCTTGTGCTTCTGGGGCGCACCACGTTCGGCCGTCGCGTTGTCGCGGTCGGGACCAACCGGCGGGCGGCCTATCTGTCGGGCGTGAACACCGGAGACGTGACAGTGCTGGTTTTCATGCTGTCCGGCGTCTGTTCAGCACTGGTTGGCCTTCTGCTGACAGGTTTCGGCGGTCAGGCCAGCCTCGGGATGGGCGATGTCTACCTGCTGCCCTCCATCGCGATCATCATCATCGGCGGCACCGCGATCACCGGCGGGCGGGGTCACTATGCGGGGATGCTGGGCGGAGCGCTCCTGCTGACCGCATTGCAGACCTTGCTGGCCGGGACCACCCTGCCGTTCGCCTTCCGCGACATCATTTTCGGGCTCGTCGTGATCTTTGCGATCCTGACGCTGCGCGAACGCCACTGACCACCAACCACAGCGGCCCAGGCGGACCACCCGCCGTGCCGCGCCAAATCGAAGGAGGAGTACAATGGAAAAAGGGTTCTCGAAATCGCAGGATCTGCGGATGAGCCAGGTGCTTGCAAACGCGCCGTCAAACTGGGGCCGTTGGGGCAATGATGACGAAATCGGGTCGCTGAACTTCCTGACACCGGATCAGGTCCTGCGCGGTATCGCAGCGGCCAAGCAGGGCAAGGTCATCACCTGCGGCGAACTGATCGGCAATCCCGAGGGCGATCCGATGTGGCCCGGCCGTCTTCCCACGGTGCGCGAAAACGTTCGCGACAAAGGCAATTACGATAAGGGCGAGGTCGAACCGTTCCCTGGCGGCGTCGAATTCGCAGACGACAAGATCTCGATGTTCCTGCAGGGCTCGACCCAGGTCGATGCGCTTGGGCACGTCTGGTACGACGACAAAATCTGGAACGGTTTTTCCGCGCAGGAGACCGTGGGCGGCATGCGCAAGGCCTCGATCCTGCCGATTGCCGAGCGTGGGATCGTCGGGCGCGGCGTTCTGCTGGACCTGGCCGCGTACAAGGGCAAGTTCGCTCTCGACAAGGGGGACTTCCTTGGGCTCGATGACATCCTCGGCTGCGCCGAGAAACAGGGTGTGACAATCCAAAAGCACGATATCCTGTGCCTGCGGATCGGTTTCCTCCAGCTGCTCTACAAGCAGGGACCCGAAAAGTTCTACGCCGATTTCAACGAGCCCGGGCTGACCTATTCCCCCGAACTGGTCGACTGGTTCCACGAGATGGAGATCCCTTGCTTTGCCACGGACACCATCTCGAACGAAACGGAACTGGACCCCGAGGTAGGCGTGCAGATCCCGCTGCATTGCGCTTTGATGCGGAACCTCGGGATAATCTTCACCGAGATCTGCAACTTCGAGAAGCTGGCCGAGGACTGCCATGCCGACGGACAATGGGATTTCCTCTTTATGGCCTCTCCGCTGAAGGTCCGAGAAGCAACGGGCGCCCCGCTGAACGTTCTCGCGGTGAAGTAAGGCAGGGACAGTCATGTGCCGTTTTTGCGAGCAGGCCGCATTCGGGCCGTCCGTCCCCTACGATCCCCAGCTTGGTCGCGGGGGGCTGGCGCCGGGTGCGAATCTGCCGGCAGACCTGATCCTTCATGGCGGACCCATCCTGACGATGGATCCGCTACGTCCGGTGGTCGGCGCCATCGCGATCCGTGAAGGGGTGATTCAGCATGTCGGCGCGGCGGACAAGCTGATCCCTGCCCGCGGACGTATGACTCGCGTCACCGATCTGGAAGGGCGCGTTGTGGTGCCCGGGCTCATCGCCACGGGACAGCGCCTGCCGCCCGACCGAGATGCGCTGAGCCTTGATCTGTGGATTTCAGGGCTGGTCCGTCAGGGGATCACGACCGTGGAACTCTTGGACCTCGGCGCGGACTGGGCGGATCATGACCGTTTGGCAGAGCTGCTTTTGCGGCGGCATCGTCTCAGGCTGCGGGGCGGCATCGGGCCGGCGCTGCGGGCCGATTGGCAAGGCGAGCCGCTGGCGCCGGGGATGGGTCACGATTTGATCCGGTACGACACCATGCGCGTGCCTCTGCCATCCGTAGCGGGCAGCGGGGTTGAGGCGGCGCTAGCCGAAGCAGCGCGCCTGCATCGCGCAGGCTGGGCCGTCGTTCTGGACGACGTTACGTCGGGTTCAGGCATGGATCCCCACACTCTTGCCAGTCAAGCAGACCGCATGGGCGAAGGAATCCGACTGGCCAGCCAGATTACCACAGACACATCCTTTGACACGACGATACAATCGCTGGACCAAGAAACCTCAGTCTCCGGTGCTGCTTGTGCCAGGCCTCTGTCTGCGGACCGACTGCCAGCGCTGACAGTCCACGCGGCGCGGCGGGCAGGGGTCGGCGATATTTGCGGAATGCTTCGGCCGGGGTTCTACGCCGACTTCGCGATCCTCGACAAAAGACCTGGCGCCGGTACGGTCCCGGAGGTGCTGAGCACATGGATCGAAGGCGTTCCCGTAAGACAGGAGACCGATCATGTCGCGCTATGACAGGCTGATGTCCCATGATTTCGCGCCGGTTGAGCATCGCTACGACCATCGCGACACCATATTGTACGCGCTCGGGGTCGGCGCCGGCCCGGATGCCCTGGATCTCGTCTACGAGCGGGACCTTCGGGCGATTGCGTCGATGGCCACCGTGACGGCCTATCCGGGAAACTGGTACGCACGCCCCGAGATCGATCTGGACGACCGGTTCACGGTGCACGGATCGGAGCGCTTCGAGTTGTTCGGCGATCTGCCCGTGGCGGGTCATGTCATCGCAACGCCGCGCATCGTCGCCATACACGATAAAGGCGAGGGGCGCGGGGCGCTGGTGATCAGTCAACGCGAGGTGCGCGATGCCGCCACCGGTCGGCATCTGGCGACCGTGACGCAACGCGCCCTGTGCCGTGGTGATGGTGGGGTCGGTGGCCCGGGCGGCCGCCCGCCCGCGCCCGGGCCTCTACCCTCGCGCGCAGCCGACATAGTGCTGCATGTTCCCACGGCAGCGAATGCCGCGCTGATCTATCGGCTTCTGGGTGACGACAATCCGCTGCATGTGG
The DNA here is from genome assembly GCF_016774595.1 of Maritimibacter sp. Taxonomy (NCBI): domain Bacteria; kingdom Pseudomonadati; phylum Pseudomonadota; class Alphaproteobacteria; order Rhodobacterales; family Roseobacteraceae; genus Maritimibacter; species Maritimibacter sp. Next base: position 27,776 of record NZ_JACBWT010000004.1, read on the forward strand.
ATCCCGCTTTTGCTAGGGATGCCGGGTTCGACCGCCCGATCCTGCACGGGCTGTCCAGTTATGGCCACCTTTGCCGGGCCATCATGGAGCAACGCCCTGGAGTTTCGATCCAGGCGATGGACTGTCGGTTCACCGCACCGGTCTTTCCTGGCGACATGATAGTGCTGGAAGTCTGGGACCAGCCCGGGGGGGTCGCGTTCCGCGCCCATAGCCGTGGCCGCGTCGTAATCGACAACGGAGAAATCCGCTTTGCTGCGGAGCCAAAAGACACCCCGGAAGTAGCCCGCGACGCGGCTGGCCGGGCCGAACAGAGTACGACGTGATGGAGGATGACATGAACGATCTGCCCCGGATCAGACACGAGGTGCTATATGGAGATCGGGTGGTGCGCTGCTTTGCCGACCGTCCCCGGAACGTCGACGCGATGTTTCGCACGGCAGTGGCAGGGTTCGCCGACCGCGTCGCCGTCATAGACGAAGAGCGGCGTGTCACCTACGCGGACCTCGACCGTCAGGTCGAGGCGATGGCGTCGGGCCTGATGGCACTCGGCTTCCAACCCGGTGAACGGATCGCTCTGCTGATGGGCAACGAGCTGGAGTTTGTCGTGGCGGTCCTGGCCATTGCGCGGGCCGGGCTGATCTCGGTCCCGCTCAACACCCGGCAGCGGATGCCGGAAATCGAGTTCGTGTTGAACCAGAACACCTCCTCGGCGCTCATTGCTGACGCGAAACATGCCGAGAACATCCCGCCTAGGTCAGATGTGCCGCAGTTGCGGGCTGTCTATCTGGTCGGCGAGGACGGAGGCTATCCGGAGTCCGAACCTTTGTCCGCCATTCCGGCAGCCGCGAAAGCCGGAACTGAATTTCCTCATGTGGAGGAAGAGGATACGCTCTGCCTGCTTTATACGTCGGGCACCACGGGGAAGCCGAAGGGCGCAATGCTGACCCACGTGTCGAGCATCCATTCGGTGATGCACTACGCCTGGGCCTTCAAATTGCAGGAGGGCGACGTGGCTTTCCTTTCAGTCCCGGCGAGTCATGTTACCGGCCTGATCGCCATCATTCTGTCGGCTATTCACGTCGGCGGCACGACAGTCATCGTGCGCGAGTTCAAGGCGCGCCGATTCCTTGAAATGGCCGCGAAGGAACAGATCAACTATTCGCTGATGGTTCCCGCGATGTACAATCTGTGCCTGCTCGACCCCGATTTCCGTTCCTTTGATCTGGACTGCTGGAGGGTGGCCGGTTTCGGCGGTGCGCCTATGCCGCAATCCACAATTGCGGCGCTGGCAAGGACCTGCCGAACATGGTGCTGCACAATGTCTACGGGTCGACCGAAACCACATCGCCGGTCACCATCATGCCGGGCGGCCAGATCGCAGAACATGCCGATACTGTGGGACAGGTGCTGCCCCTTGCTGACATCATCGTGGTCGACGACGCTGGTCGTGAAGTGGCCCCGGCGAAAGCGGAGAGCTTCTGATCGGAGGACCGATGGTGGTGCCGGGATACTGGGAGAACCCGGAAGGCAATGCCAAGGGGTTCACCGGCGGATACTGGGTGTCGGGCGACATCGGTTCAAAGACGAGAATGGCTTCGTCCGCGTCTTCGACCGCAAGAAGGACATGATCAACCGCGCGGGCTTCAAGGTCTACTGTATCGAGGTCGAGGACGTGCTGGCGTCGCATTCCTTGGTCGTTGAAGCGGCAGTGGTGGGCGTCCCTGACGACGTGTTGGGCGAGCGGGTGCACGCCTACATTTTCCTGGATGGAAATCAGGTGGACGCGGACGAGATCAAAATTATTGTTCTGCCCGACTATCCGACTATAAGGTTCCCGACCTCGTGACCTTTCTGGATGGGCCATTGCCGCGCAATGCGAACGGCAAGGTCTTGAAGAACGTGCTGCGGGACATCAAGACGGCCTGACACCTTGCGGTGATCAAGGTCGGCGCGGTGCGCGGAACTATGGGAGCACAATGGTTCAAGACCTAAAAATCGAGGCGTTGTCGGCGCCGCCGGCCTATCAGGTCGTGTCGCGCGAGATCCGCAAACTCATCCTGTCGGGCAGTCTCCAACCGGGTGAGCCCTTTCCGTCGGAGCTCAGTCTTGCCGAGAAACTTGGGGTCAACAGGTCCACCGTGCGCGAGGGATCCGTCAGCTCGAAGCCGACGGGCTGGTCCGGCGTTCGGGACGCCGGCGACTTTTCGTGTCGATCCCGGACACGTCGCAGATCGCGCCGCGCGCCACCGATGCCATGGTCCTGTCACGCATTACGTTCCTCGAACTCTGGGAGGTGTGTCGTGAGGTCGAACCGCTTTCGGCGAGACTGGCGGCAATCCACCGGACAGAAGATCAATTGGTTCCGCTGCGGGCAAACCTGATCGAATTCCGGGATGCGATGGAAACAGGACGGGCGGATTACGAGATCGACCTCGCGTTTCACGCATTGATTGCGGAGGCGAGCAACAATGTCGCGCTTCTACTGACCCGTTTCCCGATCGGGCAGTTGCTTTCCGGCCTCGCGGCACCTCAAACCGGTGCTCGAGCAGGCCCGGCCGCGCGAGATGGCAGCGCATGAAAAGATCTTCGACGCCGTCGAGCGGCAGGATCCGGACGAGGCCGAGCTTTGGATGGCGCGGCACGTCGCGGACCTCAAACGTGGTTGGGACCTCGTCGGCTTGCCCTACGATTTCGAGATCAATCCCTTCGTCTCCACATAATGACACGATAGGCATTCCAAGCGTGCCCTAGATTACGAAAAAGCCGGCGCGGGAGGTCTCGCGCCGGTCGTCATCCGATGTGTCTGTCGGTCGCCTGAATTCCTACTGGCGATGCTGATCCGGTAGTCTGTCTTGCTGACGCGCAACGTCGAGCTCCTGTCAGGCTAGGGGCGGGTCCACCCAGGTGGGCAGACCCCGCGAGGGTCATTGGCTCGGCGTCCAGGGACGGTTGTACGCCCCAACGCGCCAGTCGCCAAATTCGACGAAGCGGGGATCGGATCCCGTCTCCAGCGCGGCCGCGGCCGTGTTGAGTGCCTCGGGCGTGACCTCCGGCCAGGTGCCGGTTTCGATCCGTTCGGCCAGAATTTCAACGATCACGCTGCTTTCTGCGGCCATGAATTCGCAGTGCCCGGTCCCTGAACGAGGGCCTGCCGATAGAGGTCGGTGGTGCCGGTTTGTTCGACCAGCGCCTCGTACCCCTGCATCAGCGAATAGGGGATGGCCCAGTCTCCCAGCATGTGGATCCGTATGGCGGGCACTTCGAGCTCTCCGGTCGTGGTGCGTCCGTCCCCGGCCCAGAAGTCGAGCGCATAGTCCGACGCCGCGATCCGGGGTTCGGCGTCAATCGTCGCAAGGTCGGCCTGAAGGTCCAGCCCGGCTTCGGCATAAAGCGCCTCGACCAGCTGTTTCATCGCCGGTGCGGCGTTGGCGTAGAACGCGGCGTAGTCGACGCCTTCGTTTCCGGACAACTGCTGACCCGACGCCGCATTTTCGAAGAGCAGCCGCGCGGTGCCGCCGACATTGCCGGCAATACGCATCGCCGATTTTACCACCATGTCAGCCATCGCGGCGGTATCGGACGTGTCGGGCAGGTCGGTTCCCTCGACCATCCAGGGCGACCACTGACCAATGGCAAAGGCGAGCGCCAGACGGGCGCGACCTTCGGGCGTCTTGCCCGCGTTTTCGATCGCGCTCTTCCACGACGCCCGGATGGCGTCGAGGTTACGATCGCCGCCCGCGCCTGCGTTCGGCAGACCGGCCACCGTCAGATCCGAGGCCTGGCCCAGGCCCTGTGCCACGAAATCTTCCGCCAGCAGCGCCCGCATCGCGAACCAGCCGTCCAGAAAACTGTTCATGATCCAGACCGGTGTATGGGCCGCAAGCACCACCGAGCCATCGATCTTGTCGGGGTAATCTTCGGCCGAGGCGAGGCTGTCCAGACCGCCGCCGGAGCATCCGTATTGCATCACCATGTCGGGCTCGCTTTCGAGCTGGGTGAAGGTGTCCTGAACGGTCTGGAGGTTCAAGATCTCGCGCTGCGGGTCGTATTGCCAGAAATTCACGGGATGGCGCGCCGTACCGGCAAAGGCATAGCCGCGCGCCAGCAGATCATCATAACGGGGCGCGAAGCCCGGGACATGGATCCAGCTGGCGAAATCGAGATCACGCAGCAGGCGGCCGTTCCAGTTCTCGGGGACGCGGATGAGCCAGGAAGTGCCGTCGGGCAGAACGCCACTGTGCTCGCGGTATGGGGTTTTGTCCTGTGCCGAGACAGGAACAGCAAGGCTGGCCGCAAGCGCTAGGCAAAGCATCTTCTGCCCCGCCCGATATGAAAATCGAAACATGGTTCTCCTCCAGGTTGTGTTTTGGATGGCGCAGAGCTCCTCTCGTCCCGCCATCCTGTCAATAAACGTAGATGGCTAAATTTATGAGTGTCAAGTTCATATTTGCGTAAGGTCAAAGCGTTTTTTTCGAAATTGCGCCAATGCACAACTGCTGATCGGCTCCGGACGTCAGACACAAGATTTTAGGGCCGTTGCCAAAGCGGAACAGCTGAAAAGTCGCGACGCTGATCTCTTTGATTAATCAGCGTTTATGGTTACTCTACCCTTCGAATAATACAGCGAACTCCTCACGCAGCTCACGCTTCAGGATCTTCCCGCTCGCATTCTTCGGAAGGCTGTCCCGCAGGGCGATGTGCTTGGGTGTCTTGAATACGCTGAGCGCGCCGCGGCAGTAATCGGTAACCTCTTCGGCGGTCACATTCTGCCCTGGTTTTGGCACCACGACGGCGACGACGGCTTCGATCCACTTCGGATGCGGAACGCCGAAGACAGCAACCTCTGCAACCTTGGGATGTCGAAATATGGTCTCCTCGACCTCGCGGCTCGCGACGTTCTCTCCGCCGGTCTTGATCATGTCCTTCTTGCGGTCGACGACGTAAAGATACCCATCCTCGTCGAACCGTCCGAGGTCGCCACTGTGGAACCAGCCGTTGCGGAACGCCTCTGCCGTCTTATCGGGGTCGTTATAGTAGCAAAGCGTAAGGTGGGGGCTTCTGTGCACGATCTCGCCAACTTCCCCGACCGGGACCTCATCGTCCTGATCGTTGACCACACGCGTCTCGACATTCAGGCCCGGACGGCCCGCGGATCCTAGTTTGGTCAGCTGTTCTTCCGGTCTGAGGATTGTCGCGCAGGGCGCCATTTCGGTCTGGCCATAGAAATTGTAGAGCCGCATGTTCGGCAGTCGCGCCGACAATTCCTCGATGATGGCGGTCGGCATGATAGAGGCGCCGTAATAGCCCTGACGCAGGCTCGACAGGTCGTGCTTGTCAAACTCGGGATGGCGCAGCAGCAGGATCCAGACCGTGGGCGGACAGAAAAGCTTGGTCACCTTTTCCGCCTCGATAGCGGCGAACATGGCCGCCGGGTCGGCCCCATCATGCAGGATGCTGGTCGCGCCGAGGTAGAGGTCGGGGGTCAGGAAGCAATCCAGTTGGGCGCAATGAAAGAGCGGAAGGCAGTGAAGTTCGACAGTGTCCGGCTGCATCTCTCCATCCACGATGACGGTGACGTACTGATCGAGCAGCGCGGAAGTGCTCATCATCGCGCCCTTAGGCCGGGATTCCGTGCCGCTGGTGTACATCATCTGGATCGGGTCGTCGGGCTGGACATCTGTCCAAGGCTCGGAGGCATCGGCACAGGCAAAAAGGTCTTCGACCGGGCTCCACCGGTCGGACACCGCTCCGCCCCCATGCGCGATAGAGAGCAGAATGTCGGGGCCGCCCCCGATCCGGTCCAGCGCCTCCTCCGCGACCGGGCAGAGCGTATCTTGGCAGATCAGGCCACGGGCCCCAGAGTGATCCAGAATGTAGGCGACATCCTCGGCGTTCAGCATGAAGTTGACGGGCGTTGCGATGGCCCCGATCTTTGCGAGCGCAAAGCGGACGATGACGAACGCACGGCTGTTGCGTGACAGGATGGCAACCCTTTCCCCCTTCGATATGCCAAGCGATATCAGTGCATTCGCAGTCCGGTTCACCACGTCGTTCAGATCGGCGAATGTGTCCCGGTGCTCGCGGAAGGCGAGGGCGAGCCGGTCTGGATACCGGGCCGCGCTTCGCCGCAGCAGATCGCCCAGCTGCTGGCTGCGTGCCCTTTGCTGCTCTGCGCCGGTCTGAATCTCGAGACCTGTGTTCATGGTTTTGCCCTCCCTGTCACGGTCGCCATGCGGGCAACCCTCCTGAAAATCTCTGTGTCGCTTTGATGCCCTGTCCGCCTCGGAATGTTGCGACTATTGCGTTAGGCTTGGCCGGTGGTTGAGCCGGCCATGCCCTTGAATGCCAACCGCACGCTTGTACGACCGGCAAGTGCAGGGCGCCCGAATTATTGCCGAAGCGATGTCAATGTGGTCACCAGGCTCTTGCTGGTTTCGTCAGTGATCTCTGACGCGAGTTCGGCAAAGACCGGGTCCCAGGCCGGGGCGAGACGTTGGCGATTCTCTTCGGTCACGCGATAGAGGTTGGCCGTTGTTTCAACCTGTGTCAGCGCGGTCTCGTTGATGGTGCGCAGGCCTTTCGTTCCACTCAATGTTGTTTCGGAGGACACGCGTTCGACGGTTGCCCGCTGCTCTTCGCTCAGCGCATCCCAGACATCCATTCCGACAACGGTAATCAAGGCATTGCCGGTCAGCTGGTAGCCCGAGAAATACGGCGCGACCTCGTACATTGAACTTGCAAGGTAGATCGTTGGAACGGTCAGCGAACAGTCGACGGTTCCAGTCTGAAGTGCGGTGTAGACGTCAGAGGCCGGCAGGGCGACTGGGCTGCCGCCAAGGATCTCGACCTGCTTGGCCTGCCAGCGTCCGGCTGCTCGGATCTTCTTTCCCGCCCAGTCGTCTATGGTTTCGACAAAGGCGTCGCGACAGGCCAGCACGCCGCTGCCCACAGCGTCGAGCGCTTCGGGGATCGAGACCAAACCACCATTGAAAGCGGCCTCGAACTGCACCTCTCCGCCGGTGGCCTCGGCCAGGGTCTCAGCCCATGTCACCCCGATCTGCGAGAATTCGTTCGCGGCATTGAAGGGGAGCGAGTAGGGATGTTCTTCGGCGATCGCCCCCGTCGCGAGACACAGCGCACTTGCCGATATGACTGCAAATTTCTTCATGTGTTTTCCTCCCTGGTTGGTGCGGGCTGATTGCCGCGCACTTGTATCAGCGAGCGCGTCTGCCTCCTCCGACAGGCGCGCAGGCCTTCGGCCCCGCGTGTTGTCAAACCGATGCAGGACCGGCAGAGTCTGACGCCCTGAACCGGACGCCGGACAGCGCTTCCTTCTTCACGCGATTGCGGAAGGCTTCGATGGTGTCGGGCCAGTGAGTGAACACCTTGCCGGTGCCGCCGACCCGGTAGTAGGACACGCAGTTCCCCTGAACGAGGACGCTGGCATCGGCCCTGGCCTGGATATCGTCGTTGAAGGCGGCATAAGCCGCTTCGTCGACCTCGAGGATGTCTGCACCGCGATCTTCGGCCTGCTTCATTGCATCAAGGATGAAACGGGTCTGCGCCTCGACCATGTCGGTGACCGACGCGCCGCCGCCGTTCGGGCCGCAGATCATGAAGAAGTTAGGAAACCCTTCGACCATGGACCCGAAATAGGCGTGCGGGACCTCCTGCCATTCCTGCGCGAGGACACGGCCTTGGCTGCCGGTGATGGTCAGGTCGCCCATCATCCCGGCTGGATCGAAACCGGTGGCCCAGATCACGACATCGACCGGGTAACGCTCGCCGTCCACATCGACGATCGCGTCCTCCGAAAGGCCGGACACACCGCGTCCGATCAATTCGACGTTGTCGCGTTCGAAAGCCGGGTAATAGTCGGTGCTGAAGAGTGGTCGCTTGCACCCGAACCGGTATTTCGGCGCCAGCACCTCGCGGGCATGCGGATCCTTGACCTGTTCGTCAAACAGCTTGCGCCAAGCCGCTTCCTGTTCCGCGATCACGGCGCCGTTCATCGGAAACCGGGACTTGGCGATCACTTCGAAACGGTCGAACCATTCCTTGCGCCGTTCCAGTTGCTGACTGGCAAACTCTTCGCTGTCGCGATCGATATCCGCAAAAGAGATGTCCGGACGCGGCATGACATAGGAGGGGGTACGCACAAAAACATAAAGCTTTTCAGCATGTTTCGCCGCATAGGGCACCACCTGGATTGAGGTCGCACCGCCACCGACGACGGCCACCCGCTTGCCGTCGAGGTCAATATCGTCGTTCCAGAAAGAGGTATGGATGGACTGGCCCTCGAACCCGTCGAGGCCCTTGATCTCAGGCAGGGTCGGCTGCGAGAGGAGGCCACCGGACCAGATCAGCATCCGTGCGGCCCAAGTCCGGCCATCGCGACTCGTCACGCGCCAGCATCCGGCGTCATCGTTCCAGGTGGCCTGACTGATGCGAGTGTTGAACACCGTCTTGCGGGTCACGCCATACCGGTCGGCGAGGTCGCGGAGATAGGCTAGTATTTCGCTGCCTGGCGCGAAATTGGTCGACCAACTGGTGCCGGGGTAGAAGCTGTAGGCGTAAAGGTCGATCGGCGTGTCGCAGGCGATATTGGGATATCGGTGCTGCCGCCAGACGCCGCCCACGCTATCTGCGGCCTCGATGACGGCGATGTTGTCGTATCCGCTTTCGATCAATTGCGCAGCCGTTCCGACGCCGCCTAGTCCTGCGCCAATGATGAGCACGTCCAGCAAGGTGTCGTCGCTCATGATCCGACCCTCTCATGTCCGTTTTGGAAACCGGTGTCGGGGCGTACCGTGTCGTCCTGCATGCTATTCCTCCCTATTCGGCGCGGTTCGGCGTCTTCAGGCCAGGTCATTCCGTTCATCCGGACGACGGTGCCGAAAGTCCGATCCGGGCGGGACAGTCAGGCCCTGGGGCCTGACATCCAGATTTCACCTTAAGATTGCGGGCCGATCTCCTCCTCCGGCCGGTGCAATCGGGCGGCGTCGGGACTAGCGGCCGTAGTATGCCGTGAAGGTGGTCGACGCGATCTTGTTCTGATGAACCATGAAGCCGACCATCGCGGCCGAGGCCTGATCGTCGAGCGGCAGAGCTTCAACGCTCAGGGCGTGTAATGTGAATACATAGCGGTGCGGCTTGTCGCCCGGTGGCGGAACCGGACCGCCGTAGATCGGGGCGCCCCAGTCAGATCGGCCCTGAACAGTCGGCATCGGAAGGTCGCCGGTCGCTGCGGCGTTTTCCGGAATGCTGGTTGTCCCGGCGGGGATGTTGAAGAGGATCCAGTGCCAGAACCCGCTGCCGGTCGGGGCGTCGGGATCGTACATCGTGAGGGCAAAGCTTTTGGTCCCATCGGGCGCCCCGCTCCATTCCAAGCCGGGCGACTTGTTGTCGCCGGTGCAGCCCCAGTCATTGAAGACGAAGGTTTCGGGGATCGTTTCGTTTTCAGGAATGCCTACGACATTTATCTTGAAGGTGCTCGCTGTCGCGTCTGCCATGGTATACTCCATTGTTTGCTGGCTTAGGTTTGGTCTGTTCAGGGGATCAGGACGACCTTCCCGAACGGGCGGTTATCTTCGACATGGCGATGCGCCGCGGCAGCTTCGCTCAGTCGGAAAGTCTTTTCCACGGGCATCACGAGTTCTCCGGCGGCGACATCCGAAAGCAGGCCCGAAATCATTTGTCCGATTTCGGGAAGGTGCATGACTTTGCCGAAGATGAAGCCTGTGACCGTGACCGCGGATTGTCGGATCGCGGCAGGGTCAAGCGTGGGTTGAACGCCGCTTGCCATGCCGACCATGACCAACCGACCCCGGGGGCGAATGGCGGCAAATAAGTCGGAAAACTTGGGGCCACCGACAAGGTCGATCGCTAGATCGACACCATATCCCCGGGTCGCCGCCAGAGTTTCGGCCCTGATGTCGCCCGTCCTGCCGTCGATACCGATATCGAGACCGAGCGTCTTGAGGGCGGCGATCTTCTCGGGTGAAGAAGCGGTGCCGATCACCCGGGCGCCGGCCCGCTTGGCGATCTGGACGAGAGCGATACCCACCCCTCCGGAGGCGCCGTGGATCAGTAAAGTTTCACCCGATCTCAACTGTCCGTATTCGAAGAGCGCCTGATGCGCCGTTCCGAAAGCAACCGGCACTGTTGACATCGCCTTCAGATCGGTACCGGCGGGGACCGGGTAGGCGAAATGTTGGGGAACCGCGAAGAGTTCGGCATGAGAGCACGAGAAGTTGAACCCCACAACGCTGTCGCCGGGGCGCAGTGATTTGACCTCGGGTCCGACCATGGTGACGGTCCCGGCGGCCTGATAACCGCCAATCCGTCGCGCTCCGTCCACCGGCGTTATCCGCCGATGCAGGAGATCACCGCCTTCGATGCTGATGGCGCTGACTTTTATCACGACGTCCGCCGGGCCGCATGTCGGGTCTTCGACATCGCCGTATTGCAGGACTTCCGGTGCGCCGGTTTCGGTGTAGAAGGCCGCTTTCATCGCGTATCCATTGCTGAAGTCGTTCAGGTCCGGCCCGCTGCCGGGCCGTCGGCCCTTGGCAGCAGGATTAGGGGTCGGGGCCCCGATGGCTTTGATTGATGGCGCCCTCCGGCGCGCAGGCCGGCGCTATTCGCCGACCACCTCGATCAGCCAGGGCCGATTGCTTGCCTTTGCCGTCTTCAGACAGGCCGACAGGTCATCCGCGGTCGTCACACGTTTGGCTTCAAGACCCAGGCTCTGAGCGAACTGGGTGAAATCGACCGGTGCGGATTCCCAGGTCCATGCCATTTCGTTGCGTTCCTGAAGACCGGTCGACATGTCGTAGACCGCATCGATCGCATCCGGGACACAGAGCCAGCCTTGGTTGTTGTTCACCACGAAAACCACAGGCAGGTTCTGCTGCGCAGCCGACCACATGCAGGTAGCGCTGAACATGAGGTTCCCGTCTCCGAGGAAGGCGAGAACCCGTCGATCCTCGGCGCCCATCTGCATGCCAATCGCCGTCGGCGCGCCCCATCCCTGCGCACTGCCTTTTCCAGATACGGCGTGGAAATTCAGAGGGTCGTCGAAGTCGTACATCGTCTCGACATGCCAGCCGAGGGTGCTGCCTGCCTGAACGATAATCCAGTCGGATCCGCACTGCTTGTACACTTCGCGGATGAGTTTCTTTTGCGGCACTGGGGACTGATCGCCTGGTAGCGCGTCCGCCTCTTCGATCGCGGTCTGCCGGGCTTGTCTTGGTGCGGCGCAGATCTCGCGGTTGCGTGCCCGTGCGTCTTCGGCGACAGGCGTGTGCTTCAATATCTCGACCAGCCGGGCGAGGCTTGGTTTCGGATGACCGTGCAGGGCCACGTCCGGCCAGAGTTGCTTGGCGGTCAGCATCGGATCGACCGACAGCGTAACCAGCCGCGTCCCGGACGGCAGCATCCGCTTTTCATCGGGCACGCCTTTTTCGGTGAACTCATAGCCGATGGCAAAGGCGACGTCTGCCTCAGCTAGGATCGCGGCATTGTTCGCCGGAGTGCCGACATACTGGTGGTGGCTGGTCGGGAACCCCATGAAGGAAGGATCCTGTTCGGACACAACCGGAGCGCCCACTGCCTCGGCAAGTGCGACCATCTCGTCGACGGCCCGGAGACGCCCGACCTCACTGCCGCAAAGCAGCACCGGCCGACGCGCTTCGCCCAGAAGCCGTGCCGTTTCCGCCAACCCGAGTTCGTCCGCGACCGGCGCGTCGAACGTACGCATCCGCGCGTAGTCCTCGCGGGGCGGGGGGCCGGACAATTCGATATCGTAGAGGTCCGAGGGGATCGAGATATGGACCGGGCCCATGGGCGCGGTCGATGCGATTTCCCAAGCGCGGGCAAGGATTTCGGGAATGCGCTCAGGCGTCGTGATGTCGTAGTTCCATTTGGTGAACTGCGCGCTCATTTCGGTCAATGAGCGAGGAGTCGCGGCATACTGATCACGTCCGCTTGTCGTGCGCGACCCGGTCGTCGACACTATCACCATGGGAATATTGTCCGCCCAGGCCGTCGTGACCGACATCATCGCTAGAGCGGTGCCGGAGGCGTGATACACGATGCAGAACGTCGGCTTGCCCGTCTGACGTGCGTAGCCCTGCGCCATCATGGTCAGGTTCGTCTCGTTCAGATGGCTTACGCAATTTATCTCTTTGCGGCGGGTCATCAGGGCGCGGGCCAGTCCCAGCATTCCAAGCCCTGTGATGTTGAATACCTTTTCGGCGCCAAGTCCGACCAGCGTGTCGATCAGCAGGTCTGCCCCGGTGTGAACCGCGTCGGCACGCCGGGCGGTCTGTGCATCAATGGCGTCGTTTCGAAGGTTTCCCATTCGATTTCCTCCTCCAGAATTTTGGATGACCTGACCATGTTCCTGCGTCGTCCTCGCTCGGCGCCGAATGCGGTCTAGTAATCTGTCATCCTGAGGACAGCGTAGGCATGGCCATCGGTGTTACTCAAATTGATTTAATCTTCAGATAAAATCACGAGGGTGAATAAAGCTTGTTTCGGTGGATTTTCCAGTCACGTCGCGGCCTAACGCAACAATCTGAAATTATTGACGAACAATCTGCCCCAATGAAAGCAGGCACGACACATTCAACATGAAGACATTGGGCACAGATCACCGCGGTTCAATGACATCCTTTACGTTCCAGGCCGCCATCGGCAGCTTCAAGATTTGCTCTCTGATCCATGTGTGGCCCTTGTCCATCTCTTGGCGCCGGTGCCAAATCAACAGCACCTGAAGCGTCTCTGTCTCGAACGGCAGGCGCGCCCTGACGAGGTCCGCCCGTGCCCGAATCGGCGCCACGGCCGGGTCAGGGACCGTGGCAATCAGTGAGGTGCCGAGAAGGATTTCTGAGAGTACGGACGCGTGAGGCAGGGTCAGCGCTATCTTTCTGGGGCGCTCCATCTGCTTGAGGGTGACATCGACCGGATGGCGATGCGCAGGCGTGGCCCGTGTCAGAACGTTGATATGACGATGTGCCAGGTAGACGTCGAGCGGGATCGTGCTGCCTTCCGTAACTCCTATCTTCTGCGCGTGTTTGGAGCAAATCAGTGCGGAATAACGGCAACTTGCCATGTGCTCTCGGCTGAAGCGCTCGGAGATCTCCAGCCGGCCGATGGCGAAGTCGGCGTATCCGTATTCGAGGAGCGTTTCATATTCGTCCAAGGGCGCTTCGAAAACGCTGATCTCTATGTTCGGCGCTTCGGTCTCAAGAACCTTCATAAGTGCGGCGATATAGGTCTCTTCTCCCACGTCGGTCGCAAGGATGGTGAAGGCTCGGGTCGACTCAGCCGGGACGAAGGACAACCCTTGCATGATAGAGGTCTCAATTCCCTTGAGTCCCTGTTGCACCGGATTGCTGATCATCTGGGCCAGGGGCGTCGGCTCCATTCCGTTGCGCGTCCGCACGAAAAGCTGATCGCCAAGCGTCTGCCTGAGCCGGTTGAGGGCGTTGGAGACCGCTGGTTGTGTCATATTGAGTCGATCCGCCGCGATCGAAACGCTTCTTTCCTGCTGAATCGCGTCGAAAACTTTCAGCAAGTTCAGGTCCAAGTTGTTCAAGCCGTGCATGCTCCCCCCTAAATTCACCACGCGAATAAAGCCGCCCCTCAATATCAATTTGCATAGCTTAGAAATCTACGCAATATCGAATTGAAGGGTGGTTCGACCGCCCGCAAGGGACCGCAACACATCCGGACACATCTGGGTTCGCACGTGTTGAACCCTTCAGAGCCAAGGGCAAGACGTCCGGCCGATGAGCGACCGAACCCTGTGCGTAGGGAGCACGGCGGGTCCGGAAGACCGGCAGTTATCTGGACGAAATCTAACCCGCAGCATCGGCGAGTCCGCAGGCACCGGAGAGGACCGGTGCTGGGGTCAGGAGAGGGGAGCCGGAGTGTTTGGCCCACAGGGCCACCGCACCGGGAGGAGAGGAAAATGGCAAGGCCTGAATGCCCTGAGGTCGTAATCGACAGCATCGCATCATCCATGTTGCTAGCTGTGACGCCACCGGCGCCGCCTCACGAGACCCCCAATGCCGACCAACGCGGCCGGAAGTGAATTCATGCCTCTGCGCTGCGCGCAAGGCCTGAAAAGGGCGTCAACCGATCGCAGTGACGGGGACAGCCAACCAAATGGGAGGAAACAGAAATGACAAAACTGAAGACAGGTGCGCTAATTGCGAGCATCATCGGAACGCAAGCCGCAGCCGACATGCAGTATTCACTGCCATTCAACGAGACCAACGAATTCTCGAAGATCGGTATCGAGTGGGCCAACGCGGTATCCGCCGCGACGAACGGCGAGATCACTTTTGAGCCGGTCGCAAACTCGGCCCTAGTGACGATTCCGGAAACGCTCGATGCCATTCAAGGCAGCGTGGTTCCAGCCGCCATGGGTGTGGCTTCGGCCATGGCTGGTACGATCCCGGCCTTTGGCTATCTGGAGCTGAACCTCAGCGTCCCGGTGAATAATCCGCTGACCGAAGAGGCGATGCCACAGATCTTTCCCGACGTAGAAAAGCTGTTGGCGCCCCATGATGCAAAGGCGCTCTGGATCATGCCCGCCTTCGGGGGCGGCCTGGCTTGTACCAGTGAGATCCTCGAATCCGTGGAAGAGTGGAGCGGCAAGAAGGTTCGGACCGCTGGCCGCTGGCAGGCCAAGCAGATGGAAGCGGCTGGCGCGAGTCCTGTTTCTCTGCCAGCGTCGGACATCTATCCGGCCTTGCAGAACGGCACCATCGATTGCGCGCTGATCTCGGGATCGATCTACCTGTCCAACTCCCTCTACGAAGTCGCTCCCTACTTCTCGGACTACGGGTTCGCGGGCAACATGTTGATCACCTTGGTCGGCGCGGACGTGTGGGACGACATGACGGACGAGCAGAAGAAGATCGTCACCGATCTGTCGAACGAGACCACCGTGAAGGGCACCAAGCAGCTTCGCGAAGTGAGTGTCCAGGAAGCCGAGAACATCAAGGCCAAGGCAACCTACCATAAGGTCACCGACGAAGAGTTGGCAAACCTGCTGCAAACCTGGGACCCGGTTTATCAGGAAGCCATGGGCGAAGTGACCGACGAGTTGGGCAAGCATCTTGTCGACACGCTTTACGCTTTCGGTCGGTAAGAGTGCCGAGATGGCATTTTACCAATCTCAGCCCTACCTGGGCTTCAAACGAACGGTAGAGGGCGTAAACGCCCTCTTCACCTTCGTCGCTTGTCTTCTGATCGCCGCCATCGGCTTGATCGTGGTGGGCGCAACCCTGGCCCGCGCCTTTGGCGAACCGCAGATGTGGGCGCACGACTATGCTCAGATTGCCTTCACCTACGTTGTCTTTCTGTCGCTGGCACCTGCGCTTCAGTCCGGACAGCATGTAACGGTCGAGTTGTTCGAAGGCTTCCTTCCCAATTGGATCCGAAAGTACCTCGATCACGTTGCCGCCATCGCCTGCCTCATCTTCGGGATCGTCTTCTGCTGGTACCTGTGGAAGCTGACGTCCCGCGCCTTTTCCGACAACCGCCTAGCCACTGCGGTGATCGCAGTTCAGCTCAAGTGGATACAGGTCATCGGCCCGATTGGCGTCCTTCAATTCGTGCTTACGGCTGTGCTCCGACTTTTCGAAGCACAACAGCGGTTCGCCGCCACGGAACAAGACTAGGAAATTCACATGGAAGCCTTGCTTTGGTTCAGCGCCTTCATTGGCGCACTCATATTCCTGCTGGCGCTTCGCATACCGGTTGCGGTTAGCATGGGTCTCATCGGCATTGTCGGTACGGCAGCCTTCGTGTCACCCCGAGCCGTCGTCCAGATCGCGAACATCGCATACTCGCAGACATGGAGCTTCGTGCTCGTCATCGTGCCGCTCTTTGTTCTGATGGGCGAGGTGATTGCGCTATCCGGCCTCGGTGCCGCTCTCTTCCGGGCGGCTGCGATATGGCTCAGGCGGCTGCCCGGCGGCCTTGCCATCGGGACCATTGCCGCAAGCGCAGGTTTCGCTTCGGTCTGCGGCTCGAGCCCGATCACCGCAGCGACAATCGGCGCAATGGCCGTCCCCGAGATGTCCAAGCACGGCTACGCCCGCAGCCTGGCCGCGGGTGCTACGGCCGCCGGGGGAACGCTCGGCATCCTTATCCCGCCGTCCGTGCCGATGATCCTTTACGGAGTGATCACCGAAACGTCCATCGGGGGGCTTTTCCTTGCCGGGATCCTGCCGGGGCTCATGATGGCCGCATTGCTGTCCGGCACGGTGATCCTGCAAGTCCTCATGAACCCGTCGATCGCTCCGGCTATCACGCATAGGGTCAGCTTTACCGAGCGGGTCAAGACAAGCGCCGAAGCCTTTCCGACGGTCCTGATCGCCGTAATGATCATCGGTGCCCTCTACGCGGGCATCGCCTCCCCATCCGAGACGGGTGCCTTCGGAGCGGCAGCGGCGGTACTGGTTGCGCTCGCGCTTGGCAAACTAAAAGGGGGTGTTTTGCCGAAAGCGCTGCAGAAGACCGTCCGGACGACAGGGATGTTCATGCTGCTTCTTGTCGGCGGGCTCTTCAGCTCTTTCGTTCTGACGCGTCTTGGCGTGCCGCAGGATATCTCGAACTATCTCACCGGTCTTGATGTCCCGCCATGGGTCATCATCGTGACGATCAACATTCTGCTCCTGATCATGGGTATGTTCCTTGATCCGCTCAGCATTCTCGTGATCGTGGTGCCGATCTTTCTCGATACCATCGTCGGTCTCGGCTACGACCCGATCTGGTTCGGTGTGATCGTGACCATCCAGATCGAGATCGCCGCCATCACCCCGCCAGTCGGACTGAACCTATTCGTCCTGCGGACGGTTGTGCCCGACCTGTCGATCACGGAAACGGCAAAGGGCGCGATCGTCTTCGTGATCCCCATGCTGCTCGGGATCGCCCTACTGCTCGTCTTCCCCCAGATCGCCCTTTATTTGCCAAGTCTGAGGTTCTGAAGCATGCGTCCAAATATGGAGCTGGGACATCCTAGGTGTTGTCGCATGTTGGGTGGTGTCACGTGAATTCGCTGAATTTTCAATTTGGCATCGGGTTGGCTGCTCAGGCGACATGCGCCGGCGATTTCCAGGCATCGAAAGCTTCGAGGCGGTGATACCGGATAGTAAGAGCGGTACGGCGCCGGACTTTCTCTTATGAGAGGTCTACGCCGCTTACGCACAGATTAACAAACCGGCAACCTCGCCCCCGTGAACGTGACAACACCGCGTGGTCAGCGGACTAAGGCTGAACGTCGGTGACCGTATTCATCAGTTCACATCCGGGGCGGGGCGGGTATGGCTCCGCGCTAGAGCGGAGCCTGGAAGCCGTCGTCGATGATTTGTATTCCGGATTGGTTTCTTCGGAACAGGCCCGACAGGTCCACGGTGTCGTCTTGTCCGACAAAGCCCAGGTCGACTAGGCGGCCACTGCGCGACGACGACAGGCTGTCCTGTCAGCGGGTGGTGCGGATCAGTAGATCACGGGCTCCTGCTCCAGACTGACTCCGAACTTTGTACGAACGGCGTGCACGGCGTCTTGGGTTGTGAACCGGCATGCATGTTTGGATGCCCCCTTCGATGCAAGGATTTTCTCTGACTTTTGAGCGCGTGATCGAGTGCGGTCATGTTTCAGGCCTCTCAGGTGCGGCCAAGACATGCCGCGGGCCGGTATGGTGATGCGCGGATTGGGGACCAGATCAAAATTGCGAGCTCGCAGCTCGTTGCACGCCACTGGTTTTCCCAACCCGGATCTGTTCGATCATTTGCCCATACGGGTCGTCGCTTTCCTCACATCGCCGACGCTCCGCGCGCCGCGGTCAGCAGACCGCGCCGGTCGGATCTCGGTAATCCTCTTCGCGCACGAGCATGGCCCAGACCATGCGTGCCATCTTGTTGGCCAGCGCGATAGCCACCAGCATGCGCGGCTTTCGGGCCAGCATACGCGCGAGCCATGATCCTGGCCGCCCGCCGTCGCGACCTCGCCAATGGACGATCGACATCGCCCCCACGATCAGCAGGCGTCGGATGTCGCGCTGCCCCATCTTCGAGGTCCGGCCCAGCTTCTGCTTGCCGCCGCTCGAATGCTGTCGTGGCACAAGTCCCAGCCAGGCCGCGAAGTCGCGCCCCTACGGAACTCACGCATGTCCGGCGCGAAGGCCGTAATCGCCATCGCGCAGACCGGGCCGATCCCAGGCATGGTCTGCAGCCTTCGGCCTCCCGTTTTGCTTCGCGGCCGCGACGATGCGCTTGTCGAGTTTTTCGATCTCAGCCCCCAGTTGCGCGATCTGATCGAGATAGATCCGCCCCAGGTGCCGGACCAAGTCCGGCAGGTCATCGTCTTCCAGACGAAGGGCGAGACGTTCGACGTTGGCGATGCCCTTACCCAGAACGATGCCGTGTTCGGCGAGATGGCCACGCAGTGCGTTGACCAGCTGGGTGCGTTGACCAACGAGCAGATCGCGGGTCCGGAAGAGCATCGCGCGGGCTTGCTGTGCGGAGCTCTTCACCGCCACCGTCCGCATGTTCGGTCGCTGGACCGCCTCGGCAATCGCTTCCGCATCCGCGGCGTCGTTCTTTGCCGCTTCACGAAGGGTTTGACATAGACGGGCGGGATGAGCCGGATCTCATGGCCGAGCCGGGCGAGTTCCCGGCCCCAGTAGTGCGCTGTCCCACAAGCCTCCATGGCCACGATGCATGGCGGCAGTGCCGCCATGAACTTCGCGAACTGTGGCCGCGACAGCTTCTTGCGGAAAACCGCGCGCCCGTCCGCCGTAGCGCCATGAATCTGGAAAACCTGCTTTGCCAGGTCGACGCCGACGATGCTAATCTCATCCATGGATGCCTCCTCTCCCTATGGTGACTTCAACATCACCATCTTGGCACATCGCGATGCCGTCGGGTGGGGGCATCCACACCATCAAGATTGACCCTGTATTGGGGTAATCGGCGTCCAAAAGTGACCCCTGATATTTCTGTTCAGAAGCTTCCTCAAAGGATTGAGGGAGCGATTTGGGGATGTTGGTTGTGGAGACGATTGCGAAGATCAGGCGGGCGCATTTCATCCAGGGGAAGTCGATCAAGCAGATCTGCCGGGAGCTGCGGGTATCACGGAACACGGTGCGGAAGGTGGTGCGGTCCGGGGCAACCGAGTTCAGCTATGACCGGTCCACGCAGCCCCGCCCCAAGATCGACCCGTGGCGGTCCGATCTGGATGAGATGCTGGCTGAGAATGACCGGCAACCCAAACGCCAGCGGCTGACACTGGTTCGGATTTACGAAGAGCTGCGCAACCGGGGTTATGACGGCAGCTATGATGCGGTGCGGCGCTATGCGGCGAGTTGGTCGAAGGCGACCCGGGAAGCTTCCGCCGCTGCCTACGTGCCGCTGAGCTTCGACCCGGGCGAAGCCTATCAGTTCGACTGGAGCCATGAGGTTGTCCTGATTGACGGCGTGACCACGACGGTGAAGGTTGCGCATGTGCGCCTGAGCCACAGCCGGATGCCGTTTGTGCGGGCCTATCCCAGAGAGACACAGGAGATGGTGTTCGACGCCCACGACAAGGCGTTTGCCTTCTTCGGTGGGGCCTGTGCGCGGGGCATCTACGACAATATGAAGACCGCCGTTGACGCGATCTTCATTGGCAAGGATCGGGCCTATAACCGGCGGTTCCAGCAGATGTGCGGCCATTACCTGGTCGACCCGGTGGCCTGTACCCCGGCCTCGGGCTGGGAGAAAGGCCAAGTCGAGAACCAGGTCGGCGTGATCCGCCGGCGCTTCTTCGTGCCGCGTCCGAAGTTCAAATCCTATGCCGAGTTGAACGCCTGGCTGGAGGATCGCTGCCTGGCCTATGCCAAGGCGAACAAACATCCAGAGTTGCGCGACAAGACGATCTGGGAGGTGTTCGAGGACGAGCGCCCGAGCCTTGTGCCTTACGTCGGCCCTTTCGATGGATTCCATGCAGTTCCCGCATCGGTGTCCAAGACCTGCCTCGTGCGGTTCGACAAGAACCGCTACTCGGTCGATGCCCGGGCGGTCGGGCGGCCGGTGGAGATCAGGGCCTATGCCGCCCGGCTGGAATGCTGGCAGGATGGGCAAATCGTTGGCCAGCATGAGCGGGCCTTCGGGCGGGACAAAACCATCTTCGATCCCCTGCATTACATCCCCGTTCTGGCCCGCAAACCCGGCGCCCTTCGCAACGGGGCGCCCTTCAGGGAATGGGAGCTGCCGGTGCCAATCCGCCGCGTGTGGCGCAAGCTGGAACGCCAGCCGGGCGGTGACCGGCAGATGGTCGACATCCTGAGCGCCGTGCTGACCGACGGGATTGATGCGGTCGAGGCGGCCTGCGCCGAAGCCCTGTCGCACAATGTCCATTCCGCAGGCGTCGTGCTGAACATCCTGGCCCGGCACCGCGAGCCGCCACCACCCCTGACAATCACCACCCCGGATGCGCTGAAGCTGGCCTGCGAGCCCATTGCCGACTGCAACCGATATGACAGCCTGAGGAGAACACAGAATGGAAAGATCCGAGGTAATCGACGCGATGGGAAAGCTGAGGCTCTACGGAATGAGGGCCGCCTATGACGAGGTCCTGACCACCGCCGTCAAACGCCAGCACGAGCCGCAACAGATCATTGGTGACCTGCTGACCGCCGAGATCAGGGAGAAGCAGGCCCGGTCAGTCAAATACCAAATGACCATCGCCAAGTTGCCGCTCGCCAAGGAACTGGAGGAGTTCGACTTCGAGGCCGCCGAGGTTAACGAGACCCTGATCCGCGACCTGGCCAACGGCGACTTCCTCGACCATCAGCGCAACCTCGTCCTGATCGGCGGCACAGGCACCGGCAAAACCCATCTTGCCGTCAGCATCGCCCGGACCTGTATCCGGGCAGGGCGCCGGGGCCGGTTCTTCAACGTGGTCGACCTGGTGAACAAGCTCGATGCCGAAGCCCGCGCCGAGCGCCAGGGCCGGACCGCCGACCTGATCTCCCGCCTCGACTTCCTGATCCTGGACGAGCTCGGCTATCTGCCCTTCGCCCAGACCGGCGGCCAATTGCTGTTCCACCTGATCAGCAAACTCTACGAACGCACATCCATCATCGTCACCACCAACCTGGCCTTCGGCGAATGGCCCAGCGTCTTCGGCGATGCCAAGATGACCACCGCACTGCTCGACCGGCTCACCCACCATTGCGAAATCGTCGAAACCGGTAACGAAAGCTGGCGCTTCAAGAACCGCGCATAGCGCCAACCCGAAACCCCGCAGGCCCGCCGCCGCTGCGCTATGTGAGGGCTACG
This sequence comes from Maritimibacter sp., assembly GCF_016774595.1. NCBI lineage: Bacteria > Pseudomonadati > Pseudomonadota > Alphaproteobacteria > Rhodobacterales > Roseobacteraceae > Maritimibacter > Maritimibacter sp. The sequence goes on from NZ_JACBWT010000004.1 coordinate 49,120, forward strand.
CAGCGCCGGGCCTGCTCACCACCAAGGGGGTCAATATTGGATGCCGATAGGGGGTCAAACTTCAATGCCGATTGACAATCCGGCGCTACTTCATCTATTCCGCGATTGGACACCTTCTCTGGGAAAGTGCCCATATCCCGCTCTACACGATCTGGGTCGAAGGCAGTTGGAGCGAGATTGCCTTCGCCGTCGTCCATTGCACCGGCGGAGACTTGCTGATCGCCATGAGCACACTGCTGCTCTCGCTATTCATCGTCGGTGGGCAGGCTTGGCCGACAACTCGGGCAGGAGCTGTCATCCTTCTCGCGGTGGTCCTCGGCGTTTCCTACACGGTCTTCAGCGAATGGCTGAATATCGTGATCCGCGCTGCCAGGGCCTATCGCGACATCATGCCAGTGGTTCCGGTACTCGATGCCGGCCTTACGCCGCTGTTGCAATGGATGGTGGTTCCGTCTGTTGCCTATCTCCTGGCGATCAGGCTTCCGTTGAGCCAGCTCTTCTCCGGGGGGCGGAAGTAGATGGTGGACGTCTCTCTTCTTGGCCTGACCGCGGCCCTTCTGGCCGGTGCGATTTCGTTCCTGTCGCCCTGCGTTCTTCCGCTGGTCCCTGGATATGTGTCCTACGTTGCAGGACGCACGGCGGCCGATGGCGGTATCGCATCTGCATCCACCTCGCGCGCCGTGTGGCTGAGCCTCTGTTTTGTGCTGGGATTCTCAACCATCTTCATCGCGCTCGGCGCGTCGGCGACGGCGCTTGGTCAAGCCCTGCTGCGTTGGCGCTACGAGTTGAACTTGGCTGGCGGCGCTATCATCATCCTGTTTGGACTGTTCATGATCGGAGCAGCGCGGGTATCGGTCATGGAACGTGACTTTCGCTTTAATCTCGATATCCCCGGCGGTCAGGCGACCGCTTCCTACGTGCTCGGTCTGGCGTTCGGCTTTGGCTGGACGCCATGCATCGGGCCTATTCTCGGCGCGATCCTCACAGCCAGCGCAGCCAGCACGACGATCGGTGAAGGCATGGTCTTGCTCGCTGTCTACTCAACCGGTCTCGGTGTTCCTTTTCTCATTGTTGCTGCTTTCACTGACCGTATCGCTGGGCGACTGCGGGCCATAGGTCGCGTCGGTCGACGACTTCACCAAGCGGCCGGTGTGGTGATGATCCTGATGGGAATTGCGATGATGACAGGACAGTTGAGCGCGCTGTCATACTGGATGCTCGATGCGTTTCCGATTCTCGGACGTATCGGCTGACCGGCGAGAAGCTGTTTTGTCGGGTCACGAAAGTTTTTCTTGAACCTCTAGTAGCTATAGACGTTAGCCCTCTACAAACGCCAGTGCCGCGAGCAAATTGCCAACGCAACCTCAAACCCTCTCGGGCTCGCAACAATGTATCCGGGATATTGCGCGGCCCACCATACAATTACGAAGGAGACGTTGAACATGTTGACGAGAAGGCATTTCATTCAATCGACCACCGCGCTGTTCTCGGCATCGCTGGCCAGCCCTGCATTCGCCGACTCTTGGCCCACGGAAGCGCAAAAGGCCGAATGGGACGCGCAAGTCACGCCGCCTGGCTACGATCCTGCCACGTCCAATCCCTGGGGTCTGCATCCGCGCTTTCTTCCGCAACGTGTCGCCGCCAATGCGGGCCTCGTCCCTGGAGACATCCATGTGGATGCGGTGGCGCGCTATCTCTATCACATCGAGGAAGGTGGTACGGCAATGCGCTATGGTGTGGCGATCGCGCGTGGCAATCTATACGAGCCGGGCACATATACGATCAAGCGCAAGGTCAAGTGGCCGCATTGGCAGCCAACGCAGAACATGATCGACCGCGATCCGGAACTATATGCCGATGTTGCCGACGGCATGGAGCCTGGACCGAAGAATGCGCTCGGGTCTCGTGCCCTTTATCTCTTTGTCGGCGATCGTGACACATACTTGCGGATACATGGCTCTCCGCATCCGAGCAGCATTGGTGGTCGCGCAAGTTCCGGCTGCGTGCGCATGGTTATGGCGCACATCAACGACCTCTACCCAAACGTCGAGCTCGGATCGACGGCCTACCTCTATTCGGCCGAGGACAGCGTCACCGCCCGCAGCTAAACGCGCGCGAGCTTGGTGGTCGGTCCGACGGTCTGCCGAGCGGCTCAGCTTTCCCGTGCAGTGCATATGCGACTGCCATTTGGCGTGCGTAGCGGAATCAAGGTCGTTTCGACCGGCCCGCTATGCTCGTACCAGTAGCAGCCGTCGTCGGGCACAAGGCGCGCGGTAGAAATATCCTGGTCAGGCGCCGCCATTGCCACGACGCTATCAGGAATATCGCCGATAACGTTCGCCGCATCGCTTCCGCTGCTTGGAGGGATGGCACACCCTGCGGTGAACAACAGTGTGGTTCCGATCATCACGTTTTGCTTTGATTGTACCGACCGCATTGAATTTCCTTTCTGTTTTATCGGTCTGGCCGCAACAGATGGCCAGCCTCTTTCCGACGACACATAGCAAGAAAGCGATCCGGAGAACCATCAATTAATGTTCTTGAACCTCTAGGTACTGTAGGAACTATGTTGTTCTGAACAACCCGACTTTTGAGGTCCGTTCATGTTTGCTGAAACCAACCGACGAGATCATTCTCACGCCTCGCAAGAGAGCGGCAACAGTTGCTGCGGAAGCGATCGACCATGCGGCAACGTCGCTCCGGCGACGCCTGCGCCATCTGTCGGGCGGAGCTTCCAGGTCTCCGGGCTCGACTGCGCCGAAGAAGTGGCGATCCTGAACAAGGTCGTCGGTCCGAAGGTCGGCGGAGCAGAGCATTTGGCCTTCGACGTCATCAACGGGCGGATGACCATTCTGGACAGCGCGGACCGTGTAACTGACGACGAGGTGGCGCAACTGGTTGCGACCACCGGCATGAGTGCGAAGCCCTGGGATGCGGGAACCGCATCGGAAGATCAGGCGGCCCATCTCGCCCGGCAGCGGCTGTTCACGGCGCTGAGCGGCGGCTTCTGGGCGGCCGGCTTTCTCTGGCACATCTTCGAGACCGGCATGGGCGGGGCCCTCGGCCTGTTCGCGGGTCACGGCGAGTCCCCCATGCCGCTGGCCGAGGCGGTGCTCTTCGCCGTCGCGATCCTGTTCGGTGTCTGGCTCGTGGCCCCGAAGGCTTGGTCCTCCGCGCGGCGTCTGTCGCCCGATATGAACCTTCTCATGGTGGTCGCGGTGGCGGGAGCCATCGGCCTCGGCGAGTTCTTCGAGGCGGCGACGGTGGCCTTCTTCTTCTCGCTGTCGCTGTACCTCGAAAGTTGGAGCGTCGGGCGCGCACGGAACGCGGTTTCAGCGTTGCTTGACCTGGCGCCGCCGACGGCAAGGGTTCTCTATGATGATGGTTCTGAAGCAGACGTGCCGGCTTCCGCTGTTGCCATCAATGCACGGTTCGTGGTGCGCGGCGGCGACCGCATCCCGCTGGATGGTGAAGTTGTAGATGGGGCAGGGGCCGTCGATCAGGCGCCAATCACCGGCGAAAGCGCGCTGGTGCCGAAGGAGCCAGGCGACGAAGTCTACGCGGGAACGATCAACGGCGAAGGGACGCTGACGGTGCGCGCGACCAGGGCGGCCTCAGACACGGTGCTCGCCAAGATCATCCGCATGGTGGGGGACGCTCACGCCCGCCGAGCGCCCGTTGAGCAGTGGGTCGCGAAGTTCGCGCGCATCTATACGCCCATCGTCATGGCGCTGGCGATCGCCATTGCGCTGGTGCCGCCGCTCGTCCTCGGTGGAGCCTGGGACTACTGGGTCTACAACGCGCTGGTTCTTCTCGTGATCGCCTGTCCCTGTGCTCTGGTCATCTCAACTCCGGTCTCCATCGTGGCCGCGCTTACGGCCTCGGCGCGGGCGGGGGTTCTCATCAAGGGCGGAGCCTATGTCGAAGCCCCGGGCCGGACGACGGCACTGGCGATGGACAAGACCGGTACAATCACCATGGGTGAGCCTGAGGTGGCCGCCGTGCATCCGCTTGGCGGGGCCTCGGCGCGCGATCTTATGACGTTGGCGGGCGCACTCGAAGCGCGGTCATCGCATCCGCTGGCGCGTGCCATACTTGCGCGGGCCGAGGCAGACGGCATCGCGGTCTCAGCGGCCGAGGATACACGCACCGTGCCGGGACGGGGGCTGGAAGGACGGGCAGGGGGCCGAGAGGTCTGGCTTGGCTCCGACCGGTTCGCCGAGGAGAAAGGGTTCGGCAGCGCCATACCGGCGGACCTCCGTGACCGGATCGAAGGAGCCGGCAGTACGCTTGTGGCCGTCGGAGACGAGACCGGCGTGACCGGAATTCTCGAACTGCGCGACCGGATCCGCCCGGACGCCAAAGGTATCGTCGCGCGACTTCATGCGCAGGGCGTGAAGACCATCGTCATGCTGACGGGCGACAATGAACGCACCGCGCGCGCTGTTGCGGCAGAGGTCGGCATCGACGAGGTGCGTGCCGAACTCTTGCCCGAGGACAAGGTAACGGCAATCGAGGAACTGGTCGAAAGCCACGACATTGTCGCGATGATCGGCGACGGGGTGAATGACGCCCCGGCCATGGCACGCGCACACTATGCCATCGCCATGGGCGCTGTCGGTTCGGACGCGGCCATCGAGACGGCGGACATCGCCCTTATGACTGACGACATTGGCAAGGTGCCTTGGCTCATCGGTCATTCACGCCGCGCCATGTCGATCATCCACCAGAACATCGGCGTTTCACTGGCGACGAAAGCCGTCTTCGTCGTCGCGACGGCATTCGGGATGGCATCGATGTGGGGCGCGATCGCCGCGGATGTCGGCGTCTCGCTTCTCGTAGTTGCCAATGCATTGCGCCTGCTCAACGGCCACAAGGTAGGTGCGCCGCCATCCGGCGGCGAGCCGATTGGTGAGCAGATAGCAAAAGGCGCTCTTGCACACGGGCATTGAACCGCGACGAGCCGCAGGGTAGCATCTGCCCCACAAGAGACCTCGCTCACGAGGCATAGAGCAGTGATGAAGATCCATATTCCGCGCCGCGTCGTCTTGTTCGGAGGGCTTGTCGCTTTTCTATCCGGCTGCGCCAGTAAGTTCCGAACCTACAGCGGACCCGAGGTCACCCGGCTGCGCCTCTACAAGGCGCAGCGCTTGCTGGTTCTCGACGGCGCCGATCGTGTGTTGCGGACCTATCCGATCGGGCTGGGCTTCGCGCCCGTCGGTCACAAGCAGTTCGAGGGCGACGGTCGCACACCGGAAGGCTCCTACGTGATCGACCGACGGAACCCCGACAGCCTCTTCCATCTGTCCGTCGGTATCTCCTACCCGAACGAGGCCGACATCGCTTTCGCTGAGTCCCAAAGGCGTTCCCCCGGCAAGGACATCTTCATTCACGGCGGACCGCGGCGGGGGATCGACCCCACGAATGTCCGCGACTGGACGGCGGGCTGCATCTCGGTCACGGATCCCGAGATCGAGGAAATCTACGCCATGGTTAGGGACGGAACACCGATAGACATCTACGCCTGATGGGCCGAGAGGCGTCTGCGCGTCCGCCGATTGTTTCAGGCAAACCGGCGGCGCAGGGCCACGTTGATGGCCTCGATCGCGATCACCATGGCGATCACGGCCAGTGTGACGCTTGCTGCCTTGTCGTACTGGAACGAGCGCACATAGGTCTGGATGTAGAACCCTATACCGCCCGCACCGACGACGCCCAGGATCAGCGACTCGCGCAGGTTCAGTTCGAACCGGAAGATGGTGTCGCGGGCGACGACCGGCGCCATCTGCGGCCAGATCGCGTAGCGGAGCCGCGCCAACCACCCGGCACCGGCGCTTTCCAGCGCGGCGATCGGCGCGCGGGAGACGCCGTCAATTGCCTCTGCGTAGAACTTCGCGAGCATGCCGGTGGCATGGAAGGCGACCGCGATGATGCCGGGGAGGGGACCCAGGCCCACCGCGCCCACCATGAGCATCGCCACCAGGATCAGCGGGATGGCCCGGATAAAAGCGAGGAGCGTCCGGACGGGTCGGTACAGCACCGGCGAAACCATCGTCTCGGATGCAAGTATCCCGAGTGGCACCGACAGGAGGACCGCGCCCAGAGACCCCAGGATCGCGATGCGCAGCGTTTCCGCGCTGCCCTTCAATATCTCGTTCATCACGGTCGGATCGGGCGGGACCATCCGGCCGAGGAAATCCGCGATCCGGGATCCGGCGGACAGGAGGCGCGACAGGTCGACATCGGTCGTGGCGAATGACCATAGAACCGCACCCGCAACCAAAGCCCCGGCCGCGAAACCGCCAAACCCGCGCGACCGCATCAGGTCACCGCCCGCAAACCGATGCCCGACAGGGCCCCCGTCTCGCGATAGAGATCCGCAGTCGCGACATCGCTCAGGTCACAGACCGCCACGTCGAAGGCGATCCGCCCATCGCGCATGCCCACGATACGATCGGCGAAACGCCGCGCGAGGTCGGGCTGGTGCGAGGAGAACAGCACGGTCGCGCCACGCGCGCGCGCAGCACCAGTCAGCAGCGACAGGATTTCCGCGGCGCGGGCGGGATCGAGATTGCTGACGGGCTCGTCGGCAAGGAACAGGCGCGGCTCCTGGGCGAGGCATCGGGCGATGGCCACACGCTGCCGCTGCCCACCGCTGAGGCTGTCGACCCTACGCTCGGCCAGATCGGCGATGCCGCAATCAGCGAGTGCGGCGCGCGCCACCTCCAGGTCGCGTGGCAAGGGAGACCCGAGGGCCGCGCGCACGGGCGACATGCGGCCAAGGCGCCCGTTCAGAACGTTTCGCAGCACTGAAGAGCGTTCGACCAGCGCGAATTCCTGAAAGATAAAGCCGACGTCAGAGCGACCAGCGCGCGGCGGTGGATGATTGGGGTCGAGCGGTGCGCCCAGGACCGAGACCCGACCGCGCCAGCCGCGAAGACGCCCGTCGAGCAAGGCCAGTAACGTCGTTTTCCCGGCGCCCGAGGGTCCGAGCAGCGCGGTGCTTTCGCCCGCACGAATGTCGAGCGACACATGATCGAGCGCTGGTGGCGTGGCGCCTCGATGGACGAAGCTCAGATCCCCTATTTGCGCGGCGGCGCTCATCCGAGGAGCCCGTAGCGCCGGGCCATGTCGCGCACCCCGTCATAAGCAGCGGGATCCGCTCGGACGTAGCCGTCGGGTCCGTAGAGGTAGCGCAGCAGGTCGCGGTTGCCGGCTTCGTTGAGACGCATCATCGCATCAACGAACCGCGACCGGAGATCTGCGTCCAGTCCCGGTCGCGCGATTACCACGTGGCTGGGGATTGGTTCGCTCTCGGCGATCCAGACGACTTCGGCTTGCTGCTGCGGGGTGAGAAGGAGGTTGGCGTACTGGCTCGCGCCGGCGGCATCGACAAGGCCCTCGGCCATCGCCTGCATCGCTTGCTGATATCCGCCCGCGAAGAAGATGCGACGGAAAAAGGCGTCTGCGTCGCCGGGCCCGGCAACCAATCCGGCCTCGACGAACTCGGCCAGCGGATAGAGGTAGCCCGATTCCGAGATCGGGTCCGCAAAAGCGATATCCTTGCCCCCGAGATCAGCAAGCGTCTCGATCCCGCTGTCTCTGCGCACGAAGATCCGCCCGGTGTAACTCGGCGCGCCGCGATAGACTTCGGACAGCAGAGGCACTGCGCCGATCTCGGCCTCGGCCAGCACGAAGGGGAGCGCGCCCATGAACGAAATGTCGGCGTCACCGTTCCGCAGCGCCTCGACAGCCGCGGCGTGGTCGATGGTGACGAAACCCTCGACCGGTACGCCGATCTGATCCGCCAGCCAACCGGTGATGGCCGCGACGTCGCCGAGAAGTTTATCGGGGTTTTCCTGGGGAATGAAGGCGAGGCGCAAACCTTCTTCCTGTGCTGCAAGCCGTGTTCCCAATGACACGGCGCCCGCGGCGGACAGGATCAGCGTCTTTCTGCGGCTCAAACGGATCGACATCAGAACGCCCTTTCTTCGATTGTGTCGGCCGCATCCCTGAACGCGGTCCAGTGTGCCTTTGCCGTCTCCCAGTCTCCGGCGCGCACGGCGGCACCGACCTGGGCCAATCGCTCGGCAAGTGCATAGACCTCCGGTCGACCGGCAAGGTTGGACATCGTGCTGGCATCGGCCGAGAGGTCCGCCGCGACCGTATCGGTCAGGAGCAGGATGTGCTCTGCGTCCCGCCGGGACAGCAGCGTGTCGAGCGTCGATGCGAAGGTCGTCAGCTCGGCAAACGCAAGGCGGAAGGACGTGTTCTCGGCATCGAAAGTCTCATAGGGGGCATCGGCCGAGCCCACCGCGTTGAGATACGCGGTCAGGTCGGCGCGGTCAGTCTCTGACAGCCCGAGCGATTTCGTCTCGTCGAACCAGTCCACCACGGCGGCAAGGGTCGGCAGCGATCCGTCGTGGAAATAGGGCGCAGTGTAGGCCGTCCCGAGCAAGGTCGGCGTATCGAATGCGCTCGCCCGCGCACCCTCGTAGGCCGGAGTGGCGGACCCGATGTCATGCGCCTGACGGTCGAGGAAGTTGCCGTCCGGCACGTGACAGCTGGCGCAGGAGCGGTCGCCGAGACCCTCGAAAGGCCGGGTGAAGATCGCTTCGCCGCGCCGTGCGGGCTCCGAAGCCGCGTCGGTCAGCCGGCCATCCGGCGTCAGCATGGAATTCGGCAGGAAATCGAACTCGAGCATGTAGGCGATCAGCGCGTCCAGCATAAATGGGGTCGGTTCAGCGCCACCAAACTCGTTCACGATCACGTTGCGGGTGAAATCCCGAAGCGAGGCAAAGCGGCCGTCGCGGCCATAAGGCCCGGTGAAGCGCAGGCCGCGCAGACTGGGAATATCGAGCGGGTCGTCGCGCCGGTCGTTGAAGATCGGGTTGAAGAAGGCGCCGTCCACGTCGATTGCCCCGGGCTGGTGGCTGGCGCCGGGTATGAACAGACGCTGGTTCACGTCCGAGCGGTTGTGGCACGTCGAACAGGCGATCCCGAGGTCGCGCGCCGGGCTGCCGAAGATTTGCGCGCTGTCGAACAGCATGTCGCCGTAAGCGACAAGCGGCAGGTCGGTTTCATCGATGCCCTGTTCCTCGAAATTGAGGACGAGCAGGGGCAGGGGATCCTGGTCGAAGATGTCGGACCCCGGCGGCAGGCTCGGTGGCACCTCGATGTCGCGTCCGCTAGTCAAAGCCGTCTCAGGCAGCGGGCTGAGCTGCTGCCTCGGAGCGAAGTCGTCCACAAGATAATTCTCCGCGAGATAGTCAGAGATCACCGCTCGTGCCATGACCATCGTTTCGCGGTCTGGTGGTGTGGTGCCTGCTCCGAGAACACCGGCGGACCCTGTGCTACTGTTAAGTTCCAGCCAGGCTAGGCCGATCCGTCGTGAAGCCTCAGGATCGGCGGCGGCAACGCCGTCAGCGAAGGCGCGGTAGAGCTCGCGCGCGGTCCTCACCGCTTGCTGCGCGCGTGCCGGGTCGTCAACGTCCAGTACGCGGCCCAGCTCTTCCTCGATCCTGAGAGCGATCAACCTCGTCGCGGCGGCGAAGAGGGACTGTCGATCCCGTCGCGCCATTGCGTCCAGTAGAGGCCCGTCTTCGATATCGCTTCTCTCACCCAACCAGGTCAGCGCATCCGTGGAGAACTCCGAGTTTCGGTAAGGTTCGGACCATGCGGCCTCGACGACGTCCCAAGGTAGCGGCTCCAGATTTCCGAGAAACAACGTCAGACGGTAGGCTGCCGCGTCCGGAAGCCATGGGGCTTCTTTCGCAGGTGTCGCGACGGCCGGCCCGAACGAGATCATCGCGCCGGCCAGAGAGAAAATCACGAACCCAAGTAGCTTCCGGAACACCATGACCTCCAACAAAAAGTTAGCCGTGGCTAAAATATCTACCCAAAGCAAACAAGTTGTCAATCCCTGTGTCTCAGGGCAGACTTGCGAAATGACCAAGCCGCAATCCCATGAACGCGAGACCTTTGAACCTGTGGAACGCGCGCCGGAGGCGCAGGCGGAAGGCTTTGCGATCGTGCGGCAAGCGCATGAAAGCGAGATGGCAGAGGACTACGTGGAATTGATCGCCGAGCTGATCGAGACCCGCGGAGAGGCGCGACCGGTCGATATCGCTGAACGGCTGGGAGTGAAGCCGCCGACTGTCACGAAGAACATTTCACGACTCAGGACCGCCGGCCTCGTTCGGCGAGAACGCTATCGAGCGGTGTTCCTTACTGAAGAGGGCCAGGCCCTAGCCGAGGCGTGTCGACGGCGACACCGGATCGTGGTCGCGTTCCTCCTGAGCCTTGGGATCGATGAGGAAACCGCGGAACGCGATGCAGAGGGAATCGAGCATCATGTGAGCGAAAACACCTTGAACGCATTCGAACGTGCGTTGCAGAACGCTCGGAGTGAAGGGTAGCCCTGCTCAGCATCGTCGCGCAACTCGGACACGCGCCGCTTGCGCGGCATCCGATCTGCACCGAGCTCCCGCCCGGACGGCACTGTCGCTATGTGGCGGAACGCAACAACCTCGTGATTGGGCGACGTCAAATGGCCAAAGCGCCGCCTGAGAACTCAATTCAATAGTATGGATGCTCGGCTTGGCGCCGTGAGACCGAGCCCGTGGGGTGCCAGCTGGCTCCAGAACTGTCTCTGCTTCGGTATCAATGCGAAACGACACGTAGCAGGCCGGCCAATTTTTTTCGAGCGCGACAACCGATGGCACCTAAGATGACACGGTGCCGAAAAGGCTGAAAGTCAAGCCTTCGTGACGCAGGTTGACCAGGTTTAAGCCGGTTAGCAACGAAACGCCCTCGGCGAGGCCGTGCTGTTGAGGCCCGCCTCGGCCCTAGTGACCTGGTCGGCAGCAAAAACCTCGGCAATGCCCGAAAGCCAGCGGTTCGGTTGAGCCTTATTGATGTCTCTCCGAGCATTGGCCCTTCATTCCGTGCGAGGATCAGCACTTTGACTGTCACATCGCCCCCGTCGTAGAATTTCAGACGAAGTGACCGCGTGTCTCCTTCGACCAGCGACTTTTCGAGGTCGATCAACGTTACGTGCCAACCTCCCGGCTCAAGTATCACGGTCGCTCCCGGTGCCACACGCAGTTCCGGAACCGCGCTCATGCGCGACACGCCATTCGATCCAGCATTGGTCTTGTGAAGAGCTTCGGTCGAGGCCAGATCCGTGCGCACACCGATCAGGTCGATCGTCTTTCCGCTGGTGTTTGTGAGAGTGAAATAGATCTCCGCCGAGCCACCGATATCCGTACTGGAGCGGGTCAAGGCATTTTGGACCAGCAGATCGCGATCCGGAGTCGTCGTCTGGCCGCCGGCAGTCTGAACCCAGACGGCGGCCAATAGGACTGTGCCGATCTTCAAGAGCCTACGCTGAATAGAACGCCCTTTTTACTGTTCGCCAAATTGCCCGCGTGCGCACCACGCAGTACCGAGCGGCTTGCAGCTTGAGAGCTCTAGTGACTGTAGACGCAAGGTGACATCGCGTTCGGCGGGACAATTCGCCCGGTTGTCGATTGCATTTGGCTCAGCCCAGCAAGACAACGAAAACTGCTGTGCCGATGATTAGTCCGAACATGGTCAGGGCACTGAGGCCCAGTAGCTGCCCGAGCCGGTTGTTCGCCTGATCCGGCCGAGTAGTTGTCCAGTCCGGTCCCGCTATTCCATGTCCTCGGTGAAGGCGTTTTCTTTCGGTGAGATTCCAGTCGTAGACCACGATGATGATCGTGATAATCAACATCATGCTTGCCGGCACCCAGAGGATGAAGCCGCCGGCGGTCTCGTCGGTTAGCGGCGCGATGCCGAAGAGCCGCCCCTCAATGTCATAGGCATTGTAGAGAACCGCTGACTTGAAGACCGTAATCGCGCCAAGAAGGATGTTCGACACAATCGCCGCGAAGAGTAGCACGATACGCAGAAAATGCGCTGGAGCGGTTGGTACGTCACGCTGGTCAAAGATCATTGCGAAGAAGACGAAGCCGGCGGCCAGCATCGTCAGGTGCATCGCCCAGTGGATCGACGGGTCAAGCAGGGCTGCGTTATGGAGTGGCGGAACCTGCCAGGCATAGAGCGAAATGAGGAACAGGACGAAGGCCGTGACCGGGGCGGTCAGGCGGCGGTAGAGGCCGGAAGCAACGCCACTAGCCATGATCGGCGCGATCATGCCCCTGCGCAGAGCCTCCGGCAAACCAGCGATGATCACCGCCTGCGGGCGAGCGAGCACCACCAGCATCGGGCCGACCATTCGCAACAGCAGATGCTGGATCTGATGCGCCAGAAACAGCCGTTCGCCCATAGGGTCAATGGGTGATTGAAGAGAAAGAAGGAGGGCCAGCATTCCGCTAGCGAACAGGGTTTGCCGGACAGCCGAAACAGGCTGGGTGACCGAGCGGCGCCGGATCACGCCACGAACATAGATCGCAAAGGTCACAAGGATCGGGCCGCTGATTTCCGGTGTCACGCTCCATGCCGACCATGCAGCGGAAGCTGACAGGCCCGCACCGCCGTGGGCCAGCGCAGCACCCGGTACGAGTAAGGACACTACAATATGTGTCCAGCCGTGGCAGTGGCGAAAAGGGCGGGCCCTAGCGGGGAAGAATACGTCTGGTTTCATGTCGAATTCGATCTATCCGAGCGCATAGACGATGGTCACGACGGTAATCATGACAATCATGAACATGGCGAATGCGCCGAGGGCGAGGGTACGGCCCATGTCCCGGTTCGGCTTCTCCACTTTCAGACGCAGTTCCTCCGCGGTTTCCGGAAACTCGAGCGCCGCCGCATTCGATTTGCGCATGAGTTCGTAGCGGGAAGTCCAACGCCGTTCCTCCGCCGCGTTCCAGCCGTTCAGCACCAGGATGATTGCCACGATGAGAACCATCGACGACGGGACCCAGATTACGTAGCCGCCGATTGTTTCGTCAGCCAGGGCGCGAAGTCGACCACCGTTGGCTGCGATGATTTCTGATCCATAGAGAGGCACCTCTTTGAGCGTTGTCAGGGAGCCCAGAAAGATGTTGGAAACGATCACCACGAACCCTGACATCAGACGAGCACCGCGCCGCGCTCCTTCAGGCGGATCACGCGGATCGAACAGCATAGCAAAGTACCAAAGCCCCGCTAGCGCCATTGACAGATGTGCCAGCGCCTCAACCGCCGCAATACGTTGTGCAAGGGCGTAGATCACCGGGATTTGCCAGACGAAAAGCGCGCCAATCAACAGGGAGGTGGCAGATGCAGGAAGCGCCAAGAATCGCGGGATGCGCGCGCGTCCAATCAGGGCAAGGCGTCGGCGCCATTCCCTTTTCAATCCGGCTTGAAGGACAAGCCAGGGCTGAGAAACCGCGATGAGAAGTGGTCCGGCCAGTCGCAGAAGAAGATGCTCGGCCTGGTGTACCGAAAACAGACTGTGCCCCAATGGCGGGAGCGGCCCATTCGTCGCGACGAGGACGGCCGCGAGGCCGACAAAGAAGACGGTTCGACGCCAGCCAGAAACCCTTCCGAGACAGCGAGCGTGTATTTTGAGCCCACGCAAAAACAGCCATGCTGTAATGCCGACAACAATGAGCGACACCGGTGACAGCGCATCGCCGAAAGGGTCGTAAAGAAGGAAGAGGTTCGTGATCATTCGCTCTGGCCCTCGCTCATCCGAGGACTGACCGAGGTAGCCGGTGTGAGTCGCGAGAACCCGGAAGCGCCGCCACGGGCCAATGACAGATCGGTCGACATGGCCAGGTATTCGCCTTGTATCCACGAAAGAAAGAGATTGTCGTAGAACCGAGATAGCGGATGTCCCGACTGTCCGGCGGGCGCGATGTAGTATGATCCCGCTTCTTCCGATATCGACATGACCGCCTGAAAATTGCTTCCGGCATTCACAAGAAATGGACCGTCTTCTTCGAAACCAAATGACGTCGAGAATTGCGTAAAGGGATCGCCTGAAATCGGCGCTTGAAGGGACAGCAGGTCGGTCAGTAACCCACGCGAACTGATCGGCAACCACTGCATGTCCAAATTATGCTCTTCGCCCCAGATCCAGGTCGAGGGATCGCGCCCGTATCGATCAACCAGCCAGCCAAGGGCATCATCCAGGGCCACGCGAACCTGCTCCTCGCAAGTCTCGCGAGGTGATGATGGCCGGATGTCGCACCAGATCGCGCTGCCGCGACGATCGCTGAGTACGGCATAAAGAAAGTCCGGGTTCGGACGGGACCAGAGTTGCTGCGCTGCCGGAAATTCGTCTTTCAAAATGCGCTGCTGCAAAGCCCGGACCCAAGTCCAGAACACCAGAGGTTCCGGCGAATAACGATCCATTTCGCCATTCCACGACGCAAGCATGTCCAGTAGCTCACGACGAATGTCGTCCGCATCGGTGCCTTCGATGCTGTCTCTGGACGGCACGAACCAAAGCTCTTTTGCCATAAGGGGCAGGAGGGTTCGCGCCACGGAGCTTACGGTGTCCCTTTGAACACTGATGGCGCCTTCTGTCGAGAAGATCGATTGCCGTGCTTCAAGCTCCGCCAGTCGAATGTCGCGAAATGACGACGCCCGTACGGCTTCTTCTTTTGGCCATCTGGCAACGGTCACTCGATCAATTGCCAATGCCTCCATGCGCTTCGGCAACATGTCTGCGGCCACTCCAATGACATTGGTCGCATCGGCAGAACGCGCGAACAGCTCCAGCATCGTCAGGAAATCTGCCGCCTGCACAGTTGATGCCCCCCCTGGCGCCTCCTCGTCTGGCACGGGAAGTGACCGGAAGGCCCAAGCGACGCGCGCGTTGCGACCAACTATAACGAAAGGTACGCCCGGCATTGTGGCACCTATGACCGGCCCTGTCGAAAATTGAAGATCGGCGAGATACCATTCCGAGGGCAGCGACAGGGAACCGCTGATATCGGCGGCGAGAATTGGCGTCCCGGTAGCGGTTCGCTCACCGTCTATCGCCCATGCATCGAGGCGCTGCTGCGGATCAGTGGCAAGCAATTCGGGCAATCTCGGGCGATCCGTCGGTGCCAGAGCTCTCGACGTGCCTGGGACGCCGACCCATGCACTCCCCGGTCGCAGGCCATGCAGGAAAGACCGGGCAATCCTCAGGCTATCGCCGGGCGTCCAGGCGTCGATCGACCGTTCGTCTGCGATCAGCAGCTCCGGCGAGCCTCTGCCACGCCCGCCTTCCGACACAAGCTCGAGCCACGCATTGATGCCAGCGGCATAGGACGCGAGCGCATCTGAGACCGCTGGCGCAAAGGACAATGTCTCATCCGATGGCCAAGAAGCTTCGGCCATTCGCCTTGTCCTTAACAGCTGACCGAGCCTGTCTTGGGCATGAACGAAGCCGATCGCGAAGTAGACATCCGCGGCGGAACTCGCGGTAATGTGCGGGATTGCCGAGGAATCTCGCAGAATATCGACCGGTCCGTCCAGCCCTGCGACCGAGAAGTCCTCGTCGTAGTCGGGAACGGATGCGCTCAGCAGAAAATAGACCAACCCGGAACCAACCGATGCCGTGATGCAGATCGCCAGGAACCCGTACAGCAATATGTTGAAAAGACGTCGCAAGTCGGTGCCGTTTCCAAACCCATTTCATGAAAAGATGCGCAAGAGGACCACCGAGACGAAATAGGTGAGAAGACCGAAGGCGATGGCCGAACTCGCCGCATACTGGAGGATATCCAGCCGGTTTCCTTTTCGGCGTCGCGCCAGATATCCACCCCAGATCGCACCCGCGACAATGCCCGCGATTACCAGCATGACTTCGCCTCCGTTCTTGTTTTCTTGTTGTGCCGGTGTGTGCCGCCAAGACCCGCAGCCAGTCCTACGGCCCAGGTTACGAAGATGAGAGCCAGCAGCGTCCGGTCGCCGAAGCGTGCATAAAGCGTTGGCGGATAAGTGAAGGGAAGAGCCGCATCAATGACACCGGTTTCTCCGGTGCCGAGCCGCGCGACCAAGTCACCGTTTGCGTCGATGATCGCGGAGATTCCGGTATTCGCGGCCCGCACGACGGGAAGCCCTTCCTCGACGGCGCGCATGCGTGCAGAGGCGAGGTGCTGCTCCGGCCCGATGCTGGTTCCGAACCAGGCATCGTTGGTTGCGTTGAAGATCCAGTCCGGCCGGAACAGGCCGTCAACGACATGGCCCGGAAAGATGATCTCGTAGCAGATGGCGACGGCAACCAGCGGCACCCCCGGAAATGCCAGCGTGCGCGGCCCCGGTCCGGCAGTGAAGTCCCCCAGACCCTCCGTCATGCGTTCGATCGGCAGCCAGCCCCTGAACGGAACGTATTCGCCAAAGGGAACGAGGTGGTGCTTGGCGTAGCCGGTCAGGCTGCGGCCGGTATGATCATAGGCCTGAACGGTATTAAAGTAGCGCGTGCCTTCGTCCGTCGAAACGCGATCCGGCACTCCGGTCAGAAGCAGGCCCTCATCCGGAATGGCGGCAGCGATGCGCGACCGTGCCCCGGAATCCTCATCGAGAAAGCCCGGGAAGGCGGTTTCGGGCCAGAGCAGGATGTCGACAGAGCCGGGACGAGTCGAGAGGTCGAGATAGCGAGTGATCGTCGCCACCCGGTTTTCGGGCGCCCACTTTTCCTGCTGGGGAACGTTGCCCTGAACGATCCGCAAATCGAGCCCCGGCGGGCCTGGCGGCTCGAGCTGGAGCCGCGCCACGCCTGCGGACCAGATCGCGACAACGATCCCAACGCCGAGCAGTGGGATGCTCCAGCGGGGGCGCACCTCCGTCAAGAGGGCCGGCGCCGGAAGAGTGCCGACGAGTATTACGAAAAAGCTCAACCCATAGCTTCCGACCCATGCAGCCGGCTGCCGCAAGGCCGCGTAGTCGACAAGGGCATAGCCGACGAGGTTCCAGGGAAATCCCGTGAGCACGTGCCCTCGTAGCCACTCTGCCGCCGTCCAGCAGGTCGCGAACAGTAGACAGGCCGCCACGCCTTCGATCGCACGACGGCGTGCGATGGCGGTGAAGAGCGCCGACGCGATGGCCGGAAAGGCGGCGAGACCTGCGGACAATCCTGCGACGGCAGGGATCGCCATCGCACCGAATCGCTCGGCATCCACGTAGAAACTCTCCGCGATCCACGAGAGTCCGAAACCGAACTGCCCGAGACCGAACGCCCAGCCGACAAGTGCTGCCTTGGCGACCGGGAGATGCCGGAGGAGGACAAGGAGGGTGGCGTAGGCAACGGGGACAAGCGGGAGGATCGAGAACGGAGGTAGGGTCAGAACGGCAACGCCACCGGCTGCAATGGCCGCCATCATGCGCGATGGCAGGGAAATCACCCGTTCCCGGGACGGCGTCCAAAACAGCGTCATGGACCGCACCTGGGCCGTCGTGTGATCATCGGCGCGATAAGAAGCAATCCGACGCCGCCGACCACGAAGACGTCAGCCATGTTGAAGGCTGGCCAGTGCGCGGCGCCAGCGTAGAAATCGAGGAAATCGGTCACGGCCCGGAACCTGAGGCGGTCCAAGACGTTGCCGAAGGCGCCGCCGATGATCGCCCCGTAGGCAAGCGCCTCGATCCCGTCCCGGGTGCGCAGCATCATGATCACAAGCCAAGCGCACACGGCAAGAGCGAGCACCACGAGGCTCCACCACGGCGCGCCGCCCAAAAGTCCGAAGGTCACGCCATCGTTCCGATGGAACGTGAGGTTGAATCCGGGAAACACGGGAACACCAGCGCTCAGGACGCTCGCATTCGTGACGACGATGGCCTTTGTAACCTGATCGATCGCGAAAGCCGCGACGGCAGCCAACATGCCGATCACCGGCGGTCTTTCGGCTGACAACATTGCCTCACCCCAGCCAGACATCGAGAAACAGCATCAGGACAAGACCGATCGACAGTCCGAGCGTTGCCTTGTTCTGATGTCCGCTGCGATGGGTCTCGGGGATGATTTCGTGGCTGATGACATAGAGCATCGCGCCGGCGGCGAATGCCAGCCCCCAGGGCAGCAGCGGCTCCGACAGCGTGATGATACCCGCCCCGAGCAACCCGCCGATCGGTTCGACCATGCCGGTGAGGGCCGCAATGCCCCAGGCGCGCAGTTTCGCGTATCCTTCACCCATGAGCGACACCGCAACCGCCAGACCCTCGGGCGCGTTCTGCAAGCCGATACCGATGGCGAGTGGGAGGCCACCTTCCATGCCACCGGAACCGAACCCGACCCCGACCGCAAGACCCTCGGGAAAGTTGTGGATCGTGATTGCGATGATGAAGAGCCAGACCCGCCGGAGCGACGCGGCGTCCGGACCTTCGCGGCCCGTTCTGAAATGCTCGTGCGGCAGCTTCTCGTTCATCAGGGCAACGGCAGCCATGCCCAGAAGGGTTGCGATGCAGACGATGGCCGCGGGCGCTGCCCCGTTGTCGAACCGTGGCTCGGCCGCGTCCAGCGCGGGAATGATCAGCGAGAAGAACGAAGCTGCGAGCATCACGCCAGCCGCAAAGCCGAGCGACAGGTCGCGGGTGGCGCGTGAAGGGATCCGCCCGACCAGCACGGGGACTGCCCCGACGGCTGTCAATGTGCCGGCGGCCAGGCTTCCGAGAAAGCCGAGCATGATCGGGGACAATTGATCCATTCGTCAGGTGTCTTACCCTTCCGGGTAGCTCGAATAGACTTCGGTCGAGCCGTCCTTCAAAACCAGAAAGACGTCGTAGGCTTCGCGGTCCTCCTCGGGCCCCATGCCGGGCGAACCGTAGGGCATGCCCGGAACCGCGAGACCGACCGCGTCGGGCCGCTCGTCTAGAAGCCGGCGGATGTCAGCGGCCGGCACGTGGCCCTCGATCACGTAGCCGTCAACGAGCGCCGTGTGGCAGGAGACCATTCGCTGCGGCACCCCGTTGTCGAGCTTGAAGCGCACGAGAAGGCCGCCGAACATGTCCTGGCCCGTCGGTGCGAAGCCGTTCTCCTGGAGATGGTTCATCCAGGACAGGCAACAGCCGCATCCATTGGTCTTTCGGACATCGATGGCAGTTGCCTCCGCGAGGGCCTGCGCCGCCGGAAACAGAGCGATGGCGAAGGTCAGGGCTTGTGTCAGACGTTTCATGGGTCAGAGCCTTTCGGTTGCTGTCAGGGCGATCTCGCGGTCGAGACTTTCAGCGAGAAGCGCGCGGACTTCGGCCAATCGCGACAGCGCGCCAGTGTCATCCGCTTCGCGCTCGGCAGCTTCGGCGAGCCGCTCGTCGGAGAGAGGATCGGTCGGCCGACCGTCCACCAGAACCTCGTAGTGCAGATTCGGACCGGTCGCGGTGCCGGTGGCGCCCACACGACCGATCACGTCTCCGGCGCCCACGCGCTGGCCTTGCACGAGGCCTTCCGGGACCGCGCTGAGATGTGCATAGCGCGTCGTGGTATCCGAGCCATGCGAGATTTCAACCACGCGGCCGTACCCGTTCCGCCAGCCGATGAAGCTGACGCGCCCGGGTGCCGTGGCGTGAACCGGCGTCCCTCGCGCCGCAGCGAAATCGACGCCGGTGTGCATTCGCACGTTCCCATAGACCGGATGCGTGCGGCGGCCGAAAACAGAGCTCAGGCGCGCACCTTCGACGGGCTGCGCGAAGACGCGGAGGACTTCGCCGTCGACGAAGATCGTCGCCTGTCCGCTGCCGCTGTCCGGCCAAACAACCTCGTAGAGCGCGCCGCCGACCTCCAGCGCGGCGAAGGCAAGGTCAGGCTGGCCGATCCTGTCGTCTCCGACGCGCGCCTCGCGCCAGAGAAGCCGAAGCGTTTCGCCGCCTGCCATCTCACGGCGAAAATCCACCGTTCCGCCGAGCATCTGCGCCAGGTCCACCGCGAATCGGGCCGGGATATCGGCTTCGTCGAGCGCAGCGAAAAGCGAGCTGTCGATCACCGCTTCCCCGGAAAGCGTTACCGTCTCGGACTCCGGGGTGACGACCTGCGTGGCAAGCTCATCGCCGAAGATCGCCTCGATGCGCACACCGTTTTCGATGGCGAGCACGACGCTGCGCGGGCTGCTGTCCATCGTCGAGACGACGGTGACCGAATGTCCCGGCCGCAGCCGCCTCAAATCATATTCCGCGCCAAGAGCGAGGGCGACTTCCGCACGGTCGGTCGCCGAGAGACCGGCCTCCGCGAGAACTGTGTCGAGCGTCTCACCGCTTTCTATGTCGCGCGACCAAGTGGAAAGGGGAGGTTCGATCGTCGGCAAGGAAGTATCAGCGACCGAGATTTGCATAAGAGGAATGGGGCTAGGCAACGTCGTGGGCTCGGCTCCTGCCTGCGCAATTCGCGGCCGTTCCGACACCACAAACGGGGGAGGCTGGAGACCGTCCGGCGTCCATATGCTTGCTGCCGCGAGGCCCGGAGGTACGGGGTCCTTCGACCAGCTCCCCGAAAGAAAAACGACACCACCCGATAGCGCGGCGACAATTCCGATACCTGCCGCGATAGCTCTGATCTTCATGTTGCCCCCTCAGTTTCTTGTTCGAGTGCGCGGCGAATCTTCGGCACCGCGAATTCCCTCGGCTCGTGATAGTCGATCATGGTGACGAACCGCCCTGCAGCGTCGAAAAGGAAAACGCTGGCGGTGTGGTTCATCGTGTAGCCGCCACCCTCGGTCGGCACCCGCTCGTAGCTCGCGCGGAAGCCGCGGACCGCTTTCGCGATTTCCTCATCTTCGCCGGTCCAGCCGCGGATCGCCGGATGGAAATAGCCGACATACTCCGACATCGCATCGACAGTGTCGCGCTCGGGATCGACAGTGATGAAAACAACGGACATCTCGTTTGCCTCGTCCCCCAAATCGTCGAGCCATCCCGAAATGTCCGAGAGCGTGGTCGGGCAGACGTCCGGACAGTAGGTAAAGCCGAAGAACACCATCGCAGGGCGCCCGATCAGCGTTTCCGGCCCGACCTCGTTTCCGTCGTGATCCGTCAGGCTGAAGTCCATGGCGGACAGAGCCAGCGGCAGCTGGCCCTCCGGTTCGGGCGCACCAGGCCCGTCCACTTGCCACCAACCGACGAAGAGCGCGATGACTAGCGCCCCGGCACCCGCTGCGCCGTATCGAAGGATCGTCCGTCGTCGCATCAGTCGTTTGGACCGCGCGCGGCGATCCCAAGGATCGGCACCTCGACCGTCACTTCGCCCCCGTCGTCCAAGAGCAGCGTCAGCGGGTAGGATCCTCCTTCCGTCATCGGCGTCTGCAACTGCATCAGCATCGCGTGCAGACCGCCCGGCTCGAGCGACACGCTTTCGCCTGGCGCGATGGTTATTTCGTCGGCCGGAGCCATGGAACTCACGCCATCGGCATTGGTCTTGGACTCGTGGATTTCGGGCATCATGGCGAGCGGCGTCACGAGACCGATCAGTGTCACCGGTGTATTGCCGGTATTTCGGATCGTCATGTAGGCGGCGCCGGGGCGGTTCATGCCGATGGACGCGCGGGACCAAGCGCCTTCGACGACCACGTCCTCAGATCCTGCCAGCGCCGGCGTCAAAGCCCCCGCGGACGACAAAAGCGCTGTCAGAGCGCCGGTAGTAAAGAAGGTCCTCATCCTGCTCTTCCCATTCTCTTGGTTCAGCTTCGCGCCGCTGTAACTTCAGCCGCGACCAGGCTTCGCAGTTCGGCTTCGCCGAACGGGTCGAGCGGCTTGCCGTTCACGAAGAACGTGGGCGTCTGGCGGACGCCCACAGTCTCGACGTCGGCACGGTCCTGGTTCAGGATCGCCACTACGTCCGGCGCAAGCATCTGCGTGCGCGCGGCCTCCGCATCGAGGCCCGCCGTTGCGGCGATCTCCAGGATCAGTCCCGGCTCGGGTGCTCCATGCGACGCCCATCTCGGCTGTTCCCGTAGTACCGCTTCGAGAACCGGCTCAAAGACGCCCTGCATGCGCGCGGCCTCGAGCACGCGAATCGCTTCCTCGGACGCCGCGCCGTGGAACGGCGTATAGCGGATCACCACGCGCACGGCATCGCCATGCTCGGCCATGATGGCTTCGACCACCGGATAGAAGGCGCGGCAAGCCTCACAGGCCGGGTCGAAGAACTCGACGATGGTTACGGGCGCATCCTCGGGACCGAGAACGGGCGAATAGGACCGGATCAGAGCCTCCGCCATCTCCGGGGCGACAGGCGCGGCCTCCGGCACCGGACCGGGGCGTGTTGCGTACCACGTCGCGCCGCCGAAACCGGCGACGCCGAGGGCGAGAACGGAGAGGATCAGGCCGCGTCTGTTCATGTTCGTGTTTCCTTCAGGGAGAGTGCCGACAGCGCGCCGATCAGGGCGAAAGCGGCAAGCGCCATCAGCGGGATCGGAATGCCGAAGACCAACTGGTTGTCGTCAGTGCAGGAGGGACCAGCGGCCGTGCAGGGCTGGATGCGCTCGGGGATCAGGCCAACGTAAAGACCCATGTGCCAGAGCGCGACAGCGCCACCACCGAGCGCAAGCGCGATCCCGTAACGGCCCGCGAGCGGGTCGCGCCACCAGAGGCCGAGCCCGAGAATGATGGCCAGCGGGAACATGAAGGCTCGCTGGAACCAGCAGAGCAGGCAGGGCGTCTGTCCCAGCACCTCACCGATGAAGAGTACGGCTAGCGACGCCGTGAGAGCAGTCACCCATGCCAGTCCCAGTGCCGTTTCTCCGGATACTCGGGCCATGTCTGTCAGATCCTTTCTCTCAAATCGGCGAGGATCTCTTCGGCGGGCGTGCCGTAGGGCCAGGACTCGGCGAAGCCTGCGTCTGGATCGAAAAGGAACAGATGCGACGTATGCCCCATCGTGTAGCCGTCGGGGGCAGAGGCTTCTTCGATGCGTTCGAAGAAGATCGGGAAAGTTTCCGACGTCTGTGCAATCTGCTCCGGTGTGCCGGTCAGTCCGATGATGCCGGCATCGAACAGGGGAACGTAATCCGCAAGCGCCGTGGGCGTGTCGCGTTTGGGATCAATCGTGATGAATATCGGCTGCACCTTGGCAGCGTCATCGCCCAGTCCCTCCATCACGGCCGCGACCTCTGACAGGGTGGTGGGGCAGACATCGGGACAGTTGGTGAAGCCGAAGAAGATCAGCATCCAGCGCCCCGCGAAATCGTCTTCGGTTCGTACCATGCCCTGATGATCGGTCAGTTCGAACTCCGCGACGAAAGCCGGATCTGCCTCTGATCGCGCGTTGTCGGCGCGATAGTCGGACCAGAGCAGAAGCCACCCGAGCGCGATGGCTGCAATGCCCACCAATACCCAGAGAACTTTTCTTACCGATGCGAGGGACAATCCGGACAGCCTGTCATTGATTCTTGATTGTTTCTGCGTTTACATCCTCTAGCTACTGTAGATTCAAGCCTGATTGTCCGGCTGCGGCGGGAGGTCACGCATCTGTGAGTCTTGGACTTGCGCTATCAACCCACCAAACCTACAAAGTCTGTAGGTTCTCTGAGGGAAACATATGCTGACGATTGGCAGTCTGGCGAAGAAGACCGGCACCAAGGTGCAGACCATCCGGTACTACGAACAAATCGGGCTCATGCCTGAACCGGGCCGGACGGAGGGTGGGCAACGCCGCTACGGGGATGCCGAACTCGATCGGCTATCATTCATCCGTCATTCGCGGCAACTCGGTTTCTCGCTCGATGCGATCCGGGAACTCCTCGATCTCAGCGACCATCCGGAAAAGTCGTGCGACGAGGCAGATGCGATCGCCCGCCGGCAACTCGGCCAGGTCGAGCAACGCATGGCGCGCCTGAAAGCGCTTCGCACCGAGCTAAAGCGCATGGTCCACGAGTGCAGCGGCGGGCGAACCGCGGGTTGCCGAGTGCTCGAGGTCCTGCGGGACCATTCGGAATGCCTGACCGAGCACGACGACATCGGCGCATGAGTGCCGCGATTGCCTTTCCGCTCGCAGCGTTGGCCGAGATCGCTGGTTGCTTTCGCAGGTTGAGGCCCCCGCTGCCGGCAGAGTCTTTGCCGCATATGGCGGCATTTACATCGTGGCGTCGATTGGGTGGATGTGGTGGGCGGAGGGTGAAAGACCAGACAGATGGGATCTAATTGGAGCGGTCATCTGTCTGGCTGGGGCGACGGTCATTCTCGCCGCCCCCCGCAGTTCTTGAAGAACAGGCTTGAAGCTACAGTCGCTGTAGCCTCTATGTAGACCCTCGATAGATTCGAGGAGATGCATCTTGCCCGCCGTTGACCCCTTGCTGACAGCCACGCGGCTGCTGGATTTCGAAGCCGCTCCCATTGCGGACCTAGTCGCGGACCGAGGCTGGCACGCACTTGCCGAGCGTGACCGGATCGGTGCCGCCTATGATTTCGTCCGAAACGAGATCGCTTTCGGTTACAATCGCTCTGACGACATCCCTGCGTCCGAAGTGCTGGCTGACGGATACGGCCAGTGCAACACAAAGGGCACGCTTCTCATGGCGTTGCTCCGCGCGCTCGGGGTCCGCTGCCGGCTGCATGGTTTCACCATCCACAAGGCGCTCCAGCGCGGGGTCGTGCCGGAGCTCGTCTATCCCGTCGCCCCGAAAGAAATCCTTCATTCCTGGGTCGAGGTCGAAACCGAGAGCGGATGGGTCAACCTGGAAGGCTTCATACTGGACGCGCCATTCCTGGCATCGTTACAACGCGAGTTCAGCGAGTCCGAGAGCCTTTGCGGATACGGAGCGGGCACCAGCTGCCTGAGCGCGCCGCCGGTCGAATGGACCGGGCGCGATACCTACATTCAGAAGACCGGCATCGCCAGCGACTTCGGAACCTTCGATACGCCCGACGACTTCTACTTGAAGCATCGTCAGAACTTCGGAATTCTGCGCGACTGGCTCTATCGCAACATTATCCGCCACTGGATGAACAGGCGGGTGCGAGTAATCCGGCGAGGACACCTGCCTCGGCTTCCCGGTTTCGCCCAGCCGAACCATCGCCACGAGGAGACGAACCGTGCCGCATGATCACGGCCACGCCCATATCGACCCCGACTCCGGCGATCGACGAGTATCAATTGCGATCTGGGCGAACGGGCTTCTGACCGTCGCGCAGATCGTTGGCGGCATACTTTCAGGCAGCCTCGCGCTCATCGCGGACGCGCTTCACAATTTCTCGGACATGGCGTCGCTGGTCATCGCCTTCGCCGCGCGCAAGATCGCGAGGCGACCGGCCGACGAGCGCATGACATTCGGTTATGGCCGGGTCGAAATCGTGGCAGCTCTGATCAACTACACGACGCTGATCTTGATCGGGTTCTACCTGATCTACGAGGGCGGCATGCGCATGATCGATCCGCCCGAAGTGCAGGGCTGGACGGTCGTGATCTTGGGCGGGGTCGCACTGGTCGTCGACACCCTGACAGCGCTGCTGACCTACTCGATGCAGAAAGGCAGCGTAAACATCCGCGCGCTCTTCCTGCACAACCTCTCCGACGCACTTGCTTCCGTTGCGGTCATCGTCGGTGGGTCGCTGATCATCCTCTACGACATGCGGTGGGTCGATCCGGCCATCACCATCGGCATTGCGCTCTATATCCTCTATCTGGCTTTCACGGAGATCGGTGGTCCGATCCGAACGCTGATGCTCGGCAGCCCGCCGGACATCGACAACGAGGCCGTCGTCGAAGCGATGCGGAACACCGAAGGCGTCGCCGAGGTCCACCACGTCCATCTCTGGCAAATGCAGGAGCATGAAGCCGCGCTCGACTGCCACATCGTCGTGAAGGCCGAAGCGTGGCCGCGAATTGAAGAGATCAAGAGTGCGATCAAGAAGCGGCTGAAAGAAGAATTCGACATCAACCATTCCAGCCTCGAATTTGAGCATGAAGAGCGCGCACACGATAACGCTGATCTCTACGGCCATGGCCGTTCAGGTGAAAAGGAGGGAGTTCATGTTCAAGGAAACGCTGACCGAGCATGACGATGTCATCGGACTGGTGTGCGAAGGCAAGTTGTCAGAAGATGACTTCGAGCGGATGCACACGCTAATTCATGAGCGACTTTCCCAAGGCGGCAGGCCCGGACTTTTGCTCGATCTGACTAAGTTTGAAGGGTACGGAAATGCCTCGGCACTGCTGGAAGACCTCAAGATCGACACGGCCCATACAAACGATTTCAGTCGCGTCGCAGTGGTCGGAGAGCGAAGTTGGATGGAATGGGGCACGCGAATGGTGAATCTGTTCGCCCGTTCCGAGATGCGGTGGTTCGACTCCAGTGAGGAAGTCGATGCGGTGGAGTGGGTGCAAAAGGGCAAAAAAGCGTGAAGCAATCCCAAGAAAGTTGGACGCATGCGGCTCGTGCGTGTCTCCCGTCAGGACCTCTGGGACATCTGATTTGATTTCGTAACGGAGGGTTTCTGGCTCATCGTAACCGCTAAGGAGTGGAGATGAGACAGAAACCCGGAACACGTAAAGAGCCTGCTGAGAAGGTCGTGAAAGACATCCGGCGGCGCACCAGGAAGCATCATTCGGCCGAGGAGAAAATTCGGATCGTGCTGGAAGGTCTGCGTGGCGAGGACAGCATCGCCGAGCTCTGCCGGCGCGAGGGTATCGCGACGAGCCTGTATTACAGCTGGTCGAAAGAGTTCCTGGAAGCCGGCAAGAAGCGTCTTGCGGGCGACGTGGCCCGCCAGGCGACAAGCCCTGAGGTCAAGAACCTGCGGCAGGAGTCAGCGGCGCTGAAGGAGGCGGTTGCCGATCTCACGCTGGAGAACCGCTTGCTCAAAAAAAGCATGCTCGGGGATGGGGACGACGAGGAATGAGGTATCCCGCATCCGAGAAGCTGGAGATCATCCGGCAAGTGGAGCAATCGCACCTGTCGGCGAAGCAGACACTGGATCTGCTCGGGATTCCCCGGACGACCTTCTACCGCTGGTATGATCGGTACCTGCAGCTGGGCAGCGCCGGGCTCGCAGATCGGCCGTCACACCCGGCGCGTGTCTGGAACCGTATTCCGGACAACGTGCGCGAGGAGATCGTCGATCTGGCGCTCGAAGAGCCCGAGCTGTCGCCGCGAGAACTGGCGGTGCGGTTCACGGACACGAAGCGCTACTTCGTCTCGGAAGCCAGCGTTTACAGGCTCTTGAAGGCACAGGACCTGATCACGAGCCCGGCGTTTGTGGTCATCAAAGCTGCCGACGAGTTCCATGAGAAGACGACCCGGCCGAACCAGCTTTGGCAAACCGACTTCACCTACTTCAAGGTGGTCGGCTGGGGCTGGTTCTACCTGTCGACGATCCTCGACGACTTCAGCCGCTACGTCATTGCCTGGCGGCTCTGCACTACGATGAAGACCTCGGATGTGACTGCCACCCTGGAGGATGCTCTGGTCGCATCTGGCTGTGACCGCGCCACGGTCGCGCATCGGCCTAGGCTGCTCAGCGACAATGGCAGCAGTTACATCTCCGGGGAGTTGGCCGACTGGATGGCCAGCCAGAACATGGATCATGTTCGCGGTGCCCCGTGCCACCCACAAACCCAGGGCAAGATCGAGCGCTGGCACCAGACCCTCAAGAACCGCGTCCTGCTCGAGAACTACTACCTGCCAGGCGCCTTGGAAGCGGCGATCGGCGACTTCATCGACCACTACAACCACCACCGCTACCACGAGAGCCTCGGCAACCTCACCCCTGCCGATGTCTATCTCGGCAGGGCCGAAGCCATCCTGCGACGACGAAAGGAGATCAAAGCCAGGACCATCGAGAAGCGCCGCTTGCTGCACCGCCAGACAGCGGCATAGACTGAAACCCCGTCGAGCCAGACCCTCCGTTCGAGATCAGGCGCTCGTGTTCCAAATCACCTGACGACGGACATGTCTCGGCCTTGGCGCTTCACGAGCGGTCGTAAGGGCGATGATGCAGGATGAAGACCGCCTGGAAAAGCGGATTGGTCAGGGTTCAGCTGCGTTACGCGGCTGACGCGTATGCCGGGCTCGGGGATGGGCGAGGTGGACCGGTTCGCAAACTGCCATTCCCATTGTCGCATCCTGAATTGAAGTCCGTAGGGAAGCGGAAGGTGGCGCGGCGGACGTGCCCCAAATCCGGATAGCGCCACGGGATAATGAACTTGTGTCGTGAGCAGCGACGCGTGCCTGGGAGGGCACGCTCAGTGCGCCCCGAGAAAAATTTTTGCAGCGCCGAAAAACGACCCACGTCCTCCTCGACCCGTTGATCCGGGTCGTAATTGAATCTTAAAAACAGGAGTCTGAAATGACCACGACTACAATTGCCGCCATCCTCGCCCTCTCCGTCATCGATGACACGTTCATTCGCGCAGAGGTCGCGCTCCCGGACGGATTGTTGCCCGTGACGGTGGAGGCAGAGTTCTGCCCCGTCGAACGCGTGTCCCTCACCGGGGCCACGTTCCGTGATACGGGTGAGCCGGCCCTGGAGGCAATCCTGCCCCACGCGTCCGCGATCAAGGCCGCGATTTGCGATCGCCTCGCCCCTTCCATTACCGTCGACTCCCTCATGCTGACGGATGGTGCTTTTGTCGATGCGATCGTCGTGGTGCCAGGTGTCGCGGGCCCCGTTCGGATCCAGGGGAAGCGGTGTTTCTTCGAAGGGCTGATGATCGAGTCGGCAGAATACGTCCGCGACGGGTCGTCGGCGCTCGACGTCATTGTGGAACTTAGGCGACCGCTGGTTCAAGCGGTGTGCGACATCCTCGATGTCGACACCGCCTGAAGCGGGAACGCAGAGGGCCGCGGTGGTTGATTGGCGCCGCGGCTCGTGGGCGGGCAGGGGGCGGCCTAACCCAAACTATCGCTTGCCCAGTCCCTGACGCGGGCAACCCTTGTTTTCCGATAATGGTGTCTAAGCGATACCTTAACCCATTTTGTGTTGGCGTGATGCAACCCTATGGCCGAGACACCGGGAGCTACCGATGTGAAGGCAACTGCTGGCTCGGTCGCTTGCGCCTGAAAGGCAGATCTTGTAGCGCCGCTTGCGGCGCGGTCATTTCCCCCTTGAGGGGTCAGGATGCTCTCGGTTTTCGAGGCCTTCGGCGACATAATCCCCCGTGAGGGATATCGGCGCGGTTGCAGTTTTGTCTGCAGTCGCGCCTTTCTTGCCTACGTGTCGAACCCGCGCCAAGTGTGGCCCGCCTCGCACGGAAGATGCCAAGGCATGCGCCCGGAATGTAAAAAAATCCAAAAAAGTCGCCAGAAAGTTTTGGGCCTCCGAAAAACAGTCCTACCTTCTTCTTGTGACCGATGCGAAGTGAACTCCTGGATCGGTTACTCATACGCCCGAAAGGCAGTCCTTTTAACGCCGCTTGCGGCCTAGTCATTTTCCCCTTGAGGGGTCAGGACAACCTCGGCTCGTCCGAGAGACACTGGGCGTCATAAACCCCGTGAGGGCTCCCCGGTGCGATTGCGGTTCCTGCTGCAATCGCACCGCTTTTCACAAGCAGGAACAGCAGACGCGTTGCTGCCAGGCACCTCCACGAGGCGCGTGGCCGCTGCCAACCCGCTGGGCTTGGCGTGATCGTATTTGCACCGGCGGCCGCGGCAATTTTCCCTGTGGTCCGATGAGACCGCTGGCTCAGGGTCTCGAGCTCTTGCGCGGCTGACGTCAGGACAACCTGCTTGCAGACCGGGCACTTTGCTGAAAATCAGGGCAAAGTTGAAACGAGGCATCGTCTTGTCCATCTTGCGTTCACTCGGCCCGGTCGTCCCCCGCGCATCGACCCGTGAGGCTCTCCGGGCTGGTCTCGGCGCCCTGGTGGGCTTGGGCGTCACGGGACTGCTCCTCCTGTCGCCGCAGATCGATCCGGCGCTCGGGCTTTACTTGGTTGCGCCGTTCGGGGCGAGCGCGGTGCTGCTCTTCGCCGTGCCCAACAGCCCGCTGGCACAACCGTGGTCAGCGGTGGTGGGCAACACGCTCGCGGCGCTGGTCGGGGTCGCCGTCTGCTTGTTTGTGGCGGACCCGTTGGGGCGGATTGCATTATCTGTGGCCTTGGCCATCGTCGTCATGATCCTTGCACGCGCGGTCCATCCGCCCGCAGGCGCAGTGGCAATGACGGCCGCGCTGAACCCGGAGGTCATCGAAACATTGGGGTTCCGGTTTGCGTTGGCGCCCATAGCAGTGGGGACGCTGGCGTTGGTGGCGCTTGCAGTGCTCTACGCAAGACTTACAGGGCGCCATTATCCGTTCCGGCAGTTCCACGACCGGAACCCGCATGGCACGGAGGACGCGGCGCCGAATGAGCGTCTGGGCCTCAGTGAAGAGGAACTGACGGGGATCCTCGAACGCTATCGGCAGTCCTTCAACCTCGGGGTCGAAGACCTCGCGCGGCTCATCGGGGCGGCCGAGGCTCAAGCCGTCACGCACAGGACCGGGCCGATCACGGCTGCGGACATGATGTCTCGTGATCTTGTGACGGTGGGGCCGGAAACTTCGCTCGCCCAGGTGGCGCAGGAATTCCGCAGACATCGGTTCACGTCGCTTCCGGTGGTCACTGGGGACAGGCGATATCTTGGCGTGATCTTCCAGATCCACTTGATCATGCGGGCGGACGACGACGCTGCGCGGTTGAAGCGGCGGTTCCTTCCCGCTCTTCGGCGACTTACCGATCGGCGCAGAGATCGACCGGTTGAGGCGCAGGACATCATGAGCGTTGCCGGACCGCGCGCGACGCCGACCACGCCGCTCGCCGCCCTCATGCCAATGCTTGCGGACGATGGCGTCGATGCGGTGCCTGTGTTGCAGCACGGTCGGATCACTGGGATTGTGACACGCACGGACCTTGTCGCAGCGCTCGCACGGGCCGACCTGCGCGCCCGCTGATGCGAGTCCGGCTGGTTGTGACCGACATCGGCGCCGCCCCGACAAGCCCGTCCGGCTGAACGGGTTTGCCGGCGCCATCGCGACCAAGAGGTCAGCTTTCTGGGTTTACTGCCCCCAGTTGAAGCCAATCTCGGCAAGAATTCTTCGCCCTGGCCCATAATTGTTGACCCGGTAATCTACGATGACATCCCGGCCGCTCATATCAAAGTGACCGCTGTGCAACACGCCGGGAAGGCCGATTTCTCGAACACCAGGGAGGTGCAGCATCAGGGTCTCGGCCTCATGATAATTTCGATCGTCGAGATTTCGCATGACTTCGATCTTGAGATGATCTTCAAGGAGGTCACCGTGACCGGTCTTGATTGCCTGACTTGCCTTTTCTTCAGGAATCCCCAGGCCGTCGGCGAGCTTGAGGAACGTGCCGCGAAAGCCCATGTTTTTTTCGAGCCAAATAGTCGGTTCTTCATGGAATGCGCAGGCGTCTTCTTCGGGGAACCCCTCTGCGACGACCCCGTAGAACTCGAGAGACGGGTTGTCGAACTCGTTGGAAAATGCCGCTTGGCAAAATTCCAGGACGCTTTCGGCCAAGGTCTCCAGGGTGCAATCGCTTGGCAGGGCGAAGTCGGCCTCGTCGAGCAGTAGGCCCTTGTTTCTGATGTCGTTCCCCATGACGAACTCCTCTGTTTGGGATTTCCGGCGGCCAGAAGATCAGGCCGCCTTCCGGGTGGTCTGGTTCGGTGTCAGTTGGGCGACCTCAAGCGGCGCGCTTGAGATGCTCGATCCGAGGCAGTTTCAGGCCATTACATGGCACGGTCTTTGCGTGCAGGTGATCCAACCAGCGCCAAAGCGTTCGCTCGAACGTGTCGTTCCGTCGAATGAAGTCATCGGGGCGTTGGATGTCGCGCGTTATGAGGCACATATGCGCGTCGGGACATTGCAGAGCACCCCGCTCATTGCGAGGCCAGCAAGTGTCATGGAGAATGCCGATTGCGTCCGGAAAATATACCACTTCGCAGGGCCCTTGAATCTCACCTGCCTTTTGCATCGAGTGCACGTGGCCCAGAACGACGTTTGGCAAATACCGATCATACGCAATGGCCCGAGCGAACGCCCAGCGTTGCTCCGGTGCGATGGACATGGACATGCACACCGGGCCCTTATCCATCGAACGCCAGGCGGCCGGATCAAGGGTTTGGTTGGCGATCGGATCACTCGCGAGGTCAAACGCCCGGCCCCCGAGTATATCTTCGATCACCTGAAGCGTCTCGTCCTCGTAAAGGCAGCGGACGGTCCGGACGGGTAACAGCGTCATTGCGTGCACCCCCGCGGCGAAATGGGCCTGACGCAGTTTCCGGAAGTTGAGCGTCGCTCAATGTCGGCCTTGCTCGAGACCGGTGCAGACCTGCGGTGCGGCGGGTTGATCATGCGGCGCCAATCGAGCTTACCGCGATGGGTGATCTGTGGGCCGCGCGGAAAACCTGCGCCGTTCAGAAAGTCGGCTGCGAGTGACCGGCGGCCGAGACCCCTTTGGCGCTCGCTCCTGAAAGGCGATCTCGGATGAATGAAAGCACCGAGTTCTACAAGTGGAAGTGGCTTCATGGGCGTATGATCTCCAGATGGTCACAAGCAGGGCACCGCGCCCGGCTCTGGTAAGGAGTTGGGTCGATTGTCCGATGGGGAAAAACGGATTTCGGAAATCTCCGACTTTTTTTGAAACCGTTGGGTTCAGACGCCGCGAGCCCGGGGCGTTCAGCGTGTCGCACCGGTCAGGTGGTGCGGGCACGAAACAAAGCGACACCTTCCTGTGCGGATCTTTCCATGGGAACCCCGAGAACGCGTCCGAAGGCTCGTGTATATCGTGCTTTCGTTTTTGAGTTCACGGGTGGTGCAGATGTGAACGGCCTCAAGGAGGCGGCAGGACGCGCCCTGCATCAATGGCTTCGATCTCGGCCAATGTGCGCTGTTTGATGCGCTTGCCCCCTGGTGCGATGATCACGAAGCCGCGGTTGGGCGGGAACTTCTTCAGCGCCTTCGGGGCCCATTTCGTGGTTTCCGTGACCGCTTTTATCACCAGCCGTTCGAGCACCGGCCGGTCCTTCGCGAAACACGACGCGACATGGAATTCCGCGTTCATGAGAGGCGCCAGGCGCTCGAACGCGCGGAGAAAGGCCTGGCGTTGGGTTCGCCACACCTCCGGGTTAATACGGATTTCGAATTTCGGACGCAGTTTTCGAATGTGAACCTGGGTCAGGAGGTATGCAGCGTGCTGAGCATCGCTGCGCAGGGACCGAATGATTTCGAAATCCAGAAGCGCGTAGGAGTGAATACGCTCCGCCATGCGTTCGAAGAGTTCGGGCGATGCCCGCCAACGGATGTACTGACCGCCCTGGAGTAAGTCGATTTCATCGAAAAGTGTGCGGTGGTCCTCGAGCCAAGGTAGCGCGGCATGAAACATCCGGTTGTCGTTCGTGCGGCCCGGCGAAACGCGCGCCCGGATGACCGCGGTTTCCTCGAAAAACGCGGGCGGCGGGCCCGCAACCGGGTTGTACCGCCAGGTTCCGATCAGTTCTTGCGCATGCATCAGCCCGAGGGCGACACGCAAGGCCGGAGGGGGCGCCAGTTTGTCGAAAAGATCTATGCAGACATCGCGTTGGATCTGCACTTTGCCGTTGTCAGCAACCATTAAAGCATTCCGTTTCTTGCGGCGGGTTCGAGGGACGTAGGTCGATTTTCGGCGCCGCAAAACGGCGCCACAGCCGTGAGAAGAATCGTATCCCTCCGGCGGAGGCCGTCTGACGGGATTTCGGCGTCGGTGCTAAGTCCGACCTTATGGCCGACTATAAGTTCAGACCCGAGATTGAAGTCCTCTCCGCCGCGGACGTGCCGCGCCGGCGACACTGGGATGATGCGGACAAGGTCCGTATCGTAGAGGAGAGTTTTCTTGGGCATCGCCAGGTCTCGGCTACGGCGCGGCGGCATGGCGTGTCGCGCTCCCTGCTAACCATATGGCGGCGACAGTATCGCGACGGTGAGCTTGGCACCGAGACGCCGCCTTCATTCATCCCACTGGCGGTTTCACCCAAGGCGCCTGCGGCAGTGCCTGTGACGGCACAGGAGGCGCCGCGCGACACCCCGGACGTTCAGCTCGAGATCGTGCTAAGGAACGGACGGCGGCTTCTGGCACCTTCGTCGGTGGACCCGGAGGTTTTGACGCGGCTGCTTCCGGCACTGGAAGGCCGATGATCGCCTTCCCGGCGGGGGTGCGCGTGTGGATCGCGGGCGGGGTCACCGATATGCGGCGCGGCATGAACACCCTGGCGCTGACGGTGCAGCAGGGGCTCGGGCGCGACCCGCATGCCGGCGAGATCTTCTGCTTCCGAGGGCGCAAGGGCGACCTGGTCAAACTGCTGTGGCACGACGGCGTCGGCATGTCGCTCTATACGAAGCGGTTGGAGGCGGGGAAGTTCATCTGGCCGATCAGCGGAAGTGGTGAAGCGGTGCAGATATCCGCAGCCCAGCTCGGTTATCTCCTGGAGGGGATCGACTGGCGCAATCCGCGCTGGACCCAACGCCCTGCAAAGGCGGGATAAATCGGCTTCTTCAGCCTTATTTGCATGGGCTTTCCGATGGCCGCATGGTAGGTCTCACCCATGTCAGATGCCGCTTCCGAGATCGCCAGATTGCGCGCCGCGCTCGCGGCCTCGGAGGCTCGTGCGGAGGCCGCCGAGAGCGAACTGGCGCAGACCCGGGCGGTCGTTTCGACCTCCGAAGCAATGATCAAGCACCTCCGGCTCGAGATCGCCAAGCTCCGGCGCGAGCAGTATGGCCACAGCTCTGAGCGCCGCGTCCGCCTGATCGACCAGATGGAATTGCAGCTCGAGGAACTCGAAGCCGCGGCCACCGAGCACGAAATCGCCGCCGAGAAGGTGGCGAAGACCACGACGGTCGCCGGCTTCGAGCGCCGCCGCCCGGCCCGCAAGCCCTTCCCCGAGCATCTGCCCCGCGAGCGGGTGGTGATTGAGGCACCCTCCGCCTGTTCCTGCTGCGGCTCGGATCGTATCGTGAAGATGGGCGAGGATATCACCGAGACGCTCGAGGTCATTCCCCGGCAGTGGAAGGTGATCCAGACCGTCCGCGAGAAGTTCACCTGCCGGCAGTGCGAGAAGATCAGCCAGCCGCCGGCCCCCTTCCACCCCACGCCGCGTGGTTGGGCGGGGCCGAACCTGCTGGCCATGGTCTTGTTCGAGAAGTTCGGCCAGCACCAGCCGCTCAACCGGCAAGCCGAGCGCTATGCTCGGGAAGGCGTGGACCTCAGCCTGTCGACCCTGGCCGACCAGGTCGGCGCCTGCGCCGCGGCGCTCGCGCCGATCCATGCCCTGATCCAGACCCATGTTCTCGGGGCCGAACGGCTTCACGGGGACGACACGACAGTGCCATTGCTCGCAAAGGGCGGGACGCGCACGGCGCGGCTCTGGACCTATGTCCGCGACGATCGCCCGTTCGCGGGCGATGCACCGCCGGCCGCGCTGTTTTACTTCTCGCGCGACCGGGAGATGGCCCACCCCAACCGGCATCTTGCGGGCTGGAAAGGGGTTCTCCAGGCCGATGCCTATGGCGGCTACAACGACCTCTATCGCGGCGACCGCGATCCCGGCCCGGTCAAGAGCGCGCTCTGCTGGAGCCATGCCCGGCGCAAGTTCTTCGAACTGGCCGACATCAAGGAAAACGCCCGCAAACGGAAGCCGGCCCACGACATCTCCCCCGTGGCGCTGGAGGCCGTCACCCGGATCGACGCGATCTTCGATGTCGAGCGCGGCATCAACGGTCTGGACGCCGCGGCGCGGCTCGAAGCCCGGCAGCGCCTGGTCCGGCCGCTGGTCGACGAGCTTCACGACTGGATGCGCACCGAACGGGACACGATGTCGAGGCACAATCCCGTCGCCAAGGCGATCGCCTACATGTTCAAGGCCGAACGTTGGGAGACCTTCATCCGCTTCCTCGAGGACGGCCGGATCTGCCTGACGAACAATGCCGCCGAGCGGGCGCTGCGCGGCGTGGCCCTTGGCCGGAAGTCATGGCTCTTCGCCGGCTCGGAGCGCGGCGGCGACCGCGCCGCCTTCATGTATTCCTTGATCGTCACCGCAAAGCTGAACGACATCGATCCCCAAGCTTGGTTGGCAGACGTTCTCGCCCGGCTCCCCGACATGACCGCCTCGCAGGTGCCGGACCTACTACCGTGGAACTGGCAACCCCTGGAACTCCGACAAGCCGCCTAACCGCGGCCCACGCCGGATGCTTACGAAGAATCCGCTCATTCATGCAGCGCGCCGCGTCATCGTGCCGCCCGGCCACTTCATTTGTGCGCCGGTCCCGCTCGATTGCTGCGGAATTTCGGGTAACGCATTGCAAAGCCGGTCAAATCGCTCTCGGAAGTTTTGGAAACGGTTGGAAATCAGGGTTCATTACATTCACCCCAGAGGAAATGGCACAATCCTGTGCGGGCGCTGACGCGCTGTCTGGGTGGGGGTGCGATTGCGGGCCACGATGCGACCTGAGGGCAGCCTCAGCGCCCCTGGGCACGTGGGCCGGTCAAGCCGCCCAGGCAGTGACCGGAAAAAGGGGCCGCGGCGTTTCTGTTCGGACCGTGAGGATCCTACGTTCGCCTTGTGATCACGCGACGACGCCAAAAGTACGGGAGGCCCGGCGCTCGGACACGCCCAGTTCCTGCCAAACATGGTCAATGCACTTGCGGCGTCGCGAAGGGCTCAGAAGTTTCCCCTGGCTACCTTGGGCAGGATGAGCTTGTCCAAGGTCAGGTCAGACACCGCTCGACGCAGCCGCTGGCACTCTTTTTCAAG
The DNA here is from genome assembly GCF_016774595.1 of Maritimibacter sp. NCBI lineage: Bacteria > Pseudomonadati > Pseudomonadota > Alphaproteobacteria > Rhodobacterales > Roseobacteraceae > Maritimibacter > Maritimibacter sp. The sequence continues at coordinate 85,728 of NZ_JACBWT010000004.1, forward strand.
CTGCTTCAGCCGTGCGAGTAATGACGGTTGCGCCTCGCCGTACAACTTGCGCCATCGATAGAACGTCTGTTGTGTCATGCCAATATGTCGCACCGCCTCGGCAATCGCCGTCCCCTGCCCCTGAGGAACTTCAACCTGCCGAAGCTTCGATACAATTTCTTAGGGCTTCTCTCGTTTTCCAGCCATCGCTGATCCTCCAAGTTATGGGTCAAATCCATCCCTGCTGGTGGACCACTTTCAGGGGTTTACTCCATGGTCACGGGTTCAATCTCTGTCACATCCCCCATTTTTCTCAACTGGACGTGCGCTGAGCAGTCCTCGTATTCTATGTTTGCGTTGGGCTGATTTTCTGTGACTCGTTGATAAGAACCACGAGCAGATCAAGGATCTGATCGCTGTTGCGTTCGAGCATCATCATGTGTCCGTTTCCGGTGATGTCGTGGTCGGGTAAGTACACAAAGCGGCTGATCATCCCTTGTTCCGTCAGGAAATCGCCGATAGCGGAGTCCGTAGCGGGAGGATGATCGGGGTCGCTGTCGCCGGTGACAATCAGCACCTGGGTTCCGGCCAGTGCATTTGGGGTCAACATCCGCAATTGCTGCCCTTCGAAATTGATACGCTCCAGAAAAAGTTGCCGGGGGACTGCCTGCAGTCCGGCAAGGTAACTGTCCGTGTGTTGACGAGGAAACTGCGTGCTTGAGCCGATTAGTTTGGCGCGGGCTGCCTCATGGCTGAGTACAACCGGCCCGTTCGGATGTACATCGAGTGGAACGCCGGCAAATTCCATGACCAATCGATCCGGGCCTTGGGACATCAGTTTGGCGGCTGGCTGGATGTTGCCTGGCGGGCCAGGCGCGACCGCGACCAAACGGCTGACCCGGCCGGCCAGCAATTCGGCAATCCGCCAGCCAATGGCGCCGCCCATTGAATGGGTCCAGAGGATGATTTCGCCCTTGAGAGTTTTTACCGCCGCGGCGATCTGGTCGGCAACGAGCTGTCCCGTCAACTTTTCGGGCGGGACATAGCCGCTGCGGCCGCACCCCGGCCAATCGACGCATATGACGCGATCACCGGTGCGAGCGAGCCGTATAGCCCAACCTTCCCGGTTATCCGGCGTCTGCAACCAGCAGGCGCCAGTGTGCATGCCGCCGTGTACCATGACGTGCGTTCTTGCGAAATTGGTGTCAGCCGGGACAATGATGTCGGCGTAAACGCCATCCGGCCCAAGGGGGCCGGATGTTTTGGACAGGCATGCGTCCTCAATCATTGGATGCCATTACCTTCGGGCAACCTGAAGCTGCACCCTCCAGGGATCAAAGCGTTGGGACGCATCAGAGGACGCTGTCGATGGCGTCGGCCAATTCGCGTGGGCGTGTCATCATTGCCTGATGGCTGCCGGGACTTTCGGCGGTTTTGGGATTTTCCAGGCGGGACGCCATGTTGCGATAGACCTCAGCAGGCATGGCCATATCTTCTTTGAGGAAGACGTAGGCAGATGGGTGTTTCTTCGCCCAGAAGCTGTTGAGGCGGATCGACTGATCGAGCCATCCCATCGGGCAGGATATCAACCGCTGCGCAAGCCGGTCCAAGCTTTCCGTGTCGGCGTCCTGCATGAAAGCGTTGTCCCACAACTCCCGGGTCATGGGGACTGTGTTGTCAGGAGATGCGCTGGCCATCGCGGTAAGACCTCCCACAAGTTCGGCGGGCAGTACATCATTTATGCATTCGCCATCGAGCAGGACCCAGGCGTCCACAAAGGTAATGTTTTTTACTGCATCCGGCATAGCGTCAGCCACCAATTGCGCCAGCGGGCCGCCGCCGCTATGTCCGACTATTGCGAACTCTGTCCAGCCTTGGTCCTTGATCCTGCCAATGAGGTCGTCGGCCATTTTGGAAAGTGTCACCCTGGCCCTGTTGTCGTTCTTTTCGTGGCCCAACATTGTGGGGTGGAAGGTCTCATGGCCCTTCTCTTCAAGCGCTGCGGCGACGTCGTCCCACGCCCAGCCGCCCTGCCAGCCTCCATGCACCAATACGATTTTCATGATTACCTCCCATAGGGTTATGATGTTATTCAGCGTATATATGGTAGAATAGCTTCGTCCCATATGCAACCATAATTAGTTCCAATTGCAACTATGAAATCGGTAGTGCCCCACGGGGTGGTGTAAGAGGCCGCGCGCGAAGCCTTTTGGCTTAGCGCAGCGCGCGGCCTGACTGGCGGCCACCGCGCTTCTTCGTAGTCTGAGGTTGTTCGACGACCGACGACAACGAAGGAGAGCACGATGACCGAGACCATGATCGACCTTCCGGGGGTGATCGCCAAGAGCGATGACACGGATTTCCTGCGCGAGCTGATCCAGGACGCCGCGCAGCGGCTGATGGACATCGAGGTGGCCGCCGTGTGCGGTGCCGCGCATGGCGAGCGTAGCCCGGACCGTGAGAACCAGCGCAACGGCTACCGGCCGCGGCAATGGGATACGCGCGCGGGCAGCATCGGGCTGAACATCCCGAAGCTGCGCAAGGGCAGCTATTTCCCGACCTTTCTGGAGCCGCGCAGAACGGCCGAGAAAGCATTGATGGCGGTCATACAGGAGGCCTATATCCACGGCGTCTCCACCCGCGCCGTTGACGATCTGGTGCGCGCTATGGGTCTGACGGGCACGTCGAAGAGCCAAGTGTCGCGGCTCTGCGAGGAGATCGACGAGCGGGTCGATGCCTTCCTCACCCGGCCCCTCGAAGGCGACTGGCCCTTCCTCTGGCTCGACGCGACCTACGTGAAGCTGCGCGAGGGCGGTCGGATCGTCTCGATGGCGGTGATAGTGGCCGTCGCCGTCAACACGGACGGACGCCGGGAGATCCTGGGGATCACGGTCATGCCCTCGGAAGCCGAGACGTTCTGGGCCGACTTCCTGCGGTCTCTCACGCGCCGAGGGCTGCGCGGCGTGCAGCTGGTGATCAGCGACGCCCACGAGGGTCTGAAGGCCGCTGCGCGCAAGGTCTTGGGCGCCGGATGGCAGCGTTGCCGCGTGCATTTCCAGCGCAACCTGCTGGCCCGCGTGGGCAAGGCCAACAAGCCGGTGGTCAGCGCCGTGGTGAAGACCGTCTTCGCCGAGAAGGACCGCGACCAGGCCCATGCCCGCTGGCGCGAGGTGGCCGACAACCTTCGTGACCGGTTCCGGGATGTCGCGGAACTCATGGACGAGGCAGAGCATGACGTCCTCGCCTACATGGCCTTCCACGAGAGCCTGCGCTCGAAGTTGCACAGCACGAACCCGCTGGAGCGCGTTAACAAAGAGATCAAACGGCGGACCAATGTCGTGGGGATATTCCCCAATAGAGAGGCCGTCGTCCGCCTCGTCGGGGCGCTCATGCTGGAGCAAAACGATGAGTGGGCCGTCTCCCCGCCGCTACATGCCGGTGGAAAAGTTGACCGCCATGTGTAACCATCCCGATGCAGCGACGATGATCGCCGCACAGTGAACGAGCAACACCAGCTATGAAGAAGCAGGTGGACGTCAGTTCCTACACCATCTCCCGGGACACTACCATGAAAACCATGAAATCCGATGAAAGCAGAAATGAGAAGGATATGGGTTTACAGGACCGCGATGCGGTCCTGAACGGTACTGAAATACCGTTCGCCTACAAAGCCTCCTATATTCTCAACTTCTATCGAGAGCCCTTGTTCAGGGTTATTGAAAATGAGCTTGGTCTGAAGCGATCCGAGGCGATCTTGCTGATTTTTTTGTCGTTTCGCGATGGCGTGGCGGCCCAGGAAATGTGCGATCTGACCGGTCATTCCAAGACCAATGTAAGCCGCGCGGTCAACGCGCTGAACAAAAATGGCATGATCACACGAGATGTCGATCCGGGTGATAATCGCCGCCAATTGCTCTACCTGACCGATCTGGGACGGCGTGCGTATAGTGCATTCATTCCCGAACTCATGGCCAGGGAGGCGTCCATGCTGGCGCCCCTGACAAAGGCGGAGCGGCGGCAATATATGTCGCTACTGACGAAGATCGCTGGCGGCGTTCCAGGTTGGACTGGTAAGAGCGACGATCTGGATGCGAGCGCACGGCGCATGCGCCGTAGATTCGTTGATTAACTCCAAGCGTCAAAGGGGCATTTCTTATCGCATGTGCAGTGGGCGGCCATTTCCTTTGGAAACCTAGGGCCTTACCCGTCAGTGAAAAAAGCCGCCATTCCAATCGGCGGTAGCCAGTCAATTGGGCAGCATTTTTCTGAAGAGGTGGAGCCGCAAGAGCATGCTCTCCAAAAATCAGAAGCCATTTTGAATGCCTGCAAATTGAAGGAAGATAAAGACAACAACGAGTCGATTTTCTCCATCAAACGTGTTGTCCCCCGTCAGCGCCCCTGGGACTTCTGAATTGATTTCGTAACGGAGGGTTTCTGGCTCATCGTAACCGCCAAGGAGTGGAGATGAGACAGAAACCCGGAACACGCAAAGAACCTGCCGAGAAGGTCGTGAAGGACATCCGGCGGCGGACCAGGAAGCACCATTCGGCCGAGGAGAAGATCCGGATCGTGCTGGAGGGCCTCCGCGGCGAGGACAGCATCGCCGAGTTGTGCCGACGCGAGGGGATCGCGACAAGCCTGTATTATAGCTGGTCGAAGGAGTTCCTTGAGGCCGGCAAGAAGCGGCTTGCAGGCGACACGGCGCGGCAGGCGACGAGCCCCGAGGTCAAGGAACTGCGGCACGAGGCAGCCGCGCTCAAAGAAGCCGTCGCCGACCTCACGCTGGAGAACCGCCTGCTCAAAAAAGCATGCTCGGGGATGGGGAGTTCGAGGAATGAGATACCCCGCAACCGAGAAGCTGGAGATCATCCGGCAGGTGGAACATTCGCACCTGCCGGCGAAGCAGACTCTGGGCCTTCTCGGCATCCCGAGGACGACGTTCTACCGCTGGTATGACCGCTACCTGTCACTCGGCGCCGCCGGGCTCGAGGACCGTCCCTCACGCCCGTCCCGGGTGTGGAACCGGATCCCGGACAAGGTGCGTGACGAGATCGTCGAGTTGGCCCTCGACGAGCCGGAGTTGTCGCCGCGGGAGTTGGCGGTGCGGTTCACGGACACGAAGCGCTACTTCGTCTCGGAAGCCAGCGTTTACAGGCTCTTGAAGGCACAGGACCTGATCACGAGCCCGGCGTTTGTGGTCATCAAAGCTGCCGACGAGTTCCACGAGAAGACGACCCGGCCGAACCAGCTTTGGCAAACTGACTTCACCTACTTCAAGGTGGTCGGCTGGGGCTGGTTCTACCTGTCGACGATCCTCGACGACTTCAGCCGCTACGTCATTGCCTGGCGGCTCTGCACTACGATGAAGACCTCGGATGTGACTGCCACCCTGGAGGATGCTCTGATCGCATCTGGCTGTGACCGCGCCACGGTCGCGCATCGGCCTAGGCTGCTCAGCGACAATGGCAGCAGTTACATCTCCGGGGAGCTGGCCGACTGGATGGCCAGCCGGAACATGGATCATGTTCGCGGTGCCCCGTGCCACCCACAAACCCAGGGCAAGATCGAGCGCTGGCACCAGACCCTCAAGAACCGCGTCCTGCTCGAGAACTACTACCTGCCAGGCGCCTTGAAGCAGCGATCGGCGACTTCATCGACCACTACAACCACCACCGCTACCACGAGAGCCTCGGCAACCTCACCCCTGCCGATGTCATCTCGGCAGGGCCGAAGCCATCCTGCGACAACGAAAGGAGATCAAAGCCAGGACCATCGAGAAGCGCCGCTTGCTGCACCGCCAGACAGCGGCATAGACTGAAACCCCATCGAGCCAGACCCTCCGTTCGAGATCAGGCGCTCGTGTTCCAAATCACCTGACGACGGACAACCGGTCCACCTCTGGGCGTAGCGGCGGTGTCTTGCAAAACAACGGTGGGCGTGGACTTGCTCAACGGCCTGTCAGGCATGCAGCCGTCGATGTTCGCGCTGGATCCGCTTCGATCGCACATCGCGCGGGAGCGTGTGATCAACCCAACCCCAGATCGCGTCCGCGGTCCCGTGCTCGAACCCGCGACCTTTGTCCAGCACACCGAAGACGCCGCTGTCCTCAAGGTTCGTGAGCAGCACGCCGGTTGGAACGTGGACGCCCAGGTAGACGGCGCCTGCTGCATCTCGCCAGGTCGTGTCGCGAACCGCACCGGTGCGCCGATCGACACCCCAGGCATGATGGAAGGGTAGTTCGCCGCAGACGGGGTCCCAAGCGTAACCCTCAAAGTAGTCCACCTCGCCTTTGAGGGTCAGATCCCATGCGTTCCGAAACGCCTGGCGCGGTTTTCCGAATGCAATGCCTGGCGGCAGCGGTTCGCCGGCCATGGGTATGCCGTGCTCGCGCAGGAAACGCGCCATCGGTTCCTGCCCGAACACGTCGGCGAAGCATGCGTCGATCAGGTCATAGAATGTGGAGGCCATTTTGGTATCCTTCGGGGTAGAGACGTGGGTCATGTGTGGGGGGCGCAAAATGCCCTGGACCGGCCGGGTGACCCGTTTTGCGGATCACCCTTGTGTGCCGGGTTCAGGGCTTGCCGTAGGGTTCGGCGGCGCGGCAGTCGCGCAGGAAGACATGGGCCGGGTCTGCGAAATTGTAATACGGCGGATCGTCGGGCCCGAGGCGTTGCCAATAGGCGGTTCTCTCGAGCGAGGCGGTGGTGTGGAGGACACCCAGGGAGGCCAGGAACAGCTCGCGGGCAGGGCGCACGTGCCCGCCGTGGGACAGGTTCATGCCGAGACCCTCGAGGTACCGGGACACATCGCGCAAGTAGGCCCGGCCCGCATCGGTATGCATGGCATCCAGCTTGTCGCTGTTCCTGACCAAGTCCGCTTTACGACGCCGCAACGCCTCTCTGGAGTAGGGAGACTCCGGCAGGTCGGATGCGAGCTTCTCCGGAAGCGGGCCTGCGAGGATGGAGGAAAGCACCACGCTCGTGAGGTCACCGCACAGGAAATCCTGGTTGGACAGGCCTTCCTCGATATCGCGCGACTGAATGGAAAGCCGCGGATCGCGTTCGGAGACGGCCCCGATCTCGACGAGCCCCCGGAAGGTTTCAGCGGGGGTTTTCACGCTCACCGGGGTCACGTCGGCGGTAAAGCCGGTGTAGTGCTCGCGGTCGAAGGCGACCGTCGCATGATCAGTGAAGCCCGCAACCAGACGCGCGAGTTCAACGTGGGCGGATGCGTCCCATGACAGCTCGAGCATGAGTTCTTCGAGAGCCATGGCGATGGCGCCGGCCACCGCGGCCGGCCGGGGGGCCTCGGGCCAGTCCACGACAGCTTGTTGCAGGTCTTCCAAGCGACGCTCGGTCGCGGGCGACCAGTCAGCGGGCTCGATCACGTCGAGGACTTCGAGGGTGTGGCCGCGGAGGTCCTCGAGGTGCAAGGACAGGCCGTGCTCTTGCACGCGGGGGTGTGTGGCCGGGTCTTCAGCGAGGAGGCAACGGGCGGCGGCCAAGCCGGCCACCTCGGCAAACGTCATCTTGTAGAAGATGGCGAGGGCGGAGAGCAGGTTGTCCCTGGGCGAGACGCTGTGAAACGTGGGGCAGAAGGGCTGCCGCTGGATCGACAGGTGGGATGTCAGGTACATGAGGTGATCCTTTCAGGGTCAGGTCTTGTGTCGAAATCTGGCCTCGTGGGCCTTGAGGAGTGGTTGGGTGCAGACCCCCGCGTGGTGAGGCGAGGGGCTGTTCGTTGCGGATTGGGGACGTCCGGCTCAGCCGGCGACCGGTGCCCAGAGCGCTGGCAGGGTAGGCACATCGAGGCCGCCGTAGCCGGCCGCGTTGAGGCAGAGGTCACGTCGCGTGCGGAACCGCTGGCGCGATATGATGGCTGCGGTCGCGAGATACCTGTCAGCCGCGGCGCGCGGGGCCTTGCGGGACATGTGAAGGTTCATCCCGATAGCCTCAAAGAGCCGCGCAAGGTGGCGCATGAGCTCGAGGCCCTCCGGGCTGTCGAGCCAGGCGTCGCCCGCGTCGATGAACGCGGTCATCATGCGTCGGAGAGACGTGCGGCCGTAGGCTGACCCCGGAATGGATTTCGCGGAGTTGATGCCCGCCTGTGCTTCCATGACAAGCTCTGCGAACCCGGCCCGCACGTCGAGGTCATGAACGGCTTTGTAGGCGGAATAGGACAGTATTGCGCGTGGGTCGCGTTTCGGCAGGGCGCCGATCCGAACGAGACCTGCCGCCAGCTTGCGGGGGTCCCACTGGATGTCCGCGAGATCCACGACGAAGCCGTTGAACGCCTCGTGGCGAGCGCCCAGCACGGCGCGATCCGTGAGGCAGGCGATCAAATGTGCCAGCTGCATGCTCTCCTCGAATGGAAGCTTGGCTTCCAGGAATGAGGTCTCGAGCGCGATGGCGATCTGCCCGCAGCGGGCGGCGCCGTCTGTGTGCCCGTGCGTATCGTTGAAGGCCTCACGGGCCTCGGTAACAGCGCGCGCGGTGTCTGGGTCGTCGGCCTGGGCAAGAACGGTGACCAGCGCGTCGAATTGCGCCAGGATCGCTTGAGGAGACAGATCCGTGGCGGGTCCCATAACATCGGGGTAAAGTCGGCAATCGAAGACCGGGGTCTTGCCCGGCTCAATCATGGCCACGCATTCTGCATAGCTCAGTCCGGCCTTCAGGGACATGTCGGCAACCAGGGTCTCGGTCCCCGGGGTGATCCCGGCCATTGTTGCAATCGGAAGTCTCAGCATGATCAGCTCCTACGCTGTTTGGTGTCGCTGAACAGGACATCGGTACGTTGGATCCGGGTCGGAAAAAATCGGGCCGGGAAATTTCGAAAAAACCTCGAAAAACCTTGTAAGCAATTGCCAATAATAAAAATATTTTTTACGCGAACACGAAGCAGGGCAATCCAACCGGGACCTTGCCTTGGTCAAAGGGTTTTCTGGGTCCCAAGCGTGGGGATCGGAAAACGGCCAAAGACCATGGCACAGAGCGCGCCCTGACCTGACTAAGTGACCGCTGATGCAGGTCACATGGCGTAGCGGGCCCAAGATACAGGATCCTGTTGCGGGTTGCGCCGGGGGTCGCGGCCTCAAGGAGGCGGCAGGACGCGCCCGGCATGCATGGCTTCGATCTCGGCCAGCGTGCGCTGTTTGATGCGCTTGCCCCCTGGTGCGATGATCACCACGCCGCGGTTCGGCGGGAACTTCTTCAGCGCTTTCGGGGCCCATTTCGTGGTTTCCGTGACCGCTTTTATCACCAATCGTTTGAGCACGGGCCGATCCTCCGCGAAACACGACGCGACATGGAATTCCGCGTTCATGAGAGGCGCCAGGCGCTCGAACGCGCGGAGAAAGGCCTGGCGTTGGGTTCGCCACACCTCCGGGTTAGGGTTAATACGGATTTCGAATTTCGGACGCAGTTTTCGAATGTGAACCTGGGTCAGGAGGTATGCAGCGTGCTGAGCATCGCTGCGCAGGGACCGAATGATTTCGAAATCCAGAAGCGCGTAGGAGTGAATACGCTCCGCCATGCGTTCGAAGAGTTCGGGCGATGCCCGCCAACGGATGTACTGACCGCCCTGGAGTAAGTCGATTTCATCGAAAAGTGTGCGGTGGTCCTCGAGCCAAGGTAGCGCGGCATGAAACATCCGGTTGTCGTTCGTGCGGCCCGGCGAAACGCGCGCCCGGATGACCGCGGTTTCTCGAAAACGCGGGCGGCGGGCCCGCAACCGGGTTGTACCGCCAGGTTCCGATCAGTTCTTGCGCATGCATCAGCCCGAGGGCGACACGCAAGGCCGGAGGGGCGCCAGTTTGTCGAAAAGATCTATGCAGACATCGCGTTGGATCTGCACTTTGCCGTTGTCAGCAACCATTAAAGCATTCCGTTTCTTGCGGCGGGTTCGAGGGACGTAGGTCGATTTTCGGCGCCGCAAAACGGCGCCACAGCCGTGAGAAGAATCCGCTCATTCATGCAGCGCGCCGCGTCATCGTGCCGCCCGGCCACTTCATTTGTGCGCCGGTCCCGCCTCGATTGCTGCGGAATTTCGGTAACGCATTGCAAAGCCGGTCAAATCGCTCTCGGGAAGTTTTTGGAAACGGTTGAAATCAGGGTTCATTACATTCACCCCCAGAGGAAATGGCACAATCCTGTGCGGGCGCTGACGCGCTGTCTGGGTGGGGTGCGATTGCGGGCCACGATGCGACCTGAGGGCAGCCTCAGCGCCCCTGGCACGTGGGCCGGTCAAGCCGCCCAGGCAGTGACCGGAAAAAGGGCCGCGGCGTTTCTGTTCGACCGTGAGGATCCTACGTTCGCCTTGTGATCACGCGACGACGCCAAGCCAGACCCTGAACAGGAGACTATCGCCATGCTCAAATCCATCCGCATCAGCGATGCCGGGCCTTCGGGGTCCTTCATCCATGTCGATGTCGCGTGCCCGGCGTGACCTCGTTGATCCAGCCCAAGGCTGCCTCCAGCGCGGATGAATGTATCGACATGCTCGGCCGCGTTTCGCACCGTCGCGAGGCCGCCAAAGACGGGCTTTGCTCCATGTTCTTTTGAGGGAGACCCCCGGGGCGGTGGGTTGGTCGGTTTTTGTTTGAAACCGATCAGACCCACCGCACCGAGAGGACTCCGCATATGACGAGACAAGAACCGTTCAAGGCCGGCGACATCGTGAGCTTTCACTTTCCCTGCAAAGAGGGGCCGGGGCTATACGCCCGACCCTGCCTGGTCCTCGAGGCCGATGAGCAGGAGGTCCTGCTGGCGTATGGCACGACCTCGCAGACGGCCTCGAACCGTGGCCACGACCTCAAGCTCCAGCGCGAATTTTCCGAAGCCGGGCTTCATGAACCGACCCGGTTTGTCTGCGCCCGCCGTATTCGCGTCGGACACACCGACCATCGGTTCGATCGCTCCGTGGACAACCGTGCCACGCTCGGTCACTTGCCGGTCACCCTTCGTACCCGCTTGAACGAGATCCTGGCCGAGATCGACGGCGAAGAGGACCGGGCGGTGCGCCAGGCGCGTGAGCGCGAAGGCATCCACCCGGCCTCCATTCGGCGTCGGGCCGCATTGTTCGGCCGGCCCAAGGTCGAGGTGCGACGGTCGAAATCCGTCGGTCGCAAGGCTGGACGCCCGGGATCCGCCGCGTCCCCGGTCTGAGGCCCCAGGTCGACCGGACCACTCTTCTTGCTCAAGGCCGGCCAGAAAGACAGGCAGACAGGAGCAACGAAGAAATTTCCTCAAAATCGCGCAATTTCCTTTGGCGGGGTGTCAACGAACCCATGTCCTCGGCACCACGTCAAGAACAGGAGGACATCATGTCCGAACAAGTCAGCCCGCTTCTCATCACCGCCGCAGAACTCGAACACTACACCACGCTCTACAGGGGGCATTCCGGTGAGCTCGACAGCGGCCTACAATCCGCAAGTGATCATCTCTCCGAGGAAGAGATGATCGAGACCGCGCGGTGTTTGCACGCCGTCGCGACGCTTTCCGATGACCTTGGGGAGATTGTTGCGCAGGGCCGCAGCCCGCTCGCGCGCTTTCTCGAGGAGGCATTGGTCCCCATTATGGGGAACCTCGTCAAAACATGTCGCTACGACCCCCTGGACGAAATCTGGGAATTATTTGGGGACTTCCGGGGGGCGGGGTTGTCGCCTCGCGATCAAGAACTTGGGTTCGTGGAAGTGTCATACTCTAATAGACAGTTTTGCCTTGCGCTCTGCATCCCATTTGATGAGCGCGGCGAGAGTGCCGGCCCGCCGCGCCTCACCCTGGAGACGCGGCGCGGCGTTCTCTGGTCGCACGAATATGACGCCGAACTCGGGCATCAACTCATCGCGGAAGCCGCCGAAGACATCGCCATTTTCTACGAGCGCCCGCAGACGCCGCCGTCATTGGAGCCATTTTGCTGCCCGGATCATCGTCTCTGGCTCGAGTGGCGGAGACTTCGACGCTTGATATGAATCGCGGGCCGACTATCAGGTCCTTAGGCCAGCCGGCCAAAGCGTCCGGGGCATCCGAGAAACCGCCATGGACGCGGTCGGACCGCTGCAAGCATAACAAGGATTGAGACCAGGTCGGATCCATCCGTCGAGCGCAGCGGTCATGACGCGCTCGACGGACAGACCAACCCGTTCGACGTGTCGTTTCTGAACTGAAAGGACACTTCATGAATACCGAACAAAACACGCTCCAGCTCCCGCTCGGGGTTGCTACCACGCACGCGCTCGTCGATGAACTACGGCGGATCGCGAAACGCCACGGACCGGATCTTGCCAAGATTCCGGGGCCGGGTGCCGTCGCGCAGCGCGATCGGGTCATCGCTTGGCTCGAAGAGGTCCGCGCGGGGACGTGGCATCCCTCGACAGGCGCGCTCCGCATGCTTCTCATCGATCTGGTGACGTGGCGCTGCTCGCGGATCGCGTTTTCGTTCCCGACCCATCCCGTGGCGGACTTGAAACCGGAACCGGCCAAGGATCTCGGTGGGGCGGTGTTCATCGGCGCGGCGCTTGTCGAGATCTGCCAATGCCTCTCGCGCAACATGGGCTCTGATGCAGCCGAGCTGCAAAAGGATGCCCTGCGCGCCTACGACCGGATCCTGGCAAGCATGACAGAAGCCCGGTTCATCTCGTAGGCCTAACGTAATCCGCGCGGCCCTTCATGGGCCGCGCGGTCCTTGTTATCGCTTGTGTGAGAGCACCCCGCCGTGCGGCCCACCACGTCGGCGAGACGCTGCGGCAGACATTCCGGGCAATCCCCTGCCGCCCGGTGCCGGGATCAATGCGTGGACGGCCCGGCTGCAAGCCGCGGGCATGTGCGGGCGGCTTCGACGGCGGCTGCAAGACCGGGCATCCGCTCATGCGCAGAAAGGAACTTGAATTCCTTGATCGTATCGCAGCTTGCGAGCTCCAATTGATTCAGGAGCTTGCCTGTCGCTTTGACAGGAAATGTGGTTCCAGTCCCACCGTAGAACATGTCGATCGAACCGTCGTCATCGGGACGTTTTCTCGCATACGTGTAGCGCCAATTGCCTTGCACAAGAAACAGTGCGCCCCCCGGAACGGTCTTGAACTCGGCCCGTCGGCGCCGTGTCTCGGCCGCCTTGCGTTTTGCCTGTGCGTCGATTTCGGTGACGTTCGCGTACTCTTCCGCAAGGGCGAGCAATTCATATCCGAAACGGGCCTTGAACGCCGGCGAAAAGCCGAACGCGGACAACGATGCGGCGATCCGCGCCTGGTGTTCGTGCGACAAGTCCTCAACAGCGCAGCGCGGCGCGCAGTCGATGAAGACGCTCTCGCGCACCGCGGCCTCGTCGTCTTTCAGGAACTGAACGAAGCGTTCGAAACGCTTGGTCATCGAGACCGGCGTGCCGGGACCCGTGCTGTAGGACATATTACTCCAGCTGGGATGCTGATCCAGGAAACTCGTTCGAAGACAACCGGCGTTGTTTTCCAACAAGAGCGCGCGTTCCGCAGGCTCAGCGGCGTTGGGATAGGAATGGTACGACACGGTGGTGTTGTGGGCTCCGCCAAGCGGTTGCTTGAAGAAGCCATGACCCGACACGTGCGCGGTTTCCGCGGCATCCTCGAAGGCGCGCAAGGAGGCCGGGATGACGTGAGTGTTCATGTGATCTGCCTTTCGTGGCTGTTGTTCAGGTGAAGAAGATGTGGGTCGACCCGAAGGCTGGAAAGCATGCAGCGCATCGGGGACGCCCACCGGGACATCGGCGGGCGTCACTCGAAGCATGTGGACGGCCGGCACCGGGTACGCGGCCTATGCGCGCGCCTCGCCCGCTTCCGCGGGCGCTGGCCCATAGGTGACGAACATCAGCATGTCGCCCACCGCGAAGAACGGAAGTTCATCGTCGCCGGTCGCGATAATGCAGACAAACTTGACGGCCTTCATGAATGCCTCGATCGCGGTGGCCTGACGCAGCTCCGGAGGTAGTCCGATGCAATTCGGTGCACCGTCGGGAGCATTCTTGAAGCAAATGAAGGCCGACCACCGACCGCCAATTTTCTCGCACACGAGCGCCTCGAAGTTCGCGCGGTTTATGTGGTCCGGCAAAGGGAGGTCAGGCGCTTTCGCCGGAACGAGGTCTTTCGCCTCGAGGGCGGTCATGACGAGGGGCAGGAAGTCCTCCAGCGGCGTCGGTTCAGCGGGAAACGCCCGTCTATGTATCTTCAACATCACAAATCTCCTTTTTGCCCTCGATCCCGAGGGCGTGGCGTGTTGAAGCGGCTCGACGTTTTCCGTCGACCGCTCCGGTTTCGCGTGACCGGCCATGTCGTGCCGCCCACAAAGTGGAGTTCGGTTCGTTTCCCGGGCCCGGAAACGAAAAGTGGCGGATGAGGAAGATTTTTTTTAAATGACGCAGCGTGAAGGCGCGGTGACCAGGCCGCTGACCGGACCGGTCACACCCGGTGCGCGCGCGAAGGTCGCGCCCGATTGTCCGCCGCGCGCAGTGGTGACTGCTCACCAGTCGGGCCGTCTGGCTTGGCGTCGAGGTCGGACCGCCGGCACATCCCGCCCGGCGCGAACCGCGCCATCGATCGACGCGCAAAAGCACCGAGGGCGGCGGTGCCGCGACGCTCCGGTCCCTGGCCCCCCAGGAATTTTCCTGACGATTTGAAAACGCCCCGCGGCTTCCCTCTGTCCACTCTGCTCAATGAGAATGGACAGAGAAATTGATCGCTAAATCTGAACGTCCCGATCGCAATCCTCTGACAGACGCTTTGCTCGATCGGGCGTTTCTGAGGCGCCGTTGGCGCTCGGCAAGTGACGCTTTCTTCTGGCGACACGAACAGCGGGGCCGGCTCATCCCTGTCACCGACGGTTCGAAGCTGCGCTACTCCTGGGAAGCGGTCTTTGCCTTCGAAGGCGGCTTGCCGCCGGAGGGCATGGTCGAGGCCTACAAGAGCGACCTCCTCGACGTCTATGAGGCGGCGCGGCTTTGCTCCGTCACGCCATCCTACATCAAGTCGGCGGCCCGCTCGGGTGACCTTCCGAGCCGACGTCCGGGGCGGGCCTATCTCTTCGTGCCGGCGGAAGTGGACGCCTGGCGCGCGCGGCGCTTCGTGAACCGGAAAACCCTGAAAACAGGGGGTAATTCGTCCGATGAATGAGACGGGGGGCGAAGTTTATGGGCCATATTTCGCCCCCCGTTCCATTCATTTTTTCGCAATGAACGGTCCGGCGTTCGAATGAAATCCAACAGAAGGAAATGAAAAGATGAGCAATGAACAACAGATCGGTCTGAAGACCCTCAAGGATGTCGTGCATGTGCTGCCCACGATCTATTCCGAGGCTTCCGCGAAGACCCTCAAGGCAGCGTTGGAGAAGGCCGAACGGCTCACGGGCCTGCGGCTGTCGCAAATACCCGCGGATGAGAACGACTGGGTTCGCCGCGCCCAGGCCATCGTGTGGGCCGGCGAATTCCGCGGCGCCACGCCTGGAGACCAGGCAGCGGCGTTCGATACCTGGGTGAAGAAAGTCGCGTCGACGATCCGCCGTGCGCACGAGAGCGTGGCGGCGCCCGTCGCGGTCTCTGACCATCGCAGCGCTTGGGATCAGATCGTGGGATATGCCGAGCGCGTCGAGAACACATTCGATGAAGACGGCAAGCACATCCTGCCGAACTTGTTTTCGGTGGCGATGTCTACCCTGCGGTCGCACTGCGGTCAGCTGCACCCGACCGAGCTCACGACGGAAACCGCCCGCCAGGCCCTGATTGCGTGCCGCGCGGACAAGGCCACGTCGTTTCGCAATGCTATCGCCGCGTTCAACCGCCTCGTCCGCGAGCAGAACCGGCATCCGGCGATTGCCAATCTTCTTCCCAAAGTTCCGGTCGGCCCGATCCCGCATCTCAGAGACGCGCCGCTCCACTGGAAGCTTTTCACGCCAGCTTTCATCGCGTCCCGCGACCGGGCCGTGGCCCGCGCGCTTGCGCCGGATCGCACGCGGCGCGCGGACCGGTTCGAGGGTAAGCTCGGTAAGGGGCAGCTGTCTGATGCCGGCCGGCGTAAGGGCCGTCGCCGCAGCGTCGGGAACCCGGAAAGTGGGCGCAAGAACCATCTGAATGCGCTGAGCTGGTTCGTGCGCCACGCCTACCCCGATCGGTCTGTCGCGTATGTCCTGGAAGATATCCGCGACCTCTTCACCCCCGAGACCGTCAAGCGTGCGGTCGACAACTACATCGCGCGTGCCGAGGCGTCCGAGGTTCTGCTCAATCCGACCGAGACGTCTTCCGCTGGCGGGCTGCTGTCGCGTCTTCACGTGCTGGCGGAACGGAACGGGTGGTCCGAGGACGTGGTGCACGAACTGGATAGCGCGCGGTTCGATCGCGTCTACAGCCACCAGAGCCGGGAGATGTCGAAAGAGCGGGAGCAGTTCGTGAAACTCGTTCAGCGCGATCCTGCCGTGCCGCGCGCGATCGTGTCGGGTCCCCGCCGGTTGGCCGAGGAGGCCCAGCTGGTCTTCGACGATTGGGACAGTTTCAAGCCGCGCGGGCGCGAGACGGCGCTGCATCTGTCAATGGGGGCGAGCTTGCTCGCGATGCTTCTCGCGCGCTCCGTTCGCTCGAAAAACGTGCACGAGCTCTTCATCGATGGCGATGATGCCGAGTTGCTGCGACCGCTTCGCGAGGCCACGCCGTGGCTGGAAATCGACCGCCGCCGGGTCAAGAACGGTAACCCGATCGCCGGCGAGATCCCCGAGCGCCAATGGCGGGTCATAAAGCAATGGCTCGATCAGGGGCTTCCCAAATGGTGCGAGAAACACAAGATCGATTTCGATGCGAACGTCCTCCTCTTGCCCGGTCCCAAGGGGCTGCTGTCGCGCCATACCTACAACAAAGTGTGGAACAAATGCGTCGAGCGGCTCGGTGTGCCGGGTCTTCAGCCTCATCTCATGAGACACGTGATGGCGACGATCTGGCTCGCGGCCAACCCGGGCGACTACGCGACCGTAGCGGCGTTTCTGTGCGACAAGGTTTCCACGGTGGAAAAATTCTACGCCCGAGGCGAAGGCGCGGCGGCCGCGAAGCTCTTTGCCGAAGCGCTCGAGGCCCTCGACCCGACCCTCGAGTCGTTCCTGAAAAGGAGAGCTGCATGACCAGCACCCGGGATCAAAGGGCAGGGGCGTTGCCCGCCCGCATGCCCCACGTGCCACCACGCGTGGTGGGGCGGATGCAGGATCATCTGCGGAAAGAGGAGTTTTCCCAGCGCGGCATGCCCGCCGCGCTGGAGGCCTTCTTTGCCGAACTGGACAAGGCCGGGCTGGCGCCGGAGCAGGTGACCGCAGAGGTGTTTCGTGCGGCCGGCACATCGCGGTCGCGGTTTCGCTGTCTGATCGCAGCGTTGCGCCAGTTTGCGCCGGACGTGCCGCTGGCCCCGTCGCGCCCGGTCAAGCAGGAATGGGACCACTGGCTGAACACGCGCTACAACAAGAAACCCAAGGTCGAAAGGTCGACCCGACGTGTGGGCCTGGCCCCGGACGACTGGCCGACAACATGGCGCGAGGCTCTGCCGGTGCTCGACCGGAGCGTGTCACCCTACGGCACGCGGCTGAAGCGGCTCGCGCCGAGAACCAAGCGTGCCGTGGTGTCCGCCGTCGGAATGTTGGCCCGCGCCCGGGCCTGGGCGGCCAGCCGGGGTGTGGATCTTCCCGAGACTCCCTCGGGCGAGCTCTACGAGGGTTTTCTGCACTATCTCGACGAGGAGCGCGACGTGTCCTTCGGCACCGCGCGCGACTACCTCGACAGCGTCCGGATGTTTTTCCTGCGCGCGGGGCTGTTCGACGAGGACAGCTTCGAGGCGATCGGCAATCTTATCTCGGCGCTTCATTGCGAAGCCGTGGACACCGATCCGGGGAAGTGGGCGCGGCTGAAAGAGTTTCGCAAGAAATTCACGCTGGCAGACATCCTGCAAAAAGCCAAAGCGGCGTGTGCCAAAGCGGATGGCCTACCGGGCCATTCGACGGCGGCGTTCAAGCTGCGGCAGAAAGCCATGATCTACGCCCTCCTCGTGAATACCGGGGATCGCCAAGGGGATCTGCGGGAATATCGCATCGGCGTGGACCTTCGACGTTTCGATTCCGGCGATTGGGAGCATGGGCTCCGGCAGAACAAGACCGGTAACAAGAAGGAACTGGACTGCCTCTGGCCCGGCACGTCCGTGCTGATCGACCGGTTCATTCTCGGGGACCGGCCAGACTGGATGTTGGCTCAACGACTGGATGAGCTCGACGGCATGAACCTGCTGACGCTCTCGGAACATGTCGTCGACAAGGGCTATATCAACCGGCGGTTGGCCCGGGACTTCGGAATCCACGGTCATCTCGTGCGCACGCTTATCGCCGATCTTCTTCGCAGGGCGCGGCCGGACGCGCTCTGGGCCCTTCAAAAGTTGCTGGGGCACACGAACCGGACCACGCAGAGAGTCTATCGGTCCGATTTCGACGAAAGCGCCGCCGTGCGCAACTTCGATGCGCTGCTCGGCACGCTTGCCGATTGAGCCGCGCAGATTCAACCCTCGCAGCGCGCCGGACGCGGAACCTGTCCGGCACGGCGCGCTGCTGAAAAAGATCGCCATGCATTGGCCGAACTCTGACAGGAAATGTTAGGGCCAGTGCATTGCGCGACGACGCCAATCTACGCCCTTCTCCTCTTTTGAGGATAGGCGTAGCGATGCCCGGGTCATGACCAAGCGA
This sequence comes from Maritimibacter sp., assembly GCF_016774595.1. Taxonomy (NCBI): domain Bacteria; kingdom Pseudomonadati; phylum Pseudomonadota; class Alphaproteobacteria; order Rhodobacterales; family Roseobacteraceae; genus Maritimibacter; species Maritimibacter sp. The sequence continues at coordinate 104,420 of NZ_JACBWT010000004.1, forward strand.
GGTTCATTGCCATGCGCAGGACGTCCACGGTCTCCTCCCGCGCGGTTTCTTGGAGACCTTTGAAGCCGGGCTTCACGTTCAGTCCGGAAAGGACGGGCCGAAGCAACTGCGACCGGTAGGCTGTCGCAACGTTCAAAGCCCGCTCGACCTTGTCCGGCATGCCGCTCAGAGGTCGCGCGAGATATTCCGCCCCCCTCACACGGGCGACCGCCGCAATGTCGAACATGTCGCGCGGCTGGAGGCGCGCACCCCTGTGGAATACCTTCTTCGCGATGATCTCGGCTGGCGTCTCAATCTTGACGGAGGCACCCTGCACATCCCAAAGCGCACTCTCTCCGTCGAGAGTTGGTTCGCAGCATATGAAGTCGATCTCTCCAACGCCGTCAAACACGATCTTCAGGCTCGCTGAGCCGTCTGAGACATAGCTGCCCGGCGCAAGCGCGAGGACATAGCCCTGGGTCTCGGGATTCAGATAAGGCAGCGCTTGCGGGTCACGGATGAATAGGTCCACATCGTGGCTTTCGCGATGGTCGATTTGCAGCATCAAGGCCGTTCCGCCCCCGAACGTCCAGTCACTGACGAGATCATAATCCCGATTGGCCTGGTTGATGATCGACACGGCGATGTCGAACAGTTCAGACCACCGGCTGGGTGAAGGCGTGTTCAAAACGTCGGGGTTTACGAAGCGAGCGCCAACGGGAACGGACAAAGCGACTGAAAGTGCTTTGCGACCCCCTGCACTTTGTCCTGGGTGAGGCCCATTTCTGCCACGAAGGCCGTCTGGAGATCGGTTGGGACTTCGGAGAAGAAAGAGAAGGCCGGACCCACAGCAGACTGCGCGGCTCCCACGTCCGAGATGACGTCGGCAAGCTGGCAAGCGGATAGGTTCGCACTATAAGGTGCGTTCACCGTTCCGAGGACCTGCGACGTAACATGCGTCATCTCTTATCTCCCTGCCCAATCCACTTTCTTGGACATTGACGCTCGAAGATATATGTCTAGCGCTCTTAAAGTCAATGTCGAAGGCGTGGGCGCAGCCTGTGGAAAACGCCTCCGGATCACCCTGAAAGAAGCAACAGATCACCATCCCAGACGGGCTCCAAGGTGACCTTGTCCAAGGTGCGCCATGCGTCGGCGCTGGCCCGGTTGGCGCTCACCTTCGGTGTCAAAAGCAAAGTTGGCGCCATAGCGGCAAACAGGGGGCCATTCCAACATTGAGCGTCAAAGTCTGGATGTCGTGGCCGTCGGAACAGCCTTCGCGTGGCTGACAGATCCAACCCACTGGACGGAGGGTCAGGTTCTCGAAGGGCCGTAGGGCAGAAAAATTCTGAAAATAAATACATAAAATACAATGCCTTACAGAAATTTCGCGTTTTTCTTCAGGTTAAAATTTCCGTGCCAGGAAAACGGTCCAACGTTCTCTCCAGTGCTTGAAAATGGAGAGAACAATGTTCCTGAACGACAATACCGCCACCGCCTGTATCCTCGCCAACGACAATCGTCCGGCTGAGGCCGCGAAGCGCGACAACCGGACCCGCGCCGGGACCCTCATCAGCACCGGCCCGGATACCGTCGGCCTTCCGTGGCTCCACTTCTTTGCGTCCGACGCCATCCAGTGCTTGCAGCACTTGTCCCAGCAAGTGGGTGAGTGCCGCGTTGCAGGCGAGGATGAAACCGGCCGCGAGCTTGAGATGACGGCAACCCAGAACGGCTCGGTCGTGTATATGCGTGCACCGCTCGCCCAGATTCAGTCTGGCAGCGCTGGCCTCGTTGTCGAGGTGTCGTCGGAACAGGGTATCACCGGGAGCGTCCGGATCGATGACCCGCGTGTCATCTCGCTCCTCGAACGGGCCGTTAAGATCGCCGGTTGCTTCGGCTTCCAGGACGACCCGAATTGGGGTGCCCGTTGCGTCTGTTGCTCGGTACCGCTCTGCGCGAAATGCTGGCATCCGGCGTCCTGCGGAAAGCGGACCTGCAGCTGGCGCCGAAAGCCCGAGCGAGACCCGGGCGCTTCGCGTGGTATCGGAAGACGACGGCGACAAAGGCCATACGCCTCGGCTTCGCTGACGAGTTGGGCGGTGCCGAATGGGTCAACCAGACGCAGTCCGGCACGCCCGCCAAAAAACCGGAAAATGTGCCGCCTCTCATTTTGGCGGCGTCTCGATCGGACCGAAGTCCCTTCCAGACACAATGAACCCCTGAGGAAGAAGACATGGGACTTGATTTTGGTTTCTACCGCGACCACCAGGAAATCCACTCCGTGGACGGTCACGGCGCGCTGTTCGAGCTGTTCGACAGCCAGATTGGCGGCCCCGCATACGATGGCTACGACGACTTTCTCGTGACCGAGGAGACGCTGGACGTCGCATCGCGCAAGCTCGCGCTGCGCCTCTACCGGGCAGGCATCGCAGATAGCCCGTCGACCCGAAGGCTTTCGAGGACCTCCGCTCCCTCGATGAGAGGAGCACACCCTCTGATGTGCTGCTCCTGGCCTATCAATCCTTCCTGGAAGAACTCCTGCGTGAAGTCGGAACACGAGGGCCGCTGGTTTGTGCCTACTCGGCGTGACCGGCCAAGACGCCGCAGGAGGGCAGGGGATCTTGCGCGATGCGGCACCACAAGGAAAACTGGGCACGCGGCACCGGCCAAACACATCTCGGTGCCGCATCAAAACCTGGGCCCACGTATCGCTCCAAAGCCCGCCCCTTACTGCGCGAAACGATCAGCGGGTTGCATCGACCGACGGCGCCTCTGACGACACTTCAGCCCTCTTGTGTGACCGCGGAACCATCGCGACCCCGTCCGGGAACGTTCGAGCCAAGGACCACGACACGGGGGGTGCGGCGCCATACGGGGGGCAAGTCTACTCCTTCTTGCTTAAACGGCGGGGATAACATAGTATTCTCAAAGACCATAAAATCCTATAATGGATAATATATTGTCTCTTGTGCTCAACATCGACACGCCCTCCGAGATGCAGGATCGGGTTCGCGCGGCGGCACGCCGCCGACGCATCGCGCTCGGACTGACCCAGAGCGACCTGGCCGCGCGGTCCGGGATTCCGCTGGCGACGCTGAAGCGCTTCGAGCAGAAAGGGCAGATCAGTCTCGCTGGCCTGCTAGCCCTCGCTGACGCGCTCGACGCGCTGGCTGGCTTCGGCGCCCTTTTCCCGGACGTCGAGGCGACGCGTCTCGAGGATCTCGACAAGCCCATGGCGCGACAGCGTGTCCGCAAACGCAAGAAGACCTGAGCATGGCCGGTTACCTCCGCGTCGAGCTTGCCTTCGAACCGAACGACGTCCGCCCCGTGGGACGGATCGCCTGGGATCCCGCCCGCCGCTCTGCCGCGGTCGAATGGGACCCGGCGTTCGTGGCCAATCCGCTGCCAATTTCGCCCTATCACGTCAAGACGTTGGCCGGACTCTATCGCACCGGCAATCCGGCGGCCTTCGAGGGCCTGCCCGGAGTCTTCGGCGACTCCCTTCCTGACGGTTGGGGCCGTCTGCTCATCGACCGCGAGCTTGAGCGCCGCGGCAGCGGTCGCACCGCCATCACCCCGGTCGACCGCCTGGCGATAATTGGCAGCCACGGTATGGGCGCGCTCACCTACCAACCAGAAAAGCAGGTGGTCGATCGGACGGGCGTGGATCTCGAATGGTTCGCCGATCTGGCGACCAGTATGGCCGAGGATGCGTCGGTGGAGGATCTTCGCAAAGCGCGCGCGGCGGCCGGCGGCTCTGCGGGTGCCCGGCCGAAACTCGTGGCCTTGCTCGATGTGGAGACCGGCCGCTTGCGCGACCATCGGCGCACCCCGGAGCAAGGCGAACGGCAGGTGCTGATCAAGCACCGGGCAACAAACGACAGCCCGACCGCGATTGAAGAGGAAGAGGCCTACGCCAGGATGGCACGCGCGGCCGACATTACCATGCCCTGGACGAAGGTTCTGCGCTCGGGGCGCGGCGATGCCTTCTTCGCCGTTGAGCGCTTCGACCGGAGTGGCGCAGGCCGGGTGCATATGCACACGGCTGCCGGCCTGCTCGACGTCGATTTTCGCCAGCCATCGATCGATTACGAGAACCTGCTCAAGCTGGTACGCTGGACAACCAGGCACGCTGCCGACCAGGACGAAATGTTCCGCAGGATGACTTTCAACGTCCTCACCCACAACCGGGATGATCACCTGAAGAACCACGCATTCCTTATGGACCCGGGAGGCAGTTGGCGATTGTCGCCGGCCTATGACGTCAGCTTCTCAGACGGTCCCGGTGGCGAGCACCACCTCGCGATCGCCGGGGAGGGACGCCGGCCAGGCCGGACACATGTGGAAGCGGTCGGACGCGCACTCGGGATGAAACCCGCAGCGATCGCCGCCCTCGTTGAACCGGTTCGTGCCGCTATTGCCGACTGGCCGCGGCACGCAGAGGCCGCAGGAGTTCCGACGCGACGCGCCAAGCAGATTGCCGGCTATTTCGCCACGTAAGGCTGGGTTGTGGTATACCAGCGTCTCAGCTGGTCGCCGTACTTGCACGTGCCGAGCGCGTTTTCTTTCTTGCTGGAGTTGTCACAGATGCTTTCGCTCCGTCCTGCGCAATACAACCACTTGCCCGCGGCATGGCCAGGGATGCCGTCACCTTCGTCCGCTGCCACCACCCACGCCGGATCTATCCTTCGTGGTTCATCGAACAAAGTGGCAAGCATGCCGCCCGTGAACCCGCCATGCCTCCTGCTTTCGTAGGTCATTGCCTGGATCTGCTCAAAGGTATTCGAGCGATGGGTAAGTCATCGCAACACGTCGTTCAGGTCCTGCAGGGTGGGCGGCACGATCTCTAGATTTCCGCCGGCTTCGTGGGCATGCGCAAAGGCCTGGAGGCCGCGCTCGATATTCCTTTTCAAAAGGTGCAGATGGGTGCGGTCAGCGCCCGGGTGAATGTGCAGATGGCAGATGCGCGCTGTCTGCTCCGGGCCTGACAATCGCTCGACGCTCGGCGCATAGGTCAAAGTGAAGCCATTGAAGATGAGCGTATTGACTTGTTCAAACGCGTAGGCGACCGCCCGATAGGCATCGAGGGCCGGTTTCTTTTTGCCTCGCAACTTTCCTTGTATGCTTTTGAAGGCGGGACCAACCTGCGCCGGAAACAGCGACACGCCAGCAGTGAGTTCCCCGCCGGCCTCGAAGAAGCCGGCACAGGCTTCGGACGCGATGAGGCCGGGCATCTTCACATGGCCGATATCCACGCCGAGAAGGGCGGGCTGGGCTTGGCCCTGAACGCCGAGTTTCGACACGACAGCCTTGTGCCAAGGCTGTTGGGTCAGGAGGGAGGCTACTATCATAGAGACAGTCGAGTTGGTCATGAGTCAAATCCTCGTACAAAGTCGATCATTTCATGCCGCGTGCGTTGCCTTCAGGTCTCAGCTCGCGGTCATGAACCGGACCTGGTGTCATCGCTGGGGCGACGGAAATTTTTCCGTGAATTTTTTGCCGCGGCCGTATCCCTCATAAGATGTGGCTATGGGCATGGGGTCGCCGCGCATGGAGCCTTTGCCAAAGCTGGTGCCCGCAATGAAATGAGTCTGTTCGATGCTGATGAAGAAACGATGACGCAGCGGCTGCCGAAAGGCGTAGGTCCTCTGAGCGCAAACCTTCGCGCACGGTTCGAGCACACCATCTGTTCGTGTTCAGCGCGGGGGCGTTGGGGTTTCTGGCGCTCACGCGCCGCGCGACCGTCGGTCATCCTTTTCCGGGCCCACCAGATCGCCGATCGCATTGCGTGAGCCGGACTGCGGCGCCGACAGCCGACAACGGGACATGGGTGTCACCCCGGAGCCTCATCATGCGCGGGACGCAGGAGAAGGGAAAAAATTCAGAAGAAATAGCTCTTTCTAAAACAATGCCTTAAGGGGTTTCTTCGCGTGTTGAAGCGTTTTTCTTCAGGCTAAAATTTCCGTGCCAGGAAAACGGTCCAACGTTCTCTCCAGTGCTTGAAAATGGAGAGAACAATGTTCCTGAACGACAATACCGCCACCGCCCGTATCCTCGCCAACGACGATCGTCCGGCTGAGGCCGCGAAGCGCGACAACCGGACCCGCACCGGGGCCCTCATCAGCAGTGGCCCGGATACCGTCGGTCTTCCGTGGCTCCACTTCCTGGCGTCCGACGCCATCCAGTGCTTGCAGCACTTGTCCCCGCAAGTGGGTGAGTGCCGCGTTGCAGGCGAGGATGAAACCGGCCCCGAGCTTGAGATGACGGCAACCCAGAACGGCTCGGTCGTGTATATCGTGCACCGCTCGCCCAGATTCAGTCTGGCAGCGCTGGCCTCGTTGTCGAGGTGTCGTCGGAACAGGGTATCACCGGGAGCGTCCGGATCGATGACCCGCGTGTCATCTCGCTCCTCGAACGGGCCGTTAAGATCGCCGGTTGCTTCGGCTTCCAGGACGACCCGAATTGGGGTGCCCCGTTGCGTCTGTTGCTCGGTACCGCTCTGCGCGAAATGCTGGCATCCGGCGTCCTGCGGAAAGCGGACCTGCAGCTGGCGCCGAAAAGCCCGAGCGAGACCCGGGCGCTTCGCGTGGTATCGGAAGACGACGGCGACAAAGGCCATACGCCTCGGCTTCGCTGACGAGTTGGGCGGTGCCGAATGGGTCAACCAGACGCAGTCCGGCACGCCCCGCCAAAAAAAAACCGGAAAATGTGCCGCCTCTCATTTTGGCGGCGTCTCGATCGGACCGAAGTCCCTTCCAGACACAATGAACCCCTGAGGAGAGAAGACATGGGACTTGATTTTGGTTTCTACCGCGACCACCAGGAAATCCACTCCGTGGACGGTCACGGCGCGCTGTTCGAGCTGTTCGACAGCCAGATTGGCGGCCCCGCATACGATGGCTACGACGACTTTCTCGTGACCGAGGAGACGCTGGACGTCGCATCGCGCAAGCTCGCGCTGCGCCTCTACCGGGCAGGCATCGCAGATAGCCCGGTCGACCCGAAGGCTTTCGAGGACCTCCGCTCCCTCGATGAGAGGAGCACACCCTCTGATGTGCTGCTCCTGGCCTATCAATCCTTCCTGGAAGAACTCCTGCGTGAAGTCGGAACACGAGGGCCGCTGGTTTGTGCCTACTCGGCGTGACCGGCCAAGACGCCGCAGGAGGGCAGGGGCGTCCTGAGCCGCCTCCTGCCACCTTCGTGTGATCCTGGATCATTTCCGGTTTGGAGACACGATATCATACGCCTTCCGGAAGATCAGGCGGTGCGTGCGCTTCTGCGCGAACGGCGCATCACTTGAACACGAGGTCCATCTCGCGCACCGGCTCGAAATGAGCTCCCTCGCCGGGACCGCCACGCAGCCCGCTGCGCCAGCCGTCGAGGTAGCGCCGGACAGTGAGAATGCCGTCGAAGCCGCCCTCGAGCATTGTCTCGAGCGGGGCCTGTCCGCCAAAGACGTCGCCGCGATGCGGTCCCGTGAGCCAAATCATTGCCTCGGCGTCGTTCGGGAACAGGATGCCCAGGGCCTTGTGAATACCGAGAATGGCGGAAATCCGGGTCAGCGTGTCGAGCGGCAGCGCCAGGGGTTCCTTCGCTTGCGCCTTTCTCACCCACTTTCGGTAAGTCGAGGCCGAGGGCTCACCCAGGAGCGCCACGTGGTCTTGCGGCGCAATGCCATAGCGATCGGCGATGATCAGGAAGGTCCGCAGGGCCGGGCCGCTCACGCGGCGCCGCGCCGCGGCGTCAATCGTTTGCGAGACGGGCTCGGCACCGGCCTGCTCGGGCAGCTGAAGAATGGTCATATCGGGCCTCCGATCCAGATTGAGTGTATCGAACAAATGCATGATGGCGCAATCGGCCCATCCTCGACCCGGCTTTGGCTGGAAGGTGCCACCGTAATGCAGATCGTGAAACAGGAATCCTCTTTCTTCTGATCACGCGACATTGACGGTACCAAGGCGCCAGCTGTGCGCGCGGCCAATGGTTGGATGCGGGCCGGCGCCCTGAACTTCAGGCCCTACACGTGCCAGTGGGCGAGACGAGACGCTGCGGTTGGTTCGAAGCGGGGAAAATTCGGCTGGTCCAGCGGCGGGGAACGATTTGTATCGAGGAAACGTCCCCCGATCTTCAACCAAGAAGATCGGGGGAAGGTGCCCAGCACAATCTTTGCCAAGTCTCACCACTCGGCAAGGTCTTCCTTGAGGGCCTGGATGTCAATCTGGCCCTTGGCCGTTGCCGGCACAAGCATTTGACCGAGCCAATCGGTGGAATGGTAGCCAACTTCCTCCGAGCGGTCGCGCCACACTTTGAGTTGCACCATGTACTCCTGGGCCGCTCCGTAGACGGTCCATGGCTCGAATTGAGCCTCAATGTAGTAGCCCGGGATCTCAGGGTTCCGGTGCGCTGCGTTGAAGGTCTTTGCCATCATGTTCTCCAGCCCTGACGGCGGAAGGGCGGTTAGGGATCAAGCGCCGTCTCTCGGGACGTAGGACCGGTTTGCAGGATCCGGAAAAAACTCACCCAATTTCTCGTTTCGACCCTGCCTGGCGCCCGTGGCCACGGGCAGATTGGTGATCTCCACGGGGTAAAATTTCCGAAAAAATCAAACGGACCGACCTCCTCTCCAGCCCTTGAAGACTGGAGAGAAAAATGGCGATTGACGACTACTTCACCGCCCCCACCCGTGCCCGTGACCTTGTCGCAGAGCTGTCAGACCTGATCGACGACGTCGACCTTTTCGTCGAGCCGTCCACCGGTGGCGGCGCCTTTCTTGATCACTTGCCGGACAGCACGATCGCGCTTGATCTCGCGCCGCGCGCGCCCGGTATTCACCAAGCAGATTTCTTGACCTGGGAGCCGCCCGCAGGCGACCAAAGCATCGCGATCGTCGGAAATCCGCCGTTTGGCCATGCCGGTCATCTGGCCCGCAAGTTCTTCAACCACGCGGCGATATTCGCGGACTACATCGCTTTCATCCTGCCGGCGTCCTACGCCAAGGCGTCGATGCAAGCGAAGCTCGATCCACGCTTCCACTTGATCCATGAATGCCACCTGCCTGACGAACCCTTCACGAAGGATGGCGCAGTGCATCGCTTCAACACCGTCTTTCAAGTTTGGGAGAAGCGAACGCAGCTGCGCGAAATCCGGAAAGCCACGACAACGCATGCCGACTTCGCGTTCGTGAAATCCCCTGAAGAGGCCGATTTCGCAATCCGCCGGGTCGGGGCCCATGCCGGCAAGATCATCGAGATCCCCACAGAACCAAGCGAGCGCCAGGGGCTCTCTGCCTCTTCGAACTATTTCATACGGGCGACGGGCAGGGCACCCCGAGAGGTATGGGCGACGTTCGCGCATTGCGACTTCAACGAGACGCGGTCGCAAGCGGTCGCCGTTCCCTCGATCGGAAAAGGCGACCTCATCGCATGCTACGACAGCGCGGCCTGCATGACGCGGGTTTGCTCTGACGTTGAACAGCCCGGTGCTACCGATCGCGTCGAAGCCAGCGGGCAATGCATAGATACCGTTTGAGTGAGGTGTCTGAAACGCTTGGCACATACCTTGACGATGAGGCTCTTTGCGCGGCAGCGGTGCACCGTCTCGAGGTCAAAATTCTGGGGCCATAAGTCTTTTGCCTGCCGGGAAAGAGACCCATCTTCTTATTGAGCCAGCAATGGCCCTCATGAGCCGCCGTATAGGCGGATGACCCAGGTTCGCTTGGGCCGAGAAGATGGGTCGGGAGCATCGCTCCCGACCGGGGACAGAAAAAGTTTTGTGCCCCGGAAAAGAGACCCATCTCCTCTTCGAGCCGGCAACGGTTCGCATGAGCCGCCGCGTAGGCGGCTGAGAAGAAACGGTCGCTGACGCGTCTCGAGAAGCCGCCGCGTAGGCGGAGGCGAGGCCGAAAGGAGACCGCCCAACGCCGCCGCATAGGCGGCTGACCAGGTTCGCCTGGGACCGAGAGATGGGTCCGGAGCGCAGCTCCTGACCGGGGACAGAAAAGTTTTGCGCCCCGGAAAGAGACCCATCTCCTCTTCGAGCCGGCAACGGTTCGCATGAGCCGCCGCGTAGGCGGCTGAGAAGAAACGGTCGCTGACGCGTCCTCGAGAAGCCGCCGCGTAGGCGGAGGCGAGGCCGAAAGGAGACCGCCCAACGCCGCCGCATAGGCGGATGACCCAGGTTCGCCTGGGACCGAGTGGATGGGTCGGGAGCAGCGCTCCTGACCGGGGACAAAAGAGTTTTGCGCCCCGGAAAAGAGACCCATCTCCTCTTCGAGCCGGCAACGGTTCACATGAGCCGCCGCACAGGTGGCTGAGAAGAAACGGTCGCTGATGCGTCCTCGAGAAGCCGCCGCGTAGGCGGAGGCGAGGCCGAAAGGAGATCGTCGAACGCCGCCGCATAGGCGGCTGACCAGGTTCGCCTGGAACTGGGAAGATGGATCCGGAGCGCAGCTCCTGACCGGGGACAGAAAAGTTTTGTGCCCCGGAAAAGAGACCCATCTCCTCTTCGAGCCGGCAACGGTTCGCATGAGCCGCCGCGTAGGCGGCTGAGAAGAAACGGTCGCTGACGCGTCCTCGAGAAGCCGCCGCGTAGGCGGAGGCGAGGCCGAAAGGAGACCGCCCAACGCCGCCGCATAGGCGGCTGACCAGGTTCGCCTGGGACCGAGATGGGTCCGGAGCGCAGCTCCTGACCGGGGACAGAAAAGTTTTGCGCCCCGGAAAAGAGACCCATCTCCTCTTCGAGCCGGCAACGGTTCGCATGAGCCGCCGCGTAGGCGGCTGAGAAGAAACGGTCGCTGACGCGTCCTCGAGAAGCCGCCGCGTAGGAGGCTGAGAGGTCCAAAGGAGATCGCCCAACGCCGCCGCAGAGGCGGATGACCCAGGTTCGCCTGGGACCGAGTGGATGGGTCGGGAGCAGCGCTCCTGACCGGGGACAAAAAAGAGTTTTTGCGCCCCGGAAAAGAGACCCATCTTCTCTTCGAACCGGCAACGGTTCACATGAGCCGCCGCACAGGCGGCTGAGAAGAAACGGTCGCTGATGCGTCCTCGAGGAGCCGCCGCGTAGGCGGAGGCGGGGCCGAAAGGAGATCGTCAAATGCCGCCGGATAGGCGGGAGTCCTGATCCGTTCGGCCAAATGCCGGCGGATCAGGAGCGTTCATTGAATCCTTAGGGGAACAGCGAAAAAAATCGCTCAGTCCCGTGTATGACGGCCACTTGAAGCGCGACTCTTTCGTTGATGTTATCAACGGCGTCGCACTTCGTGCCAGCCAGCCGGTTCACAAGGACCTGCAGCTCCCGGAAACCGGACGTATCATCCCGATCATGCTGGGCCTTCGGGCTTGGATACCGCGCCGGAGCGGAAAGTCCGAAAGATCGAGCCGGCCGGCGCGCTTGCGGATTTGTTCGCCGAGGTCGCAGGGCAATCATGTCCTGGCCGAGGGTCCTATTGGGCCTTGGTCTCACCCAGGCGACGACAGCCGGTATGTCGCCCGTAATGCGCGCTGCCCTTAGTTTTTTGTCGTGCACGCAATGCCGTGTTGGTCTTAGAGCAAGGAGATTTTCACACTCACTTCAGTTTGCGAGGAATGGTCGACCTGATCAACGATTACAGAAGATAGAGTTCTCTGCCAGCGGACTCACTTCAATCGATCTTACTTGATGATCCACCATAATGGTGCCAAACAGCTGATACACGAAATCATGTGAGCTCCCATCCACCCAGGGGGCGGCAGGGTCGATGGTCATGACGCGAGCAGCGCTTTCCGGTGCTGCGGACATAGTATCACGCGTCGCGATAAGAGGACGTTATTCGAACATTGGCTCGGAAGAATTTCTATAAGCCCAGAACGACATTCCATGACCACCGGGTCTGGATGGATGTGGATCGTGGTCGAACTGAAGACCACGATACATACATCAAGTTCGTGCAGTATGCCGTTACGGGATCAGTTGCACGTCGTTCAAGGAGAAAGACCGATGGGCAACAAGGCTGAGGTCAAGATTCACCCTGAAACAGGTGCTGAACTGGCCCGCGGTGTTCGGTCTGTGCGGTTGTCTTTCAAGTCGCAGTCGATGGTGGTCGATCTGCCTGGTTGGTACTCGGAGAACGACGCAATGGGCAAGAACGGCCTTTTCGACAAGAAGGATATGCAGGTATCAGACCGCGCCATCAACTTGATGAAAGCAAAAGAGCTCGGACGGCTTCTGCCTAAGCAAATCAAGACGATCCGATTGGCCCTTGGTCTTTCGCAGAGAGATGCCGGGCATTACATCGGCGGCGGCCCCAACGCATTTCAGAAGTATGAGAGCGGCGATGTACTGCTGAGTAAATCAGCCGACACTGCACTGCGTTTGCTCGCTGTCGACCCAAGGCGGCTCGATGAAATCAGGGATTGCAACGCCACCTGATGAGCCACGCTCTTGGTATCGCTCACGATCTGGCGAAAAATCTGCGCGGAATCGGTGCCATGGCTGGAATCACGATGCGAGGTATGGATGCGCTTCGCCTGCCGAATGGAAGAAGGTCCCGAGTGCCCATCACGTCCCGACTTACTTTGAGAAATAGATCTGGCAGATGAATGTTCCCGATGCTGGATGTCGTTCGACCTCACAAGGTCTTCTGACAGCTTCCAGCGCTGATTTGGCAAGAAGCGCGCGTTTTGTCGCACAGGAACCCTGAATGCTTCGAAAAGGCGGGCACGTAGAAACTCTTGATGTCGGCAAGAGCGGACCGGGAAACACCTCCTGTTCAACATTTGGCGTAAAGGGCTGGACCCTGCGGGGACACGCCGAAGTGTTGCTCAAGAAACCTGACATGCGATGGGGTCAGTGCACCCTCGTGTCCCTCCGCGAGGAGAACGAAACCGGGCACCGGCACATCCGTGCGCATCGGGGACGGTCGCGAATATACATTGTCCTCGAGAGCCGCGAAGAACACGAACTGTGGAAACGTGACCCTCACGTAGGGGCCATTCATCTCGTCGAACTCGTGAAGAACGCAGGACGGAAATCCTTCGAGCTGTTCCCAATCGTCATCGAGGAATGCGACACTGGAACCCACGAGCACTTTCTCTTTCTGCTGCAATTCGCTGAAACGCACGACCGCATCGCCGTTCTTTCCGCGACGCCAGTAAGTGTAGCCGGCAGTGAAGAGGGCACATTCCGAGATCTGCCCGCGTTCTTCGATCGCGAAAACTTCTCCCGGCGTGGCCGCCTCCGGGGTCGGGACCAAGACGCCAAGCGCCTCGCGGACACTGCGCCCGTGGACCTCGCTGGTCACGAAAGTGGGTATGGAAACGGTGTTCGACATAGAATTCTCCTCTTGCGCTGCCCCCTCGACCGGAGTGGGGCTTCTTGCGCGCTTGCTGTCTGGCAAAAAGGAAGTAGGTCCAGCTTCCCGCATGCAAAAACCGAAACCTCGGATTGCCGGCTCGGTCCTTGCCAGTGAGGCCGCGCACCTGCTGGAGGGGTCACCGAGAGGCGCCACGCAATGGAGCAATGCATTCCCAGAGCAAATCAATGACACCGGGATTTCGCGATCTGGCTTGGTGCTTCTTCGAACCGCTACTGCCTGAAGGTGTGTGAGCACATAAGCTCCCACGGAATCCGGGAGGGGCACTCATGCGCTCTGCGAGACGGCATGGCCCGCCATTCCGCCTGGTTCGCGTGTCCACGCGCTGCCATTCGGCATGCCACTGATTGGTTTTTTCTCTTCGGACAGGCGAACCCACATCCTTCGTGATGAAGCAAACCACGACGTCACATAGGAGGTCCTCATGCGTCAAAACCTCAACAACACCGCGAAGATCGATGCCGCGCTGGCCGCGACGAACGGTCGGGCTCAGTCCTTCACGGTCACCTCAGCTGATACGCTGCGTGTGTTCGCCACGGCCGCCGAGGAGCAGCTCGCTGGCATTCTTCCCAAATCCGCCTGGCCGGGGGCGCGCGTCACTTGCTGCCCCCAGGGCCCGTCTTCGAGCTACAGTTACAGCGCACAGACAACAAAATGCGTGCTGGAGCGCGGTGCGAAAGACTGGTTTCTCATCTCATGCGAACGGGATCAGGTGTTCCCGAAGGCGCCGCGCATGTGTCGCGTCACGCTGACCGCCGCGCAGACTCTGGCAGTCCCGCTTGTCGCGGAGAAAAGGCTTGCCGCGGCATTCACACTGACCCCGGTCGCGCAAGACGCCAGCGCGCATGAACGTCTCGAACTTCACGCGGCAGCACAAAAACTCGCCGGCGTGGCTTGAGCTCCGTCCCCAGGGCACGATCACGGATTGCACGACCGCAGCAATGTCCACACTGCTCGTAGGGCCCTGAATGCTCTGCATTCAGGGCCATTCGCTCCCACTTGCACATAGACTAGCAAATGTGGTCGCGACCCTCCACAGCCGGCACGCCCTTGGCGCGTTTCAGGCGCTTCTGACGCGGAAGGGCGCGTTGGGGGCGCCGAAGCCGGCACAGCCCGGATCGCGTTGGAGGATGTCGAAGAAGAGCAAGCCCGCGAAGGCACGGGAGTATGTCTGGAAGAACGCGCTGCCCTCGTCGTGGTCGTAGAGCAGGTTCAGCGCCTGCATCCGGGTCAGGAGATCCGAGGCAATGTGGAACCGGGCCGCCAAGTCGTCTTAGTAGTTCGTCGACTGATCGGTTTTGGCGGCCAGGAAGATGATCCCATGTCCTCGTTAGCAGCGATGCCCGCTGCAATTTTCAACTACGGTAAGGATAACATGCAAGACAAGATCTCCTTTGGACCCGCCACCTACAGCTTCGACACCATCATCAAGATGGCGCTCAGGGTTGTTAAATCGGTCGCGTCATTCGGCGTGACAGATCTCGACGACGCCGCTGAGCACTGTGCAATTCTTGGAGAGAAGCTGACGGCAGAGTACAACTGTCTCACTCCGCTGAATCTCCTGCCCGCTTTTGAAGCGCGGATGGACCGCATTTCCTATGCCATGCCAGAGTTGTATCTTTCGCGCCCCGCCTTTGTAAAAGCCTGCGTGCGAGTGCCTCAATCTGCTGCTCGAAACTTCAACGAGGAACGTGGGCTCCAGGAGCTTTCCAAGTTGCTCCATACCTTTGACCGTCTGCGCCACGACGGCGTTCCGCCATCTGATACTGTCGAGCTTGTCGCATGGGTGACTTGCACGATCCGTTTCATGAGTTTTTGCCGCGAACATCCCAGGCAGGTCCGGCCATTCACGTCGCCCGAGCGCCAGAACAAACTCTGACCGTCGGCCGACTTCACGGTCGAAAGAGCGCGCCTTATGCCGGACGCTGCCATCGTTCTCGCCGGCACGGTCATTTAGCGGCTATGAGCCCCGAGCCTAAGTTCGCTTCTTGCTACGATCGCCGAGCTCCTCGTGGAGTGCGGTAGCCTCGGCGAGGAGCGCGGGCGAAACAACATTGCGCGTGTCATAGTGCCGGATCGGCCGCACCAAGTCGCGTGCGGCGTCAAGCGTCTCCTGGTTGTGTCGCAGATGGAGAACATCGAGCGTAGGGGCAAGGTCACCGCTCGAGGTGAATGCCCCCATGTCGAGAATTTCGATGTCCGACTGGCGGGAGATGTGGCCATAAGCAACAATCCAATATGCGAGCCAGTAGTCGAGGGTTGCCGGGTCGTGACTGGCAATCACCTCTTTCATCCCATCGAACAGAATAGGGCGATGTAATCGTCCGAACTCGAAATGCCCGATATCATTCATGTAGGCCTCGGCGAAGCCGCTCGCACGATGGATGTCGAGATAGCGCATATGTTGGCGGTGCATGGATAGCGCGTGATCGAGCGGTGCGCGCAAGGGCACGATAATGCGCGCATGTGGAAACGCACTCTGCAAGGCGGGGATACGCGCGATATTCGCGTTGTTCTTGGAGAGATAGCGGGGCGTTCCCGGACCCCTATGACCACGCGACGCAATCAATCGGCGGATCAGGTCAGCGAGCGGCTCCCAGATCCGTTGACCCGCATCGTCTCCGCAGGTCGTCAGGCCACTCGCGCGGAATGTCTCTGGAAACTGCCGTAGCCAAAGCACTTCCTCGAAGGCCTCCGGGCTGTCTGCGTTCACCATCACCCCATCGGAGTGGGACCGCTCGCTTGGGGTCAATTCGATCTGAAATTTCCTCGACAATCGACCCCAAATGACCGGAGACAGCACGAAGGGCATATCCCGGTAGGTATGGGTCACGACGTCGGGATGCCGCGATAGGACCTGGAGCAAGAGCGTCGTGCCCGCACGCGGCAATGCCGTGATGAAGATCGGGGCTTCGACCGGTTGGCGGCGAATGTCTTCACCGTAGAGCCTCTCCTCAAGGTCGCAGAGCACCTGCTGGGCAAATTTAGTACCGAACGCAAGACGATGCACCGCGCGATCAAGAACGGAGTAGTTCGACGCTTGCAAGTCCTTACCCCGTTTTCAAGCGTTGGAGTCGGGCGAGTGTGAACAGGGCAACGACAGTAGCACTCAACACGACTGGGCTAAGGGCAAACGCCATGAACCGTGTTAGGTCCAAGCCAACCACCATTGAGAGCGCGACCGGCAGGCCTGCCGCGGTCAACACTGCGACCGTCTTAGTGAAAAGGCCTACGGACTGGCCCAGGGCCGTAATCGCTGACTCGCGTATGCGAGTTTCTTTCTCTCGCTCATTCAGCGTATCGTCGCTGATGAGCAAGGCTGCGGCCCGGAAAGTGGCCAGCAATTCCATGCACCGGGTGACCAGCCCGAACCGCTGGAAGGCTGCATAAAAAGTAAGGCACGCGATGACATAGGTCGCTGCGATCATTGCGTCTCATCAGCGTTGTCTTTGTTCGCTGCTGCGCCCGCTCTGCGACCTTTGAGCAAGCGCTTGAACGGATACCAGACGAAGCCGAGGATGATTAGCCCGATCACGCCGAGAAAGGCAATCACAGAGCCGATCGCGCTCAACCCAGCGCCTGGGCCGACATAGGCCACCGCCGGACTGGCGCCAGCGGAAAGGACGCCAAGAATAGCCAAGGTGGTTATGGGAAGAATGCGCATTGTCAGCTCTCCTTGCATGTCCATGAATTCTTTTCAAAAAAGTCTGGCGGAATCCGCATCACGACCTCGAAGAGAGACGCGGTTTCGTCATCGTACGGAAGCCGATAATCCCATACGACCTTGCCGGCTGGATCCACCTCGAAAGCACGCCCAGCCAAGGTCTCCGTGATCAAAAGGTTGCCGTTTTCGAGCCGTTGCTGCGCCCCCATAATGTCGCTGTGGAAGCGGTCTTCTTCGGCTACCGGGTGCAGCACATTCGTTGTGTCCGTCGTCGCGTCATAGGAGAGGATCTGGCTACCAGTCACCCATGGCCCGACGATTTTTTTCCGGTTGTTGAAGATCTCTATGCTTCCATCCGACATCACATCGGCGTCGTGCTGGTGCACCCAAGGACCCTGCTTGTGCCATTTAAGCCGGCCATCTTCCTGGTCGAGGATCGCAAGCATGTCCATGCTGCGCAGCGAGACGAGAAGATCACCCGCGCGCACATCCCCTATCTTCTCAGCAAGCGCCTCGTTGACCAATTCCACGTCGTTTAGGTGCGTCGGGTCCGGCATGAATTCGAGGAGTGACGAATATAAGGCATGTTCGAGGCCAGCATCGGTCACCGCCTGCAGGACTGAAAATTCACTAAGGATTTCGCCCTCCGTGGAGACCTTCAGAATCGAGTTGTTGTAGTGGCGCCCCCAGCCGATAAGTTTCTGGGCGAGATCATCCGCCGAGACCCCGCGTGGCAGTAGATCCGTTGGCGTCTCTTCCAGGGGAATATGCGAGGCCAACCAGAAATCGCCCTGAGGCGTTCGAGTAACGGCATGGTGCGTCATGCGGTCGAGTTTCCAGACAGGCTCGGAACAATGGTCGAGGCGCACAGCCCCGAGGTCGCTCACATTGACGACGATCGAGCCATCCGGCAGCGGCCAGAAGCCCTGGGTATGGTAGTGAAGATCCGATTTCGGCAAGTTTTCCACCGGGCTGACATGAGTTGGATTGGTCCAGAGATCGAAAAACTCGATGGTCCAGCGATGGACCTCCGTGCCATCCATGTCGACCATGCGAACCTGTGCACCCCCGGGTAGGATGCCCTGAATCAGCGTATATCCGGATTGAACGGCTCCGGTGTCATGGGCCACTACACCAGTTCCGGGGTAGGTCTGTGGCATCAATAGATCAGGGCGCGTCTGACGCATTTCAGAGATCAGTTGTGTGGTGTCGTTCCACCCTTTTTCGAGGGCTGGGAAGGGAGCGACACCGAAGGAGGCTAAGAGCCCGCCCAAAAGAAAGAGCGCGATTGCCAGCGCAGTTTTTTCAGCAGGAATAGCGGAGCTTCGAGGGGTTCCCGAATGGGGCTTCCTACGATGGTGTGCCCTGCTATTGTGCGGTGCGTTATGAATTTCTTCTTTCCTCCTAGATTATCTGACCGGAAATGCGCGCTTTTTGCAGACGTTAACGATCATATTATTCCGGTCCTCTGATCCCTCTATTCGTACGATGTCGTCTTTTGGAATTTCATATCACTGGAATGCAGTTCCGCCGAGTTGGGGATTTGTGCCAGGGGGTTCGAACTGAACGCGATTGGTGGCTGGAAAGCTTTTTGAATCTCTCAATTTGCTGCATCAGGGACAGGCTCCAATACGTTTGAGGTGTCTGCACGCGTTTTCCAAAACCAGTTGGCGCCCCAAACTACCGCGGCTGCCACGATCGCATCCCAGATGTAATGATAACCAGAGTAAACGGAAATCAGGACGATCATGATGAAATACGACCAGCCGATTACTCCAAGGATGCGGGAACGCTCTTGGAGATAGAGGGCTACTATAGTGGCAACGGCGACATGCATCGATGGAAACGCGGAAATGGCCGATATTTCAATGACGTCAATGCTTGTAGATACCTCCCAAAGGCGGTCCTGAACTTGGCCTATCGGTGACGCCAGCCAGCCTTTGGCTGTAAGAGTATCATGGAGACCAGCAAACGCATTTCCCCCCGTCAATCGGTCAATATATATGGGTCCGACCGATGAGCCGATAGTGGCAAGAACATTGCCAACCACGAGCCATGATCCGAAGAAGATCCAAGTGAAGCGGGTGGCACGCTGAATATCCGGGTCGGTTGCGACCACCAATATCGGAAACGCCAAGGCCGCAAACATCCAGACAGGCAGATAGAGCGTGGGGAACCATGCTGCGAGCGCATCAGGCGTGATCCCGTGAACAAGCTCCCAGGCATGGTTACCGAATAGGATCACTTGATCCATTTGAATTAGTGCTTCGTCCGCATAGAAAGGAACAAGCTGCGGAATTGTGCATTTCGCGAACATGAAGCCGATTTGCACAATGAATGCGCTGGCTGTGACGTAGAGGGTCGGCACTATTCGTTCGATAGACCTTTTCGGCCCCAACAGAAACGCAGCGAGTGGAATTGCCCACCACAACTTGACCAGCAAACCGGACAATGTTTGGAACTCGTCGATGGCTGTTCCAGTGAGCACATTGAAAGCCGCTGCGAAGCTACCGTTTAACAGTGCAGTAATTACCAGAATCATACTTAAGTATATAAGACTTGCTCTCAAAAGTATGTTCACGAACACCACCATTTAATTTAAATCTATGTCGCACCCCTCGCGGTGAAATTGGGCGAAACTGTGGCATTCGCTCGCAAAAATATTGGTGATCGTGGGCGGTTGACGCGAAATGGGATCTTCGTCAATCCGATGCCACGCACCTCTACTGGTGGTCGTGCGGCCTCTGCCAAGGAGACGATCGGATTGCCGCTGATCGCGGGTGCAAATGACGTTGGAACCATGCCCCCGCGAGCCCCGGCATACATTCGTGGCGCTCATCACGCATGCCTCGGTCGGGGTTCTCTATCCGGAGCCCTTTCCGAGCGTGCCGTTTAGGTGACCGCAAATCGCCTTCATATTGCGATTTGAGAGCGCCGCGAGTTGGATGTCCCTGGGCAGGCCCGCTTGTTCAGGTTCTCGACCGCTCCATTTGCCACAGCGCCTTGGTGGCAAAACCCAGGCGTCGGTACAGATCCCGGGATTGAGATTGCGCCATCCGTGGAACACGAAGCCGTCGTCGACCTAACCGAACGACGTCCCGGCAGGGGAGGGATTGCCATCACGTTCATCAACTGGTCCATCAATTGCCAGGAGCGGTGATTGATGTTGCTGTTTGCGCTCTTTTCGGCGGCTGCGCTGATGCCACGCGAGTGCGTCGGGGGAACCTTCGCGGCTGTAGACATCAGCATACATCGGCTCGTGGCCGATGCGGACGAGTTTGCCGTCAAATCCGAGGCCACCTGCCATCTGTTCCGGCGGCCAGCATTCCTTTACGCGGTCATTGACGGCGGCGCGCCGCATTGAAAGTCGGAACGGCTTACAGCGCCCGTGCGGACCTGACCATGGGGAAGCGGTTTGATGGCATACCGTAGTAGTCGTTCAAACAAGCTTGCTCTTCATCGACGTCGGCAGTGCACGTGACCTGACGATAAATCGTCGATAGGTGTCGACCGATTTCTGCGGCGATCTCGCTCACCAGTACGTTAGCGGCGAACATATCTTCAGTAAGGCGCCATTCGCGTAGATCCAACACGGTTTGGGCCATGTCCATTCTCCTTGCTTTCCAGCAAGATAGGGGATTTGTCGCAACCCAGTTTAGAATGTGCCCGCCTACAGACTGTGTTGCAACCAAGTAGAAATGTCACCGATTGTGCAAAGCGGAAATGTCACCGATAGGCGCTGACGGTAGCGCGGCCTGACAGGGCGGAGACCTCAATTATCGCAGCCATGGCTGGCTGCGCGGTCTTCCCGCTCGGCACGTTTGCGGGCGTAGTAAGGATCGAGTTTAGAAGGCCTTCCCGGCGATTTCTGGCCCGTCTTTTTGTAGCCATTTCGCGCGCTCTCTGGTTTGACCCTTGGTTTTGGTGGCGTCTTTTCCTTGTTCTTCCTTGATGTGCACCAATACCACGCTCAGGCGTTTGTTTTCGGTTACGGCGGCATGGGTCACGCGTTGCTGGTGTGGGTCGAACACCGTGTGGGGCAGGGCGACGCCCTTCGCACGGATTTGGATGCGCCCGTCTGCGTATTCATAGGTATCGACATATTTGCCGACGATGCCGTGCGTCAGGTCGTTGACCTCGAGCCGGTTGCGCTTGCGATCGTACTTCAGGGTCAGATCTTTTGTGACATAGCGTTTGTCGCGCAGGCAGAAGACCTCGGCCAGGCGATCCGGCTCGATGTTCATCGCGCGGTGCAGGTTGCCGGGCACGCCGGCGGCTTTGCGAACTTCGCATTGTAGCGCTCCATGAAGCGGGGAAGGAAGGCATTGCCCGCCGCCATATCCGAGATGCCGGCCAGCCGGAGTTCCTTCACCAGCCGGTATTGCAGCGTGCGGTTGGCACGTTCGACGCGGCCTTTGGCCTGGCTCGAATTGGCGCACAGAATCTCGATGTTCAACTCTGCCAGCGCGCGGCCGAACTGGGTCATACCGCTCGTGTGCTGGCTGGGCTTCGGAACGCGGAAGACCGCGTGCTTGTCGCTATAGAAGGCCACCGGGCGGCCATGGTTGCGCAGATAGGTTTCCAGTGCCTCGAAATAGGAAAACGTGCTTTCCGATGGCACAAAGCGGAGTTCCATCAATGTGCTGGTCGCATCGTCGATGAAGACGAGCAGGGTGCAGGGATCGCCCCGATCCTCAAACCAGCGGTGCTCGGAACCGTCAATCTGGATCAGCTCGCCGAAACATTCCCGGCGTAGGCGCGGCTGGTGGAATGTTCGGCGCTGCTTGCGTGACAGCCAGAGCCCATCCTCGACCATCCATTTCCGGACCGTCTCGCGAGAGACCCTGAACCCGTGTTGTTCCGCCAGCATCTCAGCCGCCAGCGTCGGACCGAAATCCGCGTAGTTATCTTTGATGAGGGTCAACGCGTAGGCGCGCTTCGCCTTGTGAATGCGGTTGTTCGGAGGTTTGCCGCGTGCTTTGTGCCGGATCGCCGAGGCGCCATCCGATCGGTATCGCCTCAGCAGCCTGAACACCTGGCGCCGTGTCAGGCCCAGCATGTTCGCGCCATTCTCGACAGTCAGGCGCCCATCATCAATCTGTGCCAGCACCTCAATGCGGTTCAACTCGCGCTCGCTCATCATCACCCATCCCATACCCGATCTCCCTCAGTCTTTCGGGGGAGAGTGACATTCCTGAATTGCTCATGGGTGACATTTTAGCTTTGCGGCTACAGACTGGATATCGCATAATCTATGTTATGTAATAAACTGGAGCGTATCCACTTGATCTGATCCCCGCAAACTGGACCGTTTCAAGGTAGAGTTTTCCGCTACGATTTCCCGGCTGGGAGAGGAGCGGAATCACATGAAGGCATCGAAGTTTTCGGACGCGCAGAAGGCGTTCATCATCAAGCAGGGCGAGGAAGGCACGCCGGTGGCTGAGATCTGTCGCAAAGCCGGGATCAGCCAGGCAACCTACTTCAACTGGAAGAAGAAGTATGCCGGCTTGCTGCCGACCGAGATGAAGCGGCTGAAGCAGCTCGAGGATGAGAACAGCCGGTTGAAGAAGATCGTGGCTGACCTGACGCTGGACCGCGAGATGTTGCAGGACGTCATCCGGCGAAAAATCTGAAGCCTGATCGGCTGCGCGAACTTGTTCGTGGGATGTGCGGCGATTGGGCGGTCTCGATCCGGAAGGCCTGTGGGGCCATTGGATTTGATCGCTCGACGTTTCACTACAAATCCCGCCGCGCTGATCAGGCTGCCGTCGAGAAGCGGATCAAGGAGATCTGCGAGACGCGTGTGCGCTACGGTTATCGCCGCGTTCATGTGCTTCTGGACCGCGAAGGATGGGACATCAACATCAAGAAGGTTTACCGTATTTACAGGGAGTTGGGGATGCAGCTCAGGAACAAGACGCCCAAACGACGGGTGAAGGCGAAGCTGCGTGATGATCGCGCAGAGGCTGTTGGCCCGAATGACGTCTGGGCGATGGACTTCGTGCATGACCAGTTGGCGACCGGTAAGAAGCTGCGGGTCTTGACCGTGGTAGACACCTTCTCGCGCTACGTGCCGGTGCTCGACGCTCGGTTCAGTTACCGCGGCGAAGACGTGGTTGCCACGCTGGATCGGACATGCCGCGTCACGGGTTATCCCAAGACGATCCGGGTCGACCAGGGGAGCGAGTTTGTCTCCCGCGACATGGACCTCTGGGCTTACCAGCGCGGGGTCACTCTCGACTTTTCCAGGCCGGGGAAGCCGACCGACAATGCCTACATCGAAGCGTTCAATGGCAAATTCCGGGCAGAATGTCTGAATGCCCACTGGTTCCTGACGCTTGCGGATGCGGCTGAAAAGTTGGAGACTTGGCGTAGATACTACAACGAGGAACGGCCACACAGCGCGATCGGCAACAAGGTCCCGATCACGCTGACGAAATCGGGGGACACAACCAGCCTGTCACCCTGATCGAAGCGGAAAAACTCTCGCCAAGAGCGGTAGAAGGTTCGGGATCGGACCAACACCAACCGGGCTCCGGTCGCGGCTGGATGAAAGTTCAGGGGCAGGTCACCCTGTTCGCGCCAATCCGGCAACTTAGCGGCCCGCAGCGCCAGAACCCTGTTGCGCCCCTCGGCCGGATCCTGCGCGCGGGCGAGATCTTCGAGGCCCGCGTAGGTCGTGACGGGCGTCCATGCCACCGGCAGTCGCAGCGTGACTTGGATGACGACAAAACGCCCCGGCTCGTACTTGAACCGGCTGTGGCGGTAAGTAAACTGGCACTCGTCGCGGGAAAATTCGACCGGGGCGGCGGGTCCGGGTGTCGAGCGCGGTTAGGTGTTCAATGAGATCGGACAGCTCGCGCCCATAGGCCCCGATTTTCGGGATCGGGGCTACGCCGAGAGTGCCGGGTATGCCCGCGAGGTTTTCCAATCCGCCTATGCCCTCGGCCAAAATCCAATCGACAAGGCCGGGCCAGTCTTCGCCCGCCGCGGCGATGATGCGGACCGCGTCGCTATCGCCGCGGTCGATCCGCATGCCCATCATCCGGTTCAACCCGACGATGCCCGGTACATGCGGCGCAAGGACCACGTTGCTCCCCCCCCCGCCGATCACGTGAAACGGCTGCCCTGTTTCGGCGGCATGGTCGAGCGCGAACACGAGGTCGGGCAGGTAGGCAAGCGGCTTCACCGCGTCCCGCCCGCGAGGACAGACCCAGCGTGTTGTAGGGGGTCAGATCGCCCGCGTCGCTCATTCCTCGCCTTCGGTGATCCGGTAGGTACAGCGCCGCCCGCCACCGACGATGTGTTCGACCCGTACGATGTTGGCCTCGGGGCCGAGAAGCTCGGAGAACACCGCCTTTTCGGCGCGGCAGAACCGCTGACAGGTGGTCGCGGCGGCGCAGATCGGACAGTGGTTCTCGACCAGAAGAAGCGCGCCGTCCTCGTCCGCGCCAACCTCGGCCATGTACCCCTCTTCGGCGCGTAACTCGGCCAATTTCGCAACCCTGTCGTCTAGCGTGGTACAGTCGGCCATTTCGACCCGATACCGGGCCTGCGTCGTCGTTTCGCGCGCAGCGATGATACGATCGAGCGCTTCGGTGCCGAGAACGCCCTCGATGGACTGGAGCAATTCGACGGTTAGGTCGGCGTGCGTGTCGGGAAACCGCGTCTGGCCCAGATCGGTGACGTGCCAGTAGATGGCGGGCCGCCCCCGCCCGGTAGAGCGGCTTTCGTCGCGCACTAACCCCGCCTCGCCCAGTTTGACGAGCTGTTGGCGCGCGGCCTCGCCAGTGATGTCGAGCCGCTGCCCGACCTGCGCCGAGGTCAGCGCGCCGTGCATTTTCAGGGCCATCAACACGCGATCCGAGGGCGAGCGGGGCGCCCAAGCCGTTTTTTCCAAGCTAACACTTGACATATTGTCGCCGATAATTTTCAAAGCCTTTACTTGATTAAATATCAGTCCGCTGCGATCGACGCAAGACGAGCCTTGGAAAAGGAGACCGACATGGCTTTCGAACTGCCGAGCCTACCCTATTCTCACGCCGCTTTGGCCGAACGCGGGATGAGTCAGGAAACGCTGGAACTTCACCATGACAAACACCATCAGGCCTATGTCACGGCCTTGAACGGTTTCGTCGAAAAGGACGCTGCGCTTCAGGGCAAATCGCTCGAAGAGCTGGTGACGTTGACCTATGGTGACGACGCCCGCGCCGGGGTGTTCAACCAAGCCGGTCAGCATTGGAACCACCTCCATTTCTGGAATGCGCTGTCGCCCAAGGGGGGTGGCCTGCCCGGCAAGCTGGAGGGGCTGCTGGTCGAGGGCTTTGGATCGGTCGATGCCTTCAAGGACATGTTCAAGACCGCCGCGACCACGCAATTCGGTTCGGGCTGGGCCTGGCTCATCCAGAAGGATGACGGCAGCCTTGGCGTGACCAAGACGCCCAATGGGGTCAATCCGCTGGCCACCGGCGAAGGCACCGCGCTCCTCGGTCTCGATGTTTGGGAGCACAGCTATTACGTCGATTTCCGCAACCGGCGGCCCGATTACGTGACCAATTTCCTCGACAACCTAGCGAATTACGAATTCGCAGAAAGCAACCTGCGCTGAACGGGCGCCCCTGTCGCCCACGCGCGGCGGGGGCACCCTTCGGAGCTGCGCATGACCTATATCGTCAACGACAACTGCATCGCCTTCAAACACACCGATTGCGTTACCGTATGCCCGGTCGGTTCCTTTTACGAAGGTGAGAGTATGCTGGTGAACCACCCGGACGAGTGCATCGACTGTGGAGTCTGCGAGCCGGAATGCCCCGTGGATGCGATCCGACCTGACAGCGATCCGGAGGCCAAGGATTGGGTCGGCTTCAACCGCAAGTATGCCAAGCTTTGGCCTATCGTCATCGAGCAGAAGCCGCCCCTGCCCGGGCCCGACGAAATGGACGGGGCTGTGGGCAAGTTGGAGACGCATTTCTCGGAAAAGCCCGGAGGAATTTCGGAGGGGCAGGGGCGCACGATGTCGTTGTTGGTGCCGATCAGCTTGATCACCGCGTGTACCTCGGCCTGCCAATCGCGAATCGGTGCGGCGAGCGCGACGAGACAGGGGATATAGTCGCCTGACACCGGGGAATAGCCCCCGGCGCGAATGCTGCCGCAAAGCGCCTCGACCCTCGCGCGGCTGGGGGTGAAATCGGCATAGAGTTCCGGCGCCTTACGGGCACGGGCGAGTTCGGTCGCCAGCAGTTTTTCAAGAGGAGGTCGCGGTCCATAGATGAGAAACACGCGACCCGTGGACGAGTTCAGAAGCGGCAGCGTGGTGCCAAACCTCATGGAGGTCACGACCGGCGAGGCGGCGCGTTCCCACTGGACGACCGTCGGGCCCGCAGCGCCCAGACCGACAGCAGCACGGTCAGCCCGGTGTCCTCGCGATGTTCGGCCAAGGGGCCTGTCAGGGGAACTTGTCTTGAGGCAAGGTATGATGCTGGCTAGCGTTCGAGCATGCCCAAGCCAAGTTTCTCTGACAGACCCTTCATTCGGAATTGCTATAACTTCCATCCGCGATCCACATAACGGTGCATCGGGGCACTGTAGCTAAGGTCGTCATCGACACAACACCCATCCTACGCGAAGACAGGAGACATGCGATGTCAGACAAGGTGATCGTAACCGTTGCGCCGACGTCGAATTTCCACGGCAAGGACGCGAACCCCGCATTGCCCGAGCAGCCGGCCGAAATCGCCCAGTCGGTGCGCGAAGCGTACGACGCCGGCGCCTGCCTCGCACATATGCACGCGCGTGATGCGAACGGGGTGCAAAGCACCGACCCCGCGATCGTCACGCAGATCAACGCTCAAGTGCGCGCCGCCTGCCCTGTCATCATCCAGAACTCTATCGCGCCTGCGATGGGGGCGAATGCGGAGGATGCCGGCACCGGGATGCGAACTCTAGACGCCTTTCCCGAGATGTCCTCGATCGACCTTGGCTACGCAGTGATCAATCTTCCGCAGGGCGAGCACCATATCGGCTGGTCCCTGTCTTTTCTGCGCAAGGCCGCCTTGATCATGAAAGAACGCGGCATCCGCCCCGAGATGGAGATATTCAACAATAGCCAGCTCGACCTTGCTGCGACCTTGATCGCCGAAGGGCTGATCGAGCCGCCGCTGTCCTATTCCTTCGTCATGGGCATGAACCGCGCGAACCAGAGCGCCATGGGCTGGCATCCGGCGACCCTGTTCTCGATGGTGCAACTTCTGCCCGCCGGCGCCAAGTTCTCCACCCTCGGGGTGGGTCCGGCGCAGCATCCGGCCACCGTGCAATCGCTGATCCTCGGCGGCGGGGTCCGGGTCGGGTTCGAGGATTCCATCACCTACCGCAAGGGCGAACCGGCAACATCGAACGCGCAGCTCGTGGAGCGCATTGTGACGATCATTCGCGATCTGGGGATGGAGCCGGCAACACCCGCAGAGGCCCGGGAAATGCTGGGCGTGCCCCAGCTCGGGACGCCGGAATCGATCGAAACCCGACATCCGGAATACCGCGTGATCCGCGAGCCGGCCTGAGACGGCCCACACAAAGGCCATAGGCAGAGTTACGCCCTTCTCCTATCGTTATGCAGATTCTGATGAGTGACCGGGCAAGGTCGGGGGGAGCGCGTGGAAGTCCGACAAGTCGAGATGTTCCTGAGAATCTGCGAGCACGGGAGCATCAACAAGGCCGCCGCCGAGCTGCGGATGTCGCAACCGTCACTGTCGCGCTGGATCGCGCTGCTGGAACGCGACCTCGGCACGCAGCTGTTTGTCCGCACGCGCCAGGGCATCCGGCTGACCGATGCGGGCCAGGTGCTCGCCGATCGTGCGCGCCCCGTGTTGCGGCAGTTCGAACTCCTGCGCGATGATGTGGGGAACAAGTCGCTGCGGCAGGTAAACCTCGCCATTCCGCTTTCGATGCAGCGCTTGCTTACTGCCCCTTTCGCGGACCGGGTCCTGTCACGAAGCCCCGAACTCAGGATGCGGGTCTACGAGGGGATCAACAATTCGATCCGGGTGTGGATGGAAAACGGGCTGCTGGACACCGCGGTGATCGTGGAGACGGAACGCGTACCCGAGAATTTCACCAGCCGTCCTCTCCTGCGTGAGAACCTCATGCTCGTCGGGGACCACGCAGCGGGGCTTTCGCTCGATGCACCGGTGCCATTGAGCAAGTTGGACGACCTGCCGATCATCCTGCCCGGGCCGCCCAACTCGATCAGCGCGCAGGTGGCCCACGCGCTCGCGCGTGCAGGCTACAGCTACAACAACGTTTTCGAAGCCGAGATTCTGTCTCTGTGCCTTGAGCTCGCCGGTCGCGGCCGCGGATATACCGTGATGCCCTATTGCGCGCTCGAAGGACGCCTTGGTCCCGATGCCGCCCTGACCGCTGCGCCAATCGAGGGCCTGAATGTCGTCTGGAAGCTCTGCATCAACAAGTCACGGGCCTATGCCGTGGCGAACCGCTCGCTGGTCGACGAACTGACCGAATTCATCGCGACGCAGGTCGAAAACGGTGCGTGGACCTTCACTGAACTCTTGTGAGGCCCAGGCCAGCTATACGCCGGTTCTATAACCGAGATAGCGACTGAGTATTCATGGCCGAACGCCCCGCCTGACATGCTGAGCCGGAACGGTGCCTCCGGGCACCCGGGCTATTACGAAAGGTCGCGTGGTTCGGTGGGCATCGACAGTCAGAACAGGGTATTTCATGTCGGCACCGATGTCGGCGGCACGTTCACAGACCTCTGGGTCAGTGATGGCGCGGGACCTGCACGGGTCTTCAAGACGCCGACGACACCGGACGTGATGACCGGCGTGATGGATGCGGTGGCGCTGGCCGCCGGGACGCTCGGCCTTTCGATCGGTGACTTCTGCGTCCGCATCCGGCGGTTTGGTCACGGTACGACCGTCGGACTGAACGCACTTCTGACCGGCACTTCTGCACGTACGGGCGTGATCGCGACCGAAGGCTTCGGAGATACTCTCGAGATCGGGCGTATCCGACGACAGACCTCGGGTCTCAGCGAATACGAGGTGACGGATTTCCACCTCCACAACCGGTATCCACCGATCGTCCCGAGACACCTCGTGCGAGAAGTCCGCGAGCGTGTCGACGCGACGGGTCGCGTGCTCATCCCGCTGGACGAGGCGCAGGCGGGCGCGGCCCTCGAAGAGCTTGCCGAAGCCGGTGTCGAAGCGCTCGCGATCTGCACGCTCTGGGCGCAGGCCAACCCAGTCCACGAGGCCCGCCTTAAGGACATGGCGCGCGAGGTGCTGCCGGACGCCTTCCTGTGCGTCTCGCACAAGATCGCCCCTGTGGTGGGAGAGTATGGGCGCATGGCCACCACTGCGGCGAATGCTGCCCTCGGCCCGGTTGCAGGACGATACCTATCGCGGCTCGAACAGTCGCTGCGCGATCACGGGATGACCGTGCCGCTGCTGGTCATGACCAATGCGGGCGGTGTGCTGCCGACCTCAGCGCTGAACGACCGCCCGGCTTTCACTCTGTTTTCCGGACCGGCGGCGGGCGTCATCGGCTCGCGGGTGATGGCGGACCGGCTCGGTCGCGACAACATCCTGACGACGGATATTGGTGGCACCAGCTTCGACGTGGGCGTGATCGCCGAGGGGCGTCCATTGGCAAGCACCGAGTTTTCGGTCGCGGGCGCCGACCTGCGCCTGCCCTCGATCGACATCGCCTCGATAGGCACCGGAGGCGGCTCCATCGCGTCGGTCGAATTCGGAGACCTGACGGTAGGACCCCGCAGCGCCGGGTCCACACCGGGGCCCGTCTGCTACGGGCGCGGCGGGCAGGAACCGACCGCGACCGATGCCGACCTCGTGCTCGGGATCCTCGATCCGGACAATTTCCTCGGCGGTCGAATGCGGCTCGACACCGAAGCGGCGCGGGAGGCGATCGAGACCCGGATCGCCCGGCCCCTCGGGCTCGACACCATCCGGGCGGCTTGGGGCATTCGCGAGATCCTCGACAACAATATGGCGGACCTCTTGCGCCGCGTGACGATCGAGCGCGGGCATGATCCTTTGACCTTCACCCTCCTGGCCAACGGGGGTGCGGGGCCGTCGCATGCCTGGTCGATCGCGCGAGAACTCGGGCTCGGCGGCTTCGTCGTGCCCGCCGCGGCCACCGCGCATTCCGCATTCGGGTGCGGTACCGGCGATCTCGGCATATCCGAAAGCACGGCCGTCTATGTCCGCGTAAGGCATGGGGAGCGCCCGTCCGACGCGGTGCTCGGCGCGGCGCGTGACGCGTTGGAGAGGATCGAGCGAGTCGTGACGTATCACCTTGCCGCCGCCGGTGCCGAAGGGGACGTGACACTCGAACGCTTCGCCGCCGTACGCTTCCGCGGACAGACCAACGCGCTCGACGTGCCGTTCGGGGGCGCTGGCTTCGACGCCACCATCTACGACACGGTGATCGACGGGTTCGAAGCAGCTTACGAGCGGTTGTTCGGACGCGGTGCCGGGTACCGGCAGGCCGGGTTCGAGATCGTGGAACTGCGTGTGTCGGGCACGGCGGCGCTTGCGGCCGCGACGGCCACGGGCCACGGCGACACGCCGCGCGCACATGGAAGCCGTCCGGTCGTCTTTGACGACCCCGATGCGCCGGTGGACACCACGATCTACCATGTCGACTACCCCGCACCGGACAGCGAGGTCCATGGCCCCGCGATCATCGAATTCCCGGGCCAGAGCGTCGTCGTGCCCCCGGGTGCGATCGCCCGCGCGGATGCGTATGGAAACCTGCATGTTACGTTGGAGGCACGGCCATGACCGACCAATCCCCGATCCTATACGAGATCATCCGCTCGCGGCTTATGGCGATCACCGAGGAGATGCGGATCGCGCTTCAGAGCGTGTCGGGTTCGCCCACCGTCACCGACGCGTCGGATTTCTTCACGGGGCTGTTCCGCCCGAATGGCGACTTCGCGACCATGGGGTTCCAGGTCACCTACCAGGCCCCGGTCGTCGGACACCTGATCCGTCACATCAACGCGGCCCCGGACAAGTACCGTCCCGGTCCCGGTGACATGTTCCTCGGCAACGACCCCTATGTCGGGGCGCTGCACCAGAACGATGTGCAGATGTGCGGCCCGATCTATGCCGGGGACCGGATCATAGCCTGGGCCGGCGTGGAAGCGCACGAGACCGACGTGGGCGGCATGGATTTTGCCAGCTGGTCGCCGAAGGCGCGCGACGTGCGGCAGGAGGGGTTCCGCGTCCCATGCATGAAGCTTATTGACGCGGGCGTTCTGCGCGAGGACGTACTCGACACGATCCTCACGGCTTCGCGTCTGCCCGATCAGCTGGGGCTCGACATCCGAGCCTTCATCGCGACGATCAACGTGGCGCAGAACCGGATCGACCAGCTTGTCGCCCGGTACGGCGCGGAGGTGATCACCGGCGTCATGGAGCGCATGATCGACGGGTCCGAAGCGCGCGTCCGCGCGCGGCTGGCGGATCTCCCGGACGGGACTTTCCGGGCGACGGATTTCCTCGAACATGACGGGCACGACAACCGCCTCTACCGGATCAGCGTCGCGATGACCAAGACCGGCGACAGGCTGACGTTCGACTTCTCGGGGTCGAGCCCACAGGCCCCCGGTTTCGTCAACTGCACCCGGTCGGGGCTCGAAGGCGGGGTGGCCGGCGCAATGCTGGCCATGCTCGCCTACGACGTACCCTGGAACGAGGGCGTTCTAAGGACCGCGGCGATTGAGGCCCGCGACGGGCTGATCTGTACCGCGCAGTTCCCTGCCCCGGTCGGCGCCGCGACGGTGGAGGCGATCTGGGTCGTTTCCAATGTCGCCGTGGCCGCGATCAACAAGTTGCTGGCCTGTTCTGCCGGGCATGCACACCGCGCACAGGCGGTCAGCAGCGGAACCATGGCCACCTTCAACCTCGGTGGCGTGAACCAGTACGGTGAACCCTTCGGGCTTCACCTGATGGATCCGCTCGCGGGGGGATCGGGGGCCTTCGCCGACAAGGACGGGATCTGCGCCGGCGGACCGATCAACGCGCCGATGCCCAGCATCGCGGACGTGGAGCGCAATGAACTCGTCGCGCCACTCTTCTACCTCTACCGCCGCATGGGCCACGACACCGGTGGCGCAGGCGCGATGCGCGGCGGGCGCGGCGTCGAGATCGGGCTCACTCTCGGCGGCATCTCCGAAGCCGAGGCGCTGATCATGACCCACGGGGCCGAGGTCCCCAACACCGCCGGCGGTTTTGGCAGCTGGCCGGGCGCGACAGTCACCCAGGCCATGGTCTGGGGCGGCGTCGAGGCAGGCGCGCGCGCCACGGGCGAAACCGAGAGCTTCGGTCCGAAACCCGGACTGATGCGGATGACCGACCGCGACCTGTTCTGCGTGACCTGGCAGGGCGGTGGCGGCTGGGGTGACCCGCTCGACCGAGAACCCGAAGCAGTCAGGGCCGATATCGCCTCCGGCGCCGTTTCACCCGAAGCCACCCTCACCCTGTTCGGCGTGGGCGAAAACGAGGACGCGGCAACCACGGCCCGGCGCCGGTCGGATATGAGGGCCGCCCGGATCGGGCGGGCGCCCTCCTCTGCCGAGGTCTCCGGCCGAACGCGGA
Source organism: Maritimibacter sp. (assembly GCF_016774595.1). NCBI lineage: Bacteria > Pseudomonadati > Pseudomonadota > Alphaproteobacteria > Rhodobacterales > Roseobacteraceae > Maritimibacter > Maritimibacter sp. The sequence goes on from NZ_JACBWT010000004.1 coordinate 137,052, forward strand.
TGTCGATCGGCCCGAACCTGCGGGTTGTCGAGCTGGACGGCGCATATCACGTGGTGTCCGCCGCCGGTGCGCGGCTGTCGACCGATCACACCCGCTGGCGCGAGGGCGCGATTACCGTCGACCTGACCGGCGAAACAGGGGCCCAGCGCATTGCACTGCACGAGGACTTGCGTATGACGGGCTACTATTGTCCCCTTTCCGGCCAATGCCTTGCCATCGACGTACATGAAAGGGACGGTCTGCCCGCTGACGACATCGACCTCGCTCTGCCATGAGGGTCGCAGGTCATGCCGCCGCGCGCCTTCCCCGGGCTCAGTTATGCCGATCCGATATAACGGTTATTGCTTTCAACCGGCTACGATCTCGGCCCGTCTGTTCTTTAGATGAACATACCGAGGGGAGGAGCGCGGTGCGCCACTCGCACGCCCCGCAAGGGTTGCAACTCAAAGCCGCCGCACAGACAAGCCCGCGACAAGGCCGCGCCGGAAGCAGGCAGGAGGTGAAAAGACCGCCGGATGACACGAAAGGTGCGCGGCGACGGGGCAGACACCGGAGGGACAGCGACCCGGTCCGCGCATGATGCGAGACGGGCAAACGCTGACCATTCGGCATTCCGGGCGGACGTTGCGCCGGCCGGCCGGAGGTTCGGGAGGAACCTTCGGGCACAGCAAAGACACTTAGGGAGGACACCATGAAGTATATGATTTCCGCGATGTGTGCGGGTTCACTGTTCCTGACGACGGGCGCCGGCCATGCCGAGTCTCTCGTCCAGCGTTATCTCGACGGCGACCCCGCGGTCGCACTGTCGACGCAGCTTGACTACGACGGCCCAACCGTCCGCATCCGGTATTCCACGCTCGCGCCGAGCGCGGGGATGTCGGGCGAGTTCTTCGGGGCTCTCTTTGACCGGCTTGAGGCGGACACCGACGGCAAGATCGTCATCGATCCGTATTACTCGAGCTCGCTGGCCGACACGCAGGCGGGCGGGTTCGAATCCGTGCGGTCGGGTTTGACCGACATCGGCACCTGCTACATGCAGTTCAACCCGTCGGGCTTCGACCTGCAATTCGGCATCCAGCTGCCGGGGATCGTGTCCCAGGCCGATGCCGGGCTTCTCGTCTACGAAGAGGCCTATGCCGAGTATTTCAAGGAAAACTACGAGCGCCGCGAGGTCTACCTCGCCCATCTCGGGCTCGGTGCGCCGAACCAGATCTACTCCAAGGAGCCGCTCGCCAGCCTCGAGGACTTCGAAGGTCAACGGGCCTGGGCAAATGGCGACGTCGCGAGCCGGACCCTGACCGCCCTCGGCATGGAGCCGACGAACGTCAACATGTCCGACTTCTACCCGGCGTTCCAGACCGGCGTGTTCGACGTCGCACCGTTCCACGACCTCGGCGCTGTGGTGTTCCGGCTGCCGGACATCGCCGACTATCGCACCGGCGTCGATCTGTGGGGCAACCCGAACGAGAACTGCATGAACATCGACTTCTGGGAAGGGCTGGACCCGGCCGTGCAGGAATACCTGTACCACTGGTTCCAGGTCTGGGGCATGGCCTATACCCAGTCGCTCATGGTCGAAGGCGGGGACTACGTCCGCGAGAACGTGCTGGCGGAGCAAGGCATCAACTTCGTCGAACTGTCCGACGAGGACCAGGCCGAGATCGACGCCGTGCTGACGCAACTGGTCGATGACTGGGCCGCCGAACGCGACGCGGACGGTCAGCCGGGCAGCGAACTTATCGCCATGATGCGCGACCGGTACGAGCACTATAACGCCATGACGGCCGACGAACGGTTCCAGAAGGTTCTGGACGAACCCGTGCCGGGCCTTGTCAACGGCTTCTAAGACCGGCTTAGAAGAGGATAACCCCGACCGGCTCTGCGCCGGTCGGGGCATCTTTGTGGAGTCATTCGCATGCTGTGGTTCATAGAAAAGACGGCCTATGCCCTTGGGGTCATCGGGGGGATCGCGCTGCTTCTGCCCATGTGCCTTGTCGTCATCTTCGACATCGGAAGCCGGCTCCTGCTCGGCAGCGGACTGCCATGGGCGGTGGATGCGGGATCGGTCATGATGGTCAGTTTCGTGTTCGCCATTCTCCCGTGGTCGCTGGTAAGAGGCTCACACATCCGGATGGACATCCTCTACATCATGGCAGGACACCGGTTCCGCATCGTCGCCGATTTCATCGCGATCTTCGGCGCCGCCACGTTCTTCGGCCTGATCGGCTGGGGCGCCATCAACACGATCCCCCGTTACCTGAGGATCGGCACCGGTAGCCCCAACGTCTCGATCCCCTATTGGCCCTTCGCCGCGCTCATTCTTTTCGTATGCGCCCTCTCGCTCGTGATCCTCGTGCTTCAGATTTTCGGCCGCATGAAGAAACCGGAACAGATCCTCCATGATTGACCCCACCCTCATCGGCTACGGCACTTTCATCGTCCTTGTCGCGCTGATCCTCATCGGCGTGCCGATCGCTTGGGCGATTTCCGGCGTGTCCTTCGGCGCGCTTTTCCTCATCTACGGGATCGGCCCCACCATTTCGCAGTTCTACACCACCGCTTTCTCGAGCGCGGGCGAGTTCCTGTTTTCGGCGGTGCCGCTCTTCATCTTCGCCGGGCAGCTGATCAGCAAGGCGCGCATCGGCGAAGACCTGTTCGACACGATGCACAAGTGGTTCGGGCGCCTGCCCGGCGGCCTTCTCGTGTCGACGGTGTCCGCTTCGGCCGCCTTCGGGGCTGTCACCGGCGTCAGCGCCGCCGCCGTGGGCACGATGGCCAAGGTCGCGATGCCCGAGATGATCAGGTACAAGTACGACGTGAAGATGTCGGCCGGCGCGATCGCCTGTGCATCGACGATCGCGATCATGCTGCCGCCCAGTCTTCTGCTGATCCTCTACGGGCTCCAGACCGAGACATCGATCAGCAAGCTGTTCATCGCGGGCATCGTGCCCGGCCTCATGATGGCCTTCGTCTTTTCCGCATACAACGTCATCCGGTGCAGCCTGAAGCCCGAACTGGGCCCGCCGGGCCCCCGGTTTTCGTGGCGCGAGCGGCTCGTGTCGCTGGGCAAGCTGTCACCGGTCGTCATCATCTTCGGCGTGGTGATCGGCGGACTCTACAACGGTTTCTTCACACCGGGCGAATCCGCCGCCGTCTGCGCGTTCTCGGTCCTCGTCTACGCGCTCGTCACGCGTCGCGTGAAGCTCAAGGAGATCATCGAAGCGGCCTATGACGCGGTCAGCCTGTCAGCGATGGTGTTCGCCATCCTCATCGCGATGACCGTTTTCTCGCGTGTCCTGATCGCGACGCGGGTGACGAGCGACCTCGTCGACCTGATCTCGTCTGCAGGCCTGAACAGCTATGTCGTCTTCGCCCTGTTCATCCTTCTGCTGCTCGTCCTCGCCATGTTCCTCGACGCGCTCGGTATGATCCTGCTGACACTTCCGTTCATGTTTCCCGTCATGATGGGGCTGGGGTTCGATCCGATCTGGTTCGGCATCGTGCTGGTGCTGATGAGCGAAGTCGGGCTGATCACCCCGCCAGTGGGAATGAACATCTTCATACTATCGAAGTCGTTACCATCCGTACCGACGATCCAGATGTTCCAGGGCGCTTGGCCCTATGTAGCGCTGTGCATCGGGCTCGTGATCCTGTTCACCATCTTCCCGCAGCTGGTCCTGTGGCTCCCGAACTCGATGTAGGCAACGAGGCCGGATCAGAGCAGTTTAGCGAACTTCCACTCCCCGTCCTTCACGCGCTGGCGCATCAGGTCGGTCATCGCGTTGATCAGCGAATTGTTTGAGGTCGAGAATGGCCGGGAACTGTTCACGCAGAGCTTCCACACGATGTTCAGCCCCCGGATCGGGGCAGCGTGTAGGTCGGGATCACGGTCCAGCCGGGAACTCAACGCGCAATAGGGCATGACGGTGTACCCCATCCCCCGCTGCGCGAGATCGATGCACAACGACAGGCTGTCGGCCTCGAACGCATGATTGAACCGGTACCCCTGCCGCTTCACCGCGCTTGCGACATGGCTGCTGATGGAGCTGGGCGGACCCGGCAGGATGATCGGCAATTCGTGGATGTCAGCGATCTCGACCGGAGTTTCCAGGCTCAGCTCGGTCTCCGAGTTGCCCACCAGCATGAGCCCCTCGGAGAGGATCGGCGTCGTACTGAAATGCTCCGGCACCGACTCCATCTCGACGATCAGCGCACTGTCCAGCATGCCGTTTTCCATCCACACGCGAATGGTATGATTGATGCCCTCGAACACGCGCATCGAGATTTCGGGACGATCCCGGATGACCATCTCGGCAAAAGGCGCGGTCAGCAGGTGCTGCATCGAGAAGGGGAACGCCACGTTGATCTGGCGCTGGGACTTATTGCCGATCTGTTCACGCAAAAGGTCGAAATGGCGCAACATCTGCGGCGCGTGGTCGGCAAGAACCTTGCCCGCGTCCGTGAGCTGAATGCCCTGGCGCGTCCGCACGAACAGCTGCGCACCGAGATCGCGTTCGAGAAGTGCGAGCCAACGCGACAACGACGGTTGAGACATGCGAAGTTCGGCGGCGGCCTTGTTGATGCTGCCGTGTTCGCAGGTCCTCATGAAAAGCTCGATCTGACGGACTTCCATGTCCCCTCCTCCCGGTCGACATGCGGCAACGCACCGATGACGACCTCGACCTACTCGCGGAATCGATAACCATTATAGGCGATCAGAGTGACCCTATAGAACAACTCCGGGGCGGTTCAAAGGCCCCCGGAAACTGGGATCAGCAGTATTGCACGGCCATCCGGATCCATAGAGATCATTCTTTCTTTAATTCTACATTTTGAAGAATTTTTATTCTGTTTTTGCGAAACTAAGCAGAATTTCCAAAGGACATTTTCCGCCTCTTTCGCCTAAAAAACCGAAGGGAAGGAAAGGTCATTCAGTGAGATTCAACTGCACAGAACCCGTCCAGACAGCGAGCCGAGTACTCGATATCGCGCGCCGACTCGGGCTGGAATTCGACGACTACCGCTTCACGCGCGAAGGCGCCGGGCGCAACGTGATCGAGCTTCGGCTGAGCGACCCGGACTGCCATGCCGCAACGATTTTCGAGGCCCGCCTCATGGAGATGGTCGACCTCGAACGGGAGCACGCCGATGCCTGAAGAGCGCGCACCACACCTCAACGTCCCTGCCCCGGAAATCCGCCCCGGCGGTGAACCCGATTTCACCCATGTCAGCATCCCGGCCGCCGGCGAGGTCGATCGCCCTGCCCCGGACACGCCGCCTGAAGAGATGCGCGACCTGGCCTTCACAATCATCCGCGTTCTGAACCGCAAGGGCGAAGCGGTCGGGCCATGGGCCCCCGAGGTCGCGCCCGAGATGCTGCTTCAGGGCCTGCGCGACATGGTGAAGCTGCGTACCTACGACGCGCGGATGATGACGGCGCAGCGACAGGGCAAAACGTCGTTCTACATGCAGCACCTCGGGGAGGAGGCGATTTCCTGCGCCTTCCAGCGGGCCCTGCGTAAGGGCGACATGAACTTCCCGACCTACAGACAGGCGGGGCTCCTGATCGCGGCGGGCTATCCGCTCGTGAACATGATGAACCAGGTCTATTCCAACGACGCCGACCCTGTGCGGGGCCGGCAACTTCCGGTGTTCTACAGCTCGAAGCAGCACGGATTCTTCTCGATCTCCGGCAACCTCGCCACCCAGTATCCACAGGCGGTTGGATGGGCGATGGCGGCCGCGATCAAGCGCGAAAAGAAGCTAGCGGCGGCCTGGATCGGAGACGGCTCCACCGCCGAGAGCGACTTTCACGGCGCGCTCGTCTTCGCCTCGACATACAAGCCGCCGGTGATCCTGAACATCGTGAACAACCAATGGGCTATCTCGACGTTCCAGGGCATTGCCCGGGGTGGCGCGGGGACCTTCGCCGCCCGCGGCCATGGCTTCGGAATCCCGGCCCTCAGGGTCGACGGAAACGACTACCTCGCCGTCTACGCCGCCGCGCAATGGGCCACGGAACGCGCCCGCGCCGACCTCGGCCCAACCATCATCGAATTCGTCACCTACCGCACCGGCGGCCATTCCACCTCCGACGATCCATCGGCCTACCGCCCGAAGGAGGAAGGCTTGGCCTGGCCGCTCGGCGATCCGATCCTGCGCCTCAAAGCCCACCTGATCGCGCTCGGCGTCTGGTCCGAAGACCGCCATACGCAAGCCGAAGCCGAAATCAAGGCCGAAGTCGTCGCCGCCCAGAAAGAGGCCGAGGCCATCGGCACGCTCCACACCGGGCGCCGCCCCTCGCCGCGCGACATGTTCGAGGACGTCTTTGCCGAGATGCCCCCGCACCTTGTCCGCCAGCGCCACGAAGTGGGGTACTGACATGACGCGTATGACGATGATCGAGGCAATCCGCGACGCCCACGCCGTCGCCATGGAGGCCGATGACGACGTGATCGTAATGGGCGAGGATGTCGGGTTCTTCGGTGGCGTGTTCCGCTGCACCGCCGGGCTTCAGCAACGGTTCGGCGTGGACCGGTGCTTCGACACGCCGATCAGCGAGTTGGGGATCGTCGGCACGGCGGTCGGCATGGCCGCCTATGGCCTCAAACCCGTGGTCGAAATCCAGTTCGCGGACTACATGTATCCCGGCTACGACCAGATCGTGAGCGAGGCGGCACGCCTGCGCTATCGCTCTGCGGGCGAGTTCACCTGCCCCATGGTCGTACGCATGCCCACCGGCGGCGGTATCTATGGCGCGCAGACGCACAGCCAGTCTCCCGAAGCGCTGTTCACCCACGTTGCGGGGCTCAAGACCGTGGTGCCTTCGAACCCGGCCGACGCCAAGGGCCTGTTACTCGCGGCCATCGCCGAGCCCGATCCGGTGATCTTCCTCGAACCCAAACGCCTCTACAACGGTCCCTACGACGGCCATCACGACCGCCCCTCGGTGCCCTGGTCGAAACACCCGGATGGCGAAGTTGGGAACGGGCATTGCATTACCCCGCTCGGCAAGGCCCGGGTAATGCGCGAAGGCACGCAGGCGACACTTCTCACGTACGGCACCATGGTGCACGTCGCGCTCGCCGCCGTGGAAGAGGCGGGCGTGGATGTCGAGGTCATCGACCTGCGCACCCTTCTGCCGCTGGACCTGGACGCCATCGTCGCCTCCGTCAACAAAACGGGGCGCTGCGTGGTCCTGCACGAGGCGACGCTAACCTCTGGTTTCGGGGCGGAGCTTGCCGCACAGGTACAGGCCGAATGCTTCTACCACCTCGAGGCGCCCGTGCTTCGCGTCGCCGGCTGGGACACGCCATACCCACACGCGCAGGAATGGGATTACTTCCCCGGCCCCGACCGGGTGCGCCGTGCCATCGAAACGGTGATGGAGGACTGAGATATGGCCGAAAGGACGTTCAAGCTCCCCGACATCGGCGAGGGGATTGCCGAGGCCGAGATCGCCGACTGGCTCGTCAAGGTCGGGGACATTGTGCAGGAAGACGACCTGATCTGCGAGGTGACGACCGACAAGGCGACGGTCGAGATCCCCGCCTCGGCTGGCGGCCGCGTCACGTGGCTGGGCGGTGAACCCGGCGAAACGATGGCGATCGGCGGCGACCTGATCCGCATCGACACGGACGACGCGGCGGCGGATGACGTGGGCCGCGAGGCGAAGGCACCGGAGGAGCCGGACGCTGTGCACTCGCCGGAGCCGGTGGAAAGCCCTCCCGCCCCCCAACCGGCTCCGTCACGAGCCCCCCAGTCCACAGCGCCCTCGATGCTTGGCGCACGGGACGCGACCGGCAATCCGCTTGCCGCCCCATCGGTGCGCGGGCGCGCCCGGGAGGCCGGGGTCGACCTCAGGCGCGTGCGCGGCACGGGGCCCGCGGGGCGCATCCTTCACTCGGACCTCGAGGATTTCATCGCGCATGGCGCCGCCATGCAGGGCACCGGCCCGGAACCACGCACCGCCACGACCGAGATCCCCGTCACAGGCGTACGTCGCGCAATCGCGGAGCGAATGGCCGACGCCAAGCGCCACATCCCGCATTTCTCGATCATCGAAGAGGTGGAAGTCGAGGCGCTGGAAGAGCTGCGCGGTCGGCTCAATGACCGCTTCGGCGCTGACCGGGGCAAGCTCACGCTGCTCCCGTTCATCATCCGCGCCGTGTCGGAGGCGATCCTCGACCACCCCGAGATCAACGCGCATTTCGACGACGAGGCGGGGATCGTCACCCGGTACGAGGCACTGCATGCTGGCATCGCGACCCAGACCTACCAGGGGCTCATGGTCCCCGTGATCGAACATGCCGAAGCCTTGTCGCTGTGGGAGACCGCGGCCGAACTGCGCCGCCTTTCCGATGCCGCCCGAGCACGGCGCGCAGGCCCGAAGGAGCTCACGGGTTCGACCCTGTCGATCACGTCGCTCGGCCCCCTCGGCGCCATCGCGACGACACCGATCATCAACCGGCCCGAGGTCGCAATCGTCGGCATCAACAAGATGTCGGTGCGCCCGGTTTGGAACGGTGGCAAATTCGTGCCCCGCCGCATGATGAACCTGTCATGCAGCTTCGATCACCGCGTGGTCGACGGCTGGGTTGCGGCGGAGTTCGTGGCCAAACTCAAATCCCTACTCGAAGTGCCCGCAATGCTGTTCATGGAGTACCGCGATGAATGAAGTGAATACCAGCCTGCTCGTCATCGGCGGCGGCCCCGGCGGATATGTCTGCGCGGCGCGTGCGGCACGGCTGGGCGTCGATACCTTGCTTGTCGAAAAGGACCGTCTGGGGGGTACCTGCCTGAACGTCGGGTGCATCCCGTCGAAGGCGCTGATCCACGCGGCGGGCAAATACGCCACCGCATTGTCGCAGGCAGAGGGCGGCACCTGCGGTGTGTCGGTGGCCGACCCTGTGCTCGATTTCGCAAAAACGCGCAGATGGATGGACGAGGTGACGGGAAAGCTCCGCTCGGGTGTGACCGGGATGATGGAACAGCATGGGGTCAAGACCATGCAGGGTGTGGCCCGGTTTCGCGACGGAAAGACCGTCGAGGTGACGGGCGAGACCGGAACGACGCTGGTGCGCGCGGATCACGTGGTCATCGCCACCGGGTCCCGGCCGGTCGAGCTGCCCGGACTTCCAACCGGCGGCAAAGTGCTCGACAGTACCGCCGCGCTCGCACTCAACGACGTACCAGATCGGATCGCCGTGATCGGCGCAGGATACATCGGCCTCGAACTCGGCACCGCCTTCGCCAAACTGGGCGCGCAAGTGACCTTGATCGAGGCCGCGGATGCCCTGCTGCCGCAATACGACCGGAGGCTCACCAGTTCTGTTGTGAAACGGCTGGGCGCGCTCGGCGTCACCCTGATGACCGATACCCGCGTGACCGGCTGGGACGAGGGCGGCGGCACGCTCGATCTCGAAGGCGCACGGGGCAAGAGTGCGCTTGAAGTCGACAACGTGCTCGTCACCGTCGGGCGCACCGCAAACACGGATGGCCTCGGGCTCGAGGAGCTTCAGCTACGTATGACCGGGGCATTCATCCGGATCGACGACGAATGCCGCACATCCATGCGCGGGGTCTATGCGATCGGGGACGTTACAGCGGGGCCCATGCTGGCCCACCGCGCCACCGCGCAGGCGGAGGTGGTCGCGGATATCGTTGCAGGGCATCCGGCGGCATGGGACAAGTCCTGTGTCCCAGCCGTGTGCTTCACCGACCCCGAGATCGTGAGCGTTGGACTGCTTCCGGACGAACCGGAAGGAGCGGTGGAGAACTCGGAGTTTTCGTTCCGGGCCAATGGGCGCGCCCTATCGCTCGAGGACGCCGAGGGCTTCGTACGCGTGATCGCCCGGCGCGAGGACCACGTGGTCTTGGGCGTCCAGGCGACGGGACCCGGCGTGTCGGAGCTGGCCGCGGGCTTCGCCATCGCGATCGAGGCCGGATTGAGGGTCGAAGACGTCGCCGCGACGATCCATCCGCACCCCACCCTGAGCGAAGCATTCCAGGAAAGCGCTCTCGGACTGGCTTCCTTCCCAAACCATCGCTGATGTGGATGGCCATCAGCCAGATTCCGAAACAGACTTTCTCTCGGACCTGATTTCAAAGTAGAATATCTTCGGATTTGTTGATGCCGGAGAAGAAATGACCAGCCGTCCGCTCGACCGCCTCGACAGCCGTATCCTCGCCATTCTGTCCGAGGACGGCCGCATCTCGAACGCGAATCTCGCGCAGGCCGTGGGCCTGTCGCCCAGCCCATGCTGGCAGCGCGTCCGGCGGCTCGAGGAAGAGGGTGTGATCTCGGGCTACCGGGCGATCGTGGACCGCGCCAAACTTGGCAGCTCCGAGATCGTGATGATCGAGGTCATCCTCGACCGCCACGACGACGAAGTGCTCGAAAGCTTTGGCCGCGCGATGCAGGAGATGCCCGAAGTGCTCGAGGTCATGTTGACCACAGGGGAGTACGACTACCTCATCAAGGTCGCCGTGAGCGGTACGCGCGCCTACGAGGAATTCCTGCGATCGAAGCTCTACCGCGTGCCGGGTATACGCCATTCGCGGTCCAGCTTCGTGCTGCGCTCGCTCAAGGAACGCCAGTACGACCCAAGCCTCCAGGCCGGTTGACGCACGCGGCCAGCGCCATAACGCGAAATCGTTATAGCACCTATAGACCAAGTTTATTATCGCCCTCCCTTCATCTCGCTAGCCTGCAACATGGACAGGTCCGGAGCACGGCTTCGGGCAGGTATTTCCGAACGTTGGGAGGAGCGTATGACGCAAGTTCGTGATGGTATGATGATCGATTGGGACGTGCCGATCGAAATGGACGACGGGATCGTGCTGCGTGCCGATATCTATCGCCCCGAGAAAGCCGGCAAGTACCCGGTGCTGATTTCGTACGGGCCCTATGGCAAGGGGCTCGCGTTCTATGACGCGCATTTCAAGGTGGTGTGGGACTCGCTAACCGAGGCCTACCCCGAGGTCGCGTCGCATTCATCGAACAAGTACATGGCCTGGGAGCTCCCCGATCCCGAGCGTTGGACCCGCGAGGGCTATATCTGCGTGCGCGTGGACAGCCGTGGCTCCGGCCGCTCGCCCGGCGTGCTCGACATGTTCTCGCCGCGACAGGCACAGGATTTCCACGACTGCATCGAATGGGTCGGGGCGCAGGACTGGTGCACCGGTGATGTCGGGATTAGCGGCGTATCGTACTACGCCAGCACGCAGTGGCAGGTCGCCGCCCTTCAGCCGCCGAGCCTCAAGGCCATGTTCGCCTTCGAAGGCGCGTCCGATTTCTACCGCGAGCTCGCCCGCCACGGCGGCATCCTGACGACGTTCTGGGACAACCTGCTCGCGCAGGTCGAGAACCTCCAGCATGGCATGGGCAAACGTGGACTGCGCAGCAAGGTGACGGGCGATCTCGTGTCGGGGCCCGAAACCCTGTCGCCCGAGGAGCTGCACGCGAACTACCGCAACATCTACAAGGAATTCATCGAGCGCGAGACCGAGGACGAGTACTACACCGCGCGCAACCCTGACTGGAGCAAGGTGACCGTCCCCTTCGTCTCGGCGACCAACATCGGCGGCCAGGCGCTCCACCAACGCGGTAATATCGAAGCGTTTGCGAACGCCGCGTCCGAGGAGAAGTACCTCGAAATCCACGGCGGCGAGCACTGGACCCACTTCTTCACGGACTATGGCTTCGAGATGCAGAAGGCGTTCTTCGACTGCTACCTGAAGGGCGACAAGGAAGCGTGGAAGAACCACCCACGCGTCTACCTGCAGGTGCGAAAGCCCGACGACACTCTGTTCCAGCGTGACGAGCAGGAATGGCCGCTGGCACGGACGGATTGGACCAAGTTCTACATCGACGCCGAGAACATGCGCCTGAGCACCACGCCCCCGACCGGAGAGGCAACGGTCAGCTACGAGGGCTTCGGGGACGGCGTGACCTTCCTGTCAGATCCGTTCGAGGAGACCACGGAGATCACGGGACCCAGCGTGGCGAAGGTGACGGTGTCTTCGGAAACCGAGGATGCCGACCTCTTCCTCGTTCTGCGCCTGTTCGGTCCGGACATGAAGGAATGCAACTTCATCGGTGCAGCCGATGCGGCCACGCCCCTCACGCATGGCTGGCTACGTGCGTCACACCGCAAGCTCGACGAGGAGAAGTCGCTGCCATGGCGCCCGTTCCACAGCCACGATGAGATCCAGAAGCTGACGCCGGGCGATCCCGTCGATCTCGACGTTGAGGTCTGGCCGACCGCCATCGAGGTTCCGAAGGGCTACCGCATCGCGCTCAGCATCCAGGGCAAGGACTATTCCTCGCCGGCGGTCAAGCTGATGCCAAAGGGCGTGATGCCCCGCATCTCCAACAACGGCGTCGGGTTCCTCACGCACCAGAGTGGCCGTGACCGCCCGCCGGAGGTCTTCGGCAAGACCGTGACGCTGCACACCGGGCATGACGGCGAAAATGCACCGCACGTGATGCTCCCGGTCATTCCGGCCAAGTGAGAATGACGTCGGCAGGTCCTTCAGGGTCTGTCGACCCTGCCATCACGATGGCAAATCCCGATCCAACCTGCGAATAAACCGAGCATGAGAAGCACCGACAGCTATTTCTGCATTGACGATTTCGTCGCCGGAGCACGGCGATACCTGCCCCGCATGATGTTCGATTTCGCGGCGGGCGCGGTGTTCGACGACGTGACATTCCGGCGCAACCGCTCGGCTTTCCAGCGCTACATCCTGAAACAACGTGTCCTCGTCGACATATCGACACGGGACATCGGCATCGACCTGTTCGGCAAGCGCCGCGACCTGCCGCTCATCATCGCGCCGACCGGCCCGGCCGGCATGGTGCGCTACAAGGGCGAAGTCGCGCTCGCCCGTCAGGCGGCTGCGACCGGCATCCCCTTCACCCTGTCCTCAGCCTCGTCCACACCCCTTGAGGAGGTCGCGCGCGACGGCGGTGGAGACTGCTGGTTCCAGCTTTACGTCAGCCCCGATCTCCCGCGGTCCTATGAGGTGGTGAGGCGAGCGGAAACGGCCGGATACGAGGCGCTCGTGCTTACGGTCGACAGCAATTTCGGCCACGCCCGCGAACGGGACCTGAAGAACGGGCTGACCATTCCCTATGGCCTGAACCGGCGCAACGCGTTCGACCTTCTGTCGCACCCGGGCTGGCTGACTACGACCGTTCTGCCCTATCTCATGCGCGGCGGCATTCCCGGCTTTCCGAATTTCGCGACAGCGCGCGACGACCAGGGGAACGAGAGGTTCCTGAAATTTCCGGGCTTCAACTGGAGCCACCTGGACGAGCTGCGGTCGGCCTGGCCGCGCAAGCTCATACTCAAAGGCATCCTGACGCCGGAAGACGCCCGGCGCGCCGCCGATGCCGGGGCCGACGCGATCATCGTGTCGAACCATGGCGGGAACGTCTTCGATGCCGCACCCGCGACGCTCGATGCCTTGCCCACCATTGTCGAGGCGGTCGGCGACCGCATGACGGTAATCGTGGACGGCGGCGTCCGGCGCGGGTCGGACGTGGTGACGGCGATGGCGCTCGGCGCCGATGCGGTGATGATCGGGCGCGCCACCCTGCTCGCTCTCGCCGCCGCGGGCGAGCCGGGCGTGAAATGTGCACTCGACATTCTGAGGGGCGAGATCGACCATACGCTCGCAATGATCGGCCAGCCCGAGCTGGCCCGCGTGGACGACAGCATCGTGTCGCGCGCCCCGGCCTGATCCGGGAGCGACACCGGGTGCAATCCCTGGGGGAGAGGACGCTATGATACGGACCATGTCATTGGTCGGGGCCGGCAACGTCGGACGCACCCTGGCCAGCCTTTTCACGCAAAACGGGATCGACGTGACCGGCGTGACCAGCCGCAGCGCGGGCTCGACCAAGCGGGCGGCCGACTTGTTCGGGGCCACACCGGTCGAGCGGATCGAGGATCTGCCCGAAACCGATCTCGTTCTCATCACCACGCCTGACGACCTGATCGCCGACGCGGCGGCACGCCTTGCCGGATCGGGACGGCTGGCCGAGGGAGCGGTCCTTCTGCATTGCAGCGGCGCGACGCCGTCCTCCGTCCTGCGCCACGACAGCCCCCGCCCATACCACGTGGCGAGCGTTCACCCGGTCAAGACCTTCACCGATCCGATCCGTGACGCGGCCAGTTTCCCCGGCACGTATTGCGGCGCGGAGGGCGATCCAGAGGCGCTCGATGCGCTGTTGGCGCTGTTCGAAAAGATCGGTGCTCGATGCTTTCGCATCCGTGAAGAGCACAAACTGCTCTACCACACGGCCAGCGTCTACGCGAGCGCCTACCTCTTCGGAATCATCAAGATTGCCTTTGACCTCTACGAGGTCGCGGGGGTGGACCGCGACGTGGCAGCGGAAATCCTCGACCCGATCATGCACGCCACCGTGTCCAATGCCCTGACGCACGGACCGGAGAAGACCGTGACCGGTCCCGTCTCGCGTGGCGACGTGGGCGTCGTCGAACGTCAGATCGCGGCACTCGAGAAGAATTTCCCGGACCGTGCGGCGCTCTACAAGGCGCTCGGCCGCGAAGCTCTCGACCTGTCCGAAGCCAAGGGCGCGGCCTCTCCCGAAAGCGTTGCTCGTCTGAAAGATGTGCTGGGGTCCTGAGCCCCGGTGCGACAAACAAGAAGGATCATCGCCATGAGCGCAGACACCGGAGACTCCGCCCGACGCGCCTCTACAGAAACGCGGCATCAGAACCTCGGTCGACTGTTCAACCCGCGCTCGATCGCTGTGGTCGGTGCTTCGTCCGATCCGGCGAAGGCAGGGTCACAGGCCCTGTCAACCCTTTCGCGGTTCCCCGGCACGCTGGTCGGCGTGCACCCGCGCGAAACCGACATCCGGGGGGTGCCTTGTTACCCGAGCTTCGCAGATCTGCCAAAACCCGTCGACCTCGCCGTCCTCGCGATCCCCGCGAAAGCCTGCGTCGCAGCAGCGGCTGACGCAGCCGAAAGTGGCGTCGGCGGTGTCTTCATCGTCTCTGGCGGCTTCGGCGAAAGCGGCGAAGACGGCGCACGTCTTCAGGAAGAGCTGGGCGAAATCTGCCGACGCACCGGCATGCGGTTGCTGGGACCCAACACATCCGGCTTCGTCAAACCCTCGACCCGGTGCATTGCGAGTTTCGTGCCTGGTGTCGATACGATCGGGGCCGGACACATCGCCGTTGTCGCGCAGTCCGGCGGCGTGAACCTGAGCATCGGCTACATGCTCGACACGCTCGGCGAGGGTGTGTCGATCGCCGCGGGGCTGGGAAATGCCGTGGACATCGGTACAGCCGACATGCTCGACCTTCTCGCCGACGACCCCGACACCAAGGCCATCGCGCTGCACCTCGAGGGCGTTACCGAAGGACGCGCCCTGTACGAGGCGCTGTGCCGCGTCACCCCGCGCAAGCCGGTTGTGGCCGTTGTCGCGGGCCGCTCGGATATCGGGGAGTTCGCCGTGTCGCATACCGGCAACCTGATGGGGTCGCGCGATCGGCCAGTGGCCGCGCTCACACAGGGCGGCGCGGTCGTGGTCGATACGCTGGACGATCTAGCGCAGGCTGTATCGGTGCTGGCGCATCGTCGCCTGCCCGCCCGACCCGCGACGGGGTTGGCGCTGATCACAGGCCAGGCCGGGCCCGGCCTCCTGATCACAGACGCGCTCAAGACCGCCGGTGTCGGGGTTCCGGAACTCGCCCCCGCCACGGTGGACGATATCCAGGGCCGGCTACCTCCGATGACCTTCGTGAAGAACCCGGTCGATACGGGGCGCCCCGGCCCGGGCTTTCCCGAAATCGTGAAGGCCGCGGCCGCAGATCCGGGCGTCGACGCGGTGCTGGTCTTCGGGATCAGCGAGCCATCAGTCCTGAACCCATCCGAGGCGCTGACGCCCGCATACACTGACACAGGCAAGACGGTCGTCTTCGGCACGCTCGGCCCGGACGAGGACGTGGCGGTCACGCGCGCCGGCCTCGAAGAGGCAGGCATCCCGATGGTGCTGGGCCCCGATCGGCTCGCCCTTGGCGGCATTGTGCTGGCCCGTGACGCCCGGCACCAATGGTTGCTGTCCGAACGCGGTAGCGCCCAGCCGGAGCCCCCCGCCGCTCCGTTGACCGGAGCCTTCGACGAAGCTCGAGCCAAGGAATTGCTGCGCGACTACGGCATCGCGGCCCCTCAGAGCCGCCTGTGCGAAACCCGTGCCGAGGCCGAGGCTGCCTTCGCAGAGCTGTCCAAGCCCGTGGTCGTCAAGATTGCTGCGGCGGACATCGCGCACAAGACCGAGGCGGGCGGTGTTGTCCTCGACGTCGCGACCGACGCGGACCTCGCGGCCGCGCTGAACCGGATCGCGGCCATCCCGACAGCCACACCGGAACGCGTACTCATCGAGGAGATGGCCCCCGACGGCATCGAGCTCATCATCGGAGGTATTCGCGATCCGTCATGGGGTCCTTGCGTGGTGCTGGGACTGGGCGGCATCCTCGCCGAGGCCGTGTCGGACAGCGCAGTAGGCATCGCCCCCCTGTCGGACATGGACGTGGACAACATGCTCGAGGGGCTTCGTGGCAAGGCGCTGCTCGACGGCTTCCGGGGTCTTCCCCGGGCCGATCGCAGCGCGGTCTCGGCAGCCGCGATGGCCGTGGGGCGCATCCTCGCCGAGCACCCCGAGATTGCCGAGATCGAGATCAATCCACTGCGCGTGAACGAAGCGGGCGCGGTCGCGCTCGACGCGCTCGTCGTGATTGAAGACTGAAAGAAAAAAAACCGCGGCCCCTCGGGCCGCGGTTCTTTTTGCCTGCCTCAGTCGAGGAAGCCTTCAGGCGGCGGGCTGCCCCACATGTTCGCAGCGAGCTGGATATCTTCCCAAGTCTTGCCCTTCTGCGGGAATTCCTGGTGCGTGCGGCGCGGCTCATAGGTGCCGAGCTCCTCGTTCACGCGGTCGAGTTCGCAGAACAGCTCGATGATCTGGCCATCCGCGTTGCGATGGTAGGTCGAGATGTTGTGCCCGATCCCGTGGCGCACCGGCCCCCAGACGAGAGGGATGCGGTCCTGCGCGAGCCAGTCGCAGGCATCGCGGATATGGGTCCAGTCGCGCAGCTCGAACGCGATGTGGTGCATCTTCGACTTGGCCCCGTCCACGAGGTTGATCGTGTGATGATCCGGCCCGCAGCGCAGGAAGGCAAAGAAATCGCCCATCCAGTCGCTGACCGTGAAACCCAGAACGTCGCAATAGAACTTCACCGTCGATTGCGTGTCGGTGCAGTTGAACGCCACGTGCCCGAGCTTGTTGGGCGAAATGCCCGAGGGCTGGAACCCGACGCCGGCCGGCTCCGCCTCGACGAAGGCTTCGACATTGGTGCCGTTGTTGTCGGAAAAGATCAGCGCGTCCTTGATGTCCGGCTGTGCGTCGGTGCGGCGCTCGGTCTTGATGCCGTGCGCCTGCACCTGCTTTTCATACGCGTCCAGATCGGTACCCGGCGGAAGCTGGAACCCGACGGCATCGCAGCGCGCCTCGCCCCCCTTGCGCAAGGCTACCGTGTGGTGGTCGCCACCGGCCGACAGGTAGGCCGCGTCGCCATCCTGTTCGACGAGCGTGAGCCCCATGATCTTAGTGTAATGTTCGACCTGCGCTTCCAAGTCCGGCGTCTCGAACGCCGTGTATACGATGCGGTTGACCTTTATCATCTCCGTCTCACCCTTTGATTAGACAAACCTGTTTTCCAATGTCCCCAGACCGGCGACCGTCACCTTGACGGTATCACCGGATGCGAGGAATTCCTGCGGATGCTGACCATAGCCGACGCCGGCCGGTGTGCCCGTGGCGATGATGTCGCCCGGCTCGAGCGTCATGATCCCGGCCAGGTGGCGCAGGATAGGAGCGACGCCGAAGATCATGTTGCCCGTGTTCGACTTCTGTTTGACGGCCCCGTTGACCGTCAGCTCGATGTCGAGGTTGTCGGGATCTTCGACGAAGCGCGCGGGCGTGATCCAGGGACCCGTCGGCTGGAACCCGTCCCAGGCCTTCTGCATCACCCAGTCGATACCGACGAAGGGACGGCTGGCGATCCAGTCGCGCGCGGAGACGTCATTGATGACCGTGTAACCCGCCACCGCTTCCATCGGGTCGCGCGTGTCGCCGGGGCCATATGCCTGTCCGATGACGATGCCCAGTTCGGCCTCCCAGTCGTTCATCTTCGCGCCGGTCGGCAGCGCCACTTCTTCGCCATGGGCGGCGAGACAAGTCTGCGGACGCAGGAACGCATAGGGGAAGTCGGGCAGCGACGTGACTTTCATCTCCTCGACATGGTCGTGGTAGTTCGTCCCGATGCAGACCACCTTGCGCGGGTTGGACAGCGGGGTTAGGAACGTCACGGCGTCGGCCTGCAACGGCGAGGCATCCGGCGACACCACGCTGGTCCCGATTGTCTGGTCCATCGCCTTCCAGTTCGCGAAAACCTCCTCCAGCGTCGCCGGGGCCTGCCCTTTCAGGATATCCGACAGACGATAGATGTCCTTGCCGACAAGGACGAGCGGCGTGTGCACGCCATCCACGTGCCCCATGCCAAGCTTGTATTCACTCATGATTTCTTCTTTCCTTTTGGCTCTGCAATCGGCAGCCCCGCAGCCTTGGCGAACGCGGCATAGACCGCGGCGACATCGACATCGCCGTATCCGTCCTCGATCGCGGTCTCATAGAAGGGCCGCACATTCTTGAGGATCGGCATCGGCGCACCAAGCTCGGTGCCAGTTTTCTCAATCATGCGAATGTCCTTGGCGAGCAACGCTGTCGAAGCGAGGACGTTATCCCACTCCCCTCGTGCCATGCGCCCCGCGCGGGCCATGAATTGGATCGATCCGCCGGCGCCGTCGCGGAGCGCCTCGACAAGCTTCTCTTGGTCGAGCCCCATCAGCGCGCCGAACGCCAGCGTTTCCGCCGTGGAGGCGATGTTCGCTGCGACCAGCATGTTGGCGCAGAGCTTGGTCTTCATCGCCGCGCCGAAGTCGCCCATGTAGAAGTGCTTCCCGGTCAGCGCATCGAAGACCGGACGCAGCTTTTCATAGGCCGCTTCCTCACCGCTCAGCATGTAGACGGCCGTGCGCGCAACCACCATCGGGGACAGGCCGCTGATCGCGCCGTCGAGCATGAGACCGCCCTGCCCCGACATGGCCGCCGCCTGCGCCGCCTTGACCTCGGGCGTCAGCGTCGACAGCTCCGCCAGGATCTTGCCGGTGCAATCCGCGCTCGCGATCCCTTCCGGCCCGCTGACGATCTCCTCCAGAGCCGCGTCGCTGGGAATGCAACACACGATGATGTCGGTCTCTTCGGCCACGGCGCGCGGCGAGGTCATCGCCCGGCCGCCCAGCGCCTCGAAGTCCGACGCATCGCCGCGCCGATAGCCCAGGACATCGTAGCCGGCATCGATCAGGATCTTCGCCATGGGCATACCCATGTTGCCCAGACCGATGAGTCCGATTGCCGTCATATCTTTTCCTCCCTCAATTGGGCCTTGCCCGTTCGGATTACGCGAAAGGCCCCGCCGGGGCCGTCGCGCCGCACGCAGTGGCGTCCGATCGCAAACCGCACAATTTCCAAATATTTCCCTCTGTTCCAAAATCATGGACTTATCGGAAAACGTCAAGCATGTTCGGCACGGACCGGACACATCGTCGGCGCCTCGCGCCTGTGAACCGGAACAGCCCCCACGCGTGAAAGGAGACACCATCATGACTTTTGCACAAAAGGCCGGCGAGCCCCCCGTGATCCGCGCCATCGTCTTTCCCGGCGGGTTCAATTGGCCGATCTTCGCGGCACGGCGGCTGGGATTCTTTGCTGCGCAGGGCATTGAGGTCACGCTGGAACCGACCACCGATTCCAAGCACCAGATGGCCGGCTTGATCGACGGGGAATACGACCTCGCTATGACGGCTATAGACAATGTGTATGCCTACAACGCCGGTCAGGGCGAGGCACCGACACGCAACGTCGCCGACCTCATCGCGGTCATGGGCGCCGATTCGGGTTTCCTGAACCTCGTGGGCGTGCCCGGGACGGAAAGCATCGCCGGGCTGGCCGGTCGGCGCGTGGGCGTCGATGCCCTGACCACCGGCTATGCCTTCGTGCTGCTCCGGATGCTGGAGCAGGCGGGCGTGGGCCGCGAGGATGTCGACTTCGTGGGATCCGGCGGCGTGATGGCGCGCTTTGGCGCATTGATGAACCGCGAATTCGACGCCACGCTTCTGGTCTCCCCGTTCGACGCGGCCGCCACGAAACAGGGTTTCGTCCATCTCGGAAGTGGCCTCGAGGCGCTCGGCAGCTACCAGGGTGTGGTGGCCACGGTTCGCCGCGATTGGGCCGCGAAGAACGAGGCGGCCGTGACGGGGTATATCCGGGCGTGGCGGCAGGCCGTCGCGTGGCTGTTCGATCCGGCCAACCGGGAGGCCGCGATCGGGTTGCTTCTGGAAGAAGTGCCGCAGATGGACCCGGACGTCGCGGCGATCTCCTACGAGGTTCTCCTCGACCCCACGACCGGCTTTTACAGCGACGGCGCGATCAACATGGACGGCGCACGCGTGGCGCTCGAATTGCGCCGTGCCTATGGCGCGCCTGACGCCCGGCTGGGGCAAGTCGCGGACCATCTGGATACCCGGTATCATGCCGCGAGCGGCGGGGCCTGACAGCCCCGCCCTCACAGCGCGATAAGGGCGATCTGCGGCACCAGCGCCACCAGCGCCAGAACGGAGAGCATGGTGAGGAAGAACGGGAACGACCCGATGAAGATGTCGCGGATCGTCACGTCCTCGCGGTTCAGCGTCGCCTTGACCACGAAGCATGACAGCCCGAGCGGCGGCGTGAGCAGACCGATTTCGACGGCGATCACCGACAGCACGCCGAACCACAAAAGGTCCAGCCCGAACTGGTTGGCGAAGACCAGCGCAAAGGGCACCACGATCAGCAGGATCGACATTGAATCGAGGAAAGTACCCAGCAGGATCAGCAGCAGGAGATAGAGGATCACGAAGCCGACCGCACCGATCCCGCTCGCGGTCATCCAGTCGTTCAGCGTCATGGGCAGCCCGGTCAGCGTCAGCATCTGCGAATAGATCTGCGCCGCCATGAGCAGGAAGATGATCGAAGCGGTGACGCGCCCGGTCTCGAGCACGACATCCCAGATATTCCTGAGCGTGAGTTCGCGCCTGAGAAGGCCAATGACGATCGCAGCGAGCGCGCCGACGGCCCCCGCCTCGGTGGGCGTGAAGAACCCGCCATAGATTCCCCCCAGCACGACAAAGACGAGCGCGCCCACAGGGATCAGCGGCTTGATCGCGATCCAGATGCCGGCCATGGCCGATCGGGTCGCGGCCTGCGACTCAGCCGCC
Source organism: Maritimibacter sp. (assembly GCF_016774595.1). NCBI lineage: Bacteria > Pseudomonadati > Pseudomonadota > Alphaproteobacteria > Rhodobacterales > Roseobacteraceae > Maritimibacter > Maritimibacter sp. The sequence continues at coordinate 158,463 of NZ_JACBWT010000004.1, forward strand.
GTTGGCGCCCCGTCGGCATGGACGAAGCCAGGGGCGAAGACCGACAACAGGAAGATGGTGACGCAGAAGGCGACCGCCATCAGCGCGCCGGGGAGGATCGCCGCGATGAACAGCTCCCCGATCGACACGTTCGCGATTACCCCGAAAATGATGAAGAGCAGGCTCGGTGGAATGAGCATTCCGAGGATCGAACTTCCGGCGACCACACCGACGGAGAACCGGGTCGTGTATCCCAGCCGCTCGAGCTCGGGCACCGCGATCCGCGTGAAGACCGAGGCCGAGGCGATCGAGGTTCCCGTGCAGGCCGCGAACACCGCATTCGCGATTACCGTGGACATCCCGAGCCCGCCGCGCACACGCTTCATCAGGTTACCGGAGGCGTCGAACAGGTCTCTTCCGAGACTTGTCACCGAGACCACCAACCCCATGAGTACGAAGAGTGGAATGACACCGAACAGGTAGCTCGAAATCGACGAGACCGAGGACGCCGCCAGCATACGGCCGGCCGGTTCGATGCCGATGACCATGCTGACACCGAACAGAGACAACAGCATCAGTGCGACCGCAATATGCATGCCGGACTGAACCAGCACGAGACAGCCGAGGATACAGCCGATCCCGATCCAGGTTTCCAAGATCATGATTTTTCAACTTTCCCGGTTTCGGGTTGCGCCGACAGGGCCTTTGCGACCGCGGTCACGGATTGCACGATGAACTGAAGATGCGTCATGACCGCACCGAGCACCACGAGCGAGAGCACTGGCCATGTCGGGATGGTGAAAACACCGGGTGTGCCGACATAGTAGGAGCCATTGTAGGCCGTCGTGAGGATCGGGATCGCGTACCAGACGATGAAGCCCATGAGCACGGCCCCGGTCAGGCTGTAGATCGCCTCGAGGCTCTGTCCGACCCGCGGGCGGGTCATCTTCATCCGCACGAGGAACATGTCCGAGCGAATGTGGCGCCCCGACCGCAGGGTCTCTGCAAGTTGCAAAAATACGATCCCCGCGATCGAGACGCCGACCGCCTCTTTTACACCGACGATGGGGCGACCGACGACGTTCAGGCTGAACACGTCGAGATTGATCATGATCAGCAGGAGCAGGATCCAGACGGTCGCCACCAGGTTCAGAGCCATGGTGACAAAGTGGAGCCAGCGCACAGGGCGGTGAAAGAAACGGGCCGGCTCCATCAGATCACTCTTTGTCCCAGTCGCGCTCGCAGGTGACGCCGGCCTCGCGCAGCGCGTTCATGTAGCCCTCGAGCACCTCCCGCCCCGGAAGACCGGCGGCCTCCTGCGCGGCGGCCCATTCCTTGGCGAGGTTGTCCATGTCGTTTGCCCATGCCGTGCGTTCTTCGGCGGGGTAATCGATGCGCTCGGTCCCCTCCATCTGGCCCACGATCTCGAACGCCTTTTCACCAGCGGTTTCATAGGCTTGGTCGGCGACCTTACCGTATTCCTTTCCGACCTCCAGGATGATCTTCTGGACTTCTTCGGGCAACTCGGCGAGCGAGTCTTTGTTCATGGTGAGAACGGCAGCGTACATCGCGCCGTAGTTCAGCTCGGTCACGTAAGGGGCGACCTCGGCGTAGTTCATCCCCGGCATGGTCGACGGCATGATGATGAACGCGTCGTACACGCCGCTCTGGGTCGAGTTGTAGTATTCCATCATGTTGGACTGCACCGGCACGACGTCGACGCCCTTCATCCATGCGGTTGCGGCCCCGGCGGTGCCGATCTTCATGCCACGCATGTCTTCAAAGGTCCGGACGGGCTTGCTGCTGATCAGTTCGTAGGAATCGACGCCGGTTCCGGCCAGCCGCACCTGGTTGAACTTGTCGTATTGCTCGGCCATCGCCGGAATGTCTTCGTAGAGCTTTTCCATCGCGTCGGTCACGGCCGCCACGTCGGTTGTGCAGAACGGGGTGACGAAACTCAGCTGTTCGAGCGGAAGCTTGTCGGGATGGAAGATCGACGGCACGTAGCCGATGTCGGCGATCCCGTCCGCGACGCCCTGCAGCACGCTGCCGGCCTTCAGAAGCGACCCGGCATAAGCCTCCTGGAATCTGATTTCGTGACCGGTCCCCGATTCTTCGAGACGACGCTGAACCTCCGGAATGAAGAACTCCTGAACGGCAGCGAGCGACGGAAGCGCCTGCGGCGCCTGCCCCCCTGCCACGGTCAGCCGGAACGTGTCCGACATCGCAGGCGTGAAAGTGGCGCCGGTGACGACGGCAGCCGCGCCGATGAGATGTGTAATACGCATGTCTTTCCTCCCTTAGCGACCCATTCCGACCGCGGCGTTCCCGGGCCCACGTGGGTCAATCACAAGCGTTTGCCTGAACATTGGTGCCAGCCCTCCCGGAGCCGGTCATTAACGACACAGTATGAGGGTCGCGTTTCGTGAGCAAGATATTTTGGAAAATTTATCACAACTTCCAATATCTGGACATTCTGTTCATTTTTGTAGAATGATGGAAAAATTGAAAAGTGTCGGCTGCCCCTCGGGCGGACCGGTCCAAGGGAAGGATGTAATGCCAAGTATTCTGGATGAAACCTGTAACCTCACCCTGACGGTCAACGGTCGCGCGGAGACAGTGACAGTCCCGACCGATGCGACTCTGCTCGAGGTTCTGCGCGAGCGGCTCGGCCTGATGGGAACGCGGTTCGGATGCGGTCAGGAACAATGCGGAGCGTGCATGGTCCTGGTCGACGACTCCCCTGTTTTCGCCTGTACCCGCCTGGTCGATTCGCTCGACGGAAGCGAGATCCGGACGGTCGAGGGGCTTGGTGAAGACGACCCGCTCATCGCCGCTCTGCTCGAGCATCAGGCAGCGCAATGCGCCTTCTGCCTGCCGGGAATCATCATGTCGGCGAAGGCACTCCTGGATCGCACGCCGTCGCCGGAAAGGTCCGACATTCTCGAAGCGCTCGACCCGCACCTTTGCCGCTGCGGCGCACATCCACGGATTGTCGATGCGATCCTGTCGGTGGCCCAGCCATGATTTCACCGTCGCTCATGTCTGCGAAAATGGTCGGCGACTGGATCGACCTGTCCACACCCGGGACCGTCACGATCCGCACCGGCAAGGTCGAATTGGGCCAAGGCGTTCTGACCGCACTCGTCCAGATCGCATCCGAAACCCTCGCCCTGCCCGCTGAACGGATCGAGATCGTTTCCGGCATCACCGGCGCGACACCGAACGAGGGGTACACGGCCGGGAGCCTCAGCATCCCGCATGCAGGGACCGCCATAGAAGCCGCCTGCGGTACCTGCATATCCGTCATGCGTGACCGCGTCGCCGCCTCCATGGGGGCCTCACCCGGTGACGTGACGCTGTCCGATGGCGCGTTCCACTGCGACGGGGAACAAACGGATCACACGCTGTGGTCGCTCGCGGAAGATATCGGGCTGGACTTCGAAGTGGCCGAGCCCGCTCAGCCGCACCGCGCCAACCGCCAACCGGCATCGCTGCCCCGCATCGACCTCGCCCGGAAGCTACGTGGCGGCGGCATGATCCAGGACATCCGCACGCCCGATATGCTCCACGCCCGGGTGCTGCGTCCCCCACACCTCGGCGCCCGGCTGATGACCGACGCGCTGTCCGAAGACGATCGCGCATCGCTGGTGATCGAGGGCAGTTTCGTGGCGGTCGTCGATGACGATCCGCTACGCCTGACCCGGCGGGCCCAACGGATGATCCCACGCCTGAAATGGACCGGGGGGACGGAGCTCACCTCGGGGATACTCCGGCCCGATGCGCTGGCCGTCCTGCCGGGCGAGACGATCGAGATCGGCGAGGCCGCCGAGTCGAGCCCGGACACCGGAACTGTCACCGCGCGTTATGAGCGGCCCTATCTCATGCACGGCTCTATCGGATGCGTGACCGCCCTCGCCCATTGGAGCGAGGACGGCCACTTGACCGTCACGAGCCAGAGCCAGGGCCCCTACCAGCTGCGTGACGCGATCGCGGTCATGATGGACCTCGGCCCGGAGCGCGTCGAGGTTCGCCATGCGGCGGGCGCCGGGTGCTATGGCCACAACGGGGCAGACGACGTGGCCGCCGACGCCGCGCTGATCGCCCGGCATTTCCCCGGCCGGACAATCCGGGTGATGTGGACCCGTGCCGAGGAATTCGCGCACGCCCCCTTGTCCACCGCGGGCGAAGTCGAAATCAGCGCGGGCCTGAACGAAGCGGGCCGGCCGGACTGGATGACTCTCCAGATCGCAAGCGGCACCCACGCCCGGCGCCCCGGCACGGCGCCTAGCGGCACCCTGCTCGCCGAACTGCTACGCGATGAGATCGAAACGCTGTCGCCGCCCATTGAACTGCCCGAGATGCATGGGCTCGGCGGCCTGCGCAACGCGATCTCGCCCTACGGCATTCCAAACCAGGCCGCGGCCCTGAAGCTTGTCGATCAACCGGGCCTCAGGACATCTGCAATGCGCGGGCTGGGCACGCACCTGAACGTGTTCGCGATCGAATCCTTCATCGACGAACTGGCCCGGCGGGCGAACGAGGATCCCCTTGACTACCGGCTCTCGCTTCTCGAGGGCGAAGAGCGGGCAAGCGCTGTCCTGCGCCGCGTCGCCGAACGATCCGGCTGGGCCGACCGGCCCGAAGGCGGCGACGGCACCGGATGGGGCATCGCCTACAGCCGGTACAAGAACCGCGCCGCCTATGTCGCGATGGTCGCGAAGATCAGCATCGACCACGACGTTCGGATCGAAAAACTGTGGTGCTGCGCCGACGCCGGGCGCGTCGTGAACATGGACGGGGTGCGCAACCAGATCGAGGGCGGAATCGTCCAGTCGATGAGCTGGGCATTGTACGAGGAAGTCGGCCTCACCGCCGACGAAACCCTGCCGCAAAGCTGGGAGGACTATCCCATCCTGAGGTTCACCAATCTTCCCGAGATCGAGCTGGAGGTCGTCGCATCTCCCGACCCCGTGCCGCTCGGTGCCGGCGAGGTAGCCGTGGGCCCAGCAACAGCTGCCATAGCGAACGCGGTCGCGGATGCGTTAGGAGGGCCTGTCCGCAGCCTTCCCTTATCGCGGGAAAAGGTCATAAGTGCTCTTTTGGAGACATGACATGATACGATATCGTGCCATCGCCCGGACTTCGGATGTAAGCTCCAAAGGTCCGAAGCGTCAGCGCCAAACCTTGGCTTTGAGGAAAATCGAATGAAAAGTGTCTCCGGTCATGTCGCTGCCGAGGGCTTACCGCCGCCGAAGACGATTGCAGAGTCCGTGTATCGCAGGTTGCGATCAGACATCATCTGGGGTGTTCTCGCCCCCGGTGCGGCCCTGCGCTCGGACTCTCTGCGAAAAACGTACGATTGCGGGATCAGCCCTCTCCGCGAGGCCCTGTCTCGGCTGGCCAGCGAAAGACTCGTCACCTCTTCGGGCCAGCGCGGCTTTCGCGTCGCGCCCATCGGGGCCTATGACGTCGTGGACATCATGGAAACGCGGCTCGTGATCGAGGGCGCAGCCCTTGCACGGTCGATCGAAATCGGCGACGTCGCCTGGGAAACCCGGGTCGTGGGCACCTACCACGCCCTGTCGCGCGCACCGTTCCCGACGTCGCAGGGTCCGGACGCCGAAGTCTGGACCGCCAATCACAAGGCGTTTCACATGGCCCTCCTCTCGGCCAGCAAATCCGAGTGGCAGATGTACCTTGCCGACCTTCTGTTCGATCAGGCCGAACGGTTCCGGATCTTGCGAGCGGTCAAGACCGCGGAGCAATCCAACCCGCGCGACCCGGCGAAGGAGCACCAGAGGATCGTGGATGCGGTGCTCGACCGTGACGTGGAGGCTTCGCTCGAGGCCCTGCGCGTGCACTACGACGTGACGAAGGAAATGGCGCTCGAGGCGCTTCGCCAGCAGCAGTGAGACCTTGAACGCCGCGACACCATCGCCGGAGACGCCAAACCTGTACTTGACCCGGAAAATTTCCAAGTTACGCTGTTTGTTAGAAATTATGCGCGAGCCGTTTCATCTGCGCGAATTGCGACCGAATGGAGAAACCATGAACATCGAAAGCCCGCTTGCCTCCTTTTACAGCGGACTGGACGAAAGCCTCGCCTCTCAGGAAGGTCGCTCGGCGCTTCTCGCGCGCCTGTCGGACGATTTTCAGTGGGAAATCAGTCTTCCCGACAAGACCAACGAGGGCAACAAGGACGATTTCGCAGGTTTTCTGGAGGCACGCGCCAAGGCCGCTCTGAGGAAAAAGGCCGGGCACCACGTCACGATGAGCACGCGCGACGGATCGCGTGAAGTCATCATGGGATACCTCAAAATGGCCGGTGCCGCGCCGAGCCCGTTCGTGGCGGCCGCGAGCATCGACGCGGATGGACGGATCGCGCGACTGATGCTGCGTCGCTCACTCCTCGACCTCTAGGCCGGAACGGGCCGCGCCGGATCGAACGCCAATAAGGAAGAGCGGGCATGAGCGAACCCGAAGACACAGTCGAGGATCTCCTGGGTCGGATGATGGCGCAGGAATTCTATCTCGTCGAAAACAAGCTGGCCGCGGAGCCGTCGGAGCTCGGCCCTGTCCTCAAGGATCACCTGCTATACATGATCGAGCTCGAGAAATCGGGCGTCCTCTTCCTGTCCGGACCGCTCTACGACCGCGACGGGACAATGACCTTCGAGGGTGTGACAATCCTGCGCGCGAAGTCTTTCGAAGAGGCCGAGCGCATCGCGGCGCGCGACCCCTTCGTCGTCTCCGGTCTGCGCACCCCGAAGGTCCACAAATGGGTTGTGAACGAGGGGCGGCTGAACATCAGCGTCTCGCTGTCGAACAAGAGCGCCTCATTCGACTGACGGCAATGCGTGCGCCCTGAAGGGTCAGGGCAAATCCCGTTGCATGTCGGGTGGAAGGTCCGCAATCCGAACCCCGGTGTCGAGGCTCTGCGCAGCCGTCCAAAGCGTCCGCGCCCGGATCGACGGAGTGACCCGGCCAACGGCATCGATCCAGCCGGGAAAGTGGACACGCTCGTCCCACGCCGCCGCATCGAGGTCGCGCCACTCCACGTTGAGGTGGATCTGCGAGTGGTCGAACAGGTAGCGCAGCGCATGGGCCGGCAACGTCACCGTCATCCCGACATCAGGGCGCCATTCCTCCTCCTCTTCGGTCAGCGGGGCGCGCAAGGCCTTGACCGCGAGCGCCATGGCGCGGGCCTGAAGGCTGACTTCGGCAATCACGCGGTGCCGGGCTTTCGTCAGCTCAGCATCCGACAACCGGTTCAGACAGCGCGCGAAGTCCGCCGTGGCGCGCCGCGCGACGAGCAGGTCCCCGGAGGGCGCGGTCTCGGCGTCGTAGCGGGCCCCGGCGCCCTGTCGGGCCCGGAGCGCCGCGCGGGCGTCGTCATCAGTCATCCGCGCCCGAAACCTTGGTGCGCATGAAGTTCAACCGTTCCATGATCGGCGCGTCCGAGAACCGGAAAAGCTCGAACTGGGTCTCGGCCTGCAACGACCAGGTGATCCACGACGGCACGACGAACATGTCGCCCTTGGAAAGTTTCCGGGTTTCGCCGTCGAGCACGACACTGCCCTCGCCGTCGAACACCTGGAACACGGACGAGCCGACCTCCTGCGTCACCGGAGTCTCGGTGCCTGCGCGCAGGCGGTGGAACTCGCAGCGTATCGTCGACATCACGTCGCCGCCCGTCGTGGGGTTGGTGTAGCGGATCGCGGCATGGCCTGGTCCGAACGTGGCCGGATGCCCCTCATCCTCGAGCAGAAGCTGCTCTGTCAGCGCCCGGTCGGTGTACTCCCAGCGATAAGCCCCGATGGGTGAGGACACGGTGTCCTGCAACTGCGACAGGGGCCGCAGGCCGGGATGGCACCACAGACGCTCACCGCGCGAGTGGTTGGGGGTCGCATAATCCGTCACGCGGTCCGAGCCGAATTCGAAGAAGCCAACGTCCATCTGCTGGCTGAAGGGAATGTCGAGCCCATCGATCCACGCCATCGGGTGGTCGGTGTCGTTGTGGTGTCCGTGGAAATGCCAGCCTGGGGTGAGCAGCAGGTCGCCTCGCGACATGCGCACCGGGTCGCCGTTCACGACCGTCCAGACCCCGTCACCCTCGACCACGAAGCGGAAGGCGTTTTGCGAGTGGCGATGCTCGGGCGCGGTTTCTCGCGGCCCGAGATACTGGATCGCGGCCCAGAGCGTGGGCGAGATATAGGCGTGTGGCGCGAGCCCGGGATTCGCGAGGCCAAGCGCGCGGCGCTCGCCGCCTCGACCCACCGGAACCAGCTCGCCCGCCTTCTCGGCCAGCGGCAGAAGTTCGGCCCATTTCCACAGGTACGGGACCGCCTTCGATTTGGGGTGCACCGGCATCAGGTCGCCCAGCTGGGTCCAGAGAGGCTTGATGCTCAGGTTCTCGAAGCTGTCGTAAAGCTCGCGAAGTTCAGGACTTTCCTCGGGCTGCATGCCGTGGGCGACATTCTCGTGGTTGAGTTCTTCGTTCATGTGACCCTCCTGTCGGGTTGTGCTTGGGCCGCGTCCGGCTGCTTGGGCGGCGCGGCATCCGCGAACGCGGGGATCGCGTCCAGATGCTTGAAGATCCGTTCGATAGCCGGCCAGGTCTCCACCGGGATACCGAACCGCTTGTTGTTCCAGACCTGCGCGTAAAGGCAGATGTCGGCCAGCGTCGGAGTATCGCCGAGGCAGCATGTGCCGGACTGCCCAGCTCCCACGAGCTCTGCCTCGAACGCGTCGAAGGTCAAGCTCACCCAGTGGGTGAACCATTTCTTCTGCGCCTCCTCGTCGGCCCCGAACTGGTCGCGCAGACGGAATAGGACACGCAGGTTATTCAGCGGGTGGATTTCGCAGGCGACCATGTAGGCAAGCGACCGGACCCAGGCCCGGTCATCGATGTCTTTGGGCAGGAGCGCGGGCTCCGGCTGCACCTCTTCCAGCCACTCGATGATCGCAAGCGATTGCGTAAGGTTCACGCCGTCGCCCCGTTCGAGCGTCGGCACCAGCCCCTGCCGGTTGCGGCCGAGATACTCCGGCGTACGGGTTTCGCCGTCCCGAAGGACGTAGGGGACGTATTCGAAGGGCAGTCCCTTGATGTTCAGCGCCGCCCTTACGCGGGTCGACGTCGACGAGCGAAAGAAGTTGTGCAGCTTCAGGTCCATCTCTTTCACCGCTCCATTTCAGACTTTCGGCCCGATTTTGGTCTCGATGGCACCCAGGCCTTCGATCTCGACCCTGCAGACGTCCCCTTCGACAAGCGGGCCCACGCCTTCGGGCGTGCCGGTCATGATGAGGTCGCCGGGGGCGAGCGCAATGGAATGGGACAGGATCGAGATGACTTCCGGCACCTTCCAGATCAGGGCGGCCAGGTCGCTGTCCTGCTTCGTCTCCCCATTGACCGTGAGGCGGATCGCGCCGCGCTCCAGGTGGCCAACCTTGTCGACCGAATGGAGCGGACCGATCACGGCCGAGTTGTCGAAGGCCTTGCCCCAGTCCCATGGACGTCCCTGTTCGCGGGCCTGAAGCTGCAGGTCGCGGCGCGTCAGGTCGTTGCCGATCGCGTAACCCCAGACATGGTCCAGCGCGTCATCCTCGGAGATATTCGCACCCGCCTTGCCGATGGCCACGATCAGCTCGGCCTCATAATGCAGGTTCTCGGTCTCGGGCGGATATGGCATGGTCTGCGCGTCATCCAGCACGGCATCGGCCGGCTTGGTGAAGAAGAACGGCAAGTCACGGTCGGGATCCTTGCCCATCTCGCGCGCATGGGCGGCATAGTTGCGGCCGACACAGAAGATCCGGCGCACCGGAAAGCGGTCGTCGGAGCCGTTGACGGCCACGCTGGCCTGTGCGGGAGGGTCGATTACGTAAGTCATGTCTTATCCTTCGATTGTCAGGTATCGGTCATTTGCGCGCCGGCCCGGGCCGGTCGCCCCGAGGCCGCCAGAAGCCACATCGCGAAGAGCAGTATGAGCCCCGCGCCGTTTAGCCACAGGGTGGCCAGTCCGCCAACGCCCGGAGGCACGATCAGGAGCACGCCGGCCAGCCCGATGGCGATGCGGGCCGCGAGCCCGACCACGCCGCGCATCCAGCCGACGAACGCCGCCGAGATGGCATAGACCCCGAGCACGGCCGAGCCGACGGCCAGCACGATCTCGAGCGGATCGCCGATCAGCAGCAGTGCGGGCGAGAAAACGAACAGGAACGGGACGATGTAGGCGGTCCATCCGAAGCGCATCGCCTCCCACGCCGTCTTCATGGGCGGCGCGTTGGCGATGGTCGCCGCGAAGAAGGCGCCGATGCCGATCGGAGGCGTCACCATCGACATCATGCCGAGATAGAAGATGAACAGGTGCGCGGCGATCGGCTCGACCCCGGTTTCCACCAGCGACGGCGCGATAAGCACGGCGAGCAGGAGATAAACGCCCACCGTTGGCATGCCCATGCCCAGCACGAGGCACACCAGCGCCGAGATGAAAAGCAGGAGGAATAGGCTCCCCTGCCCGAGGTCCACGAGCGCGAAGGTCGCGGCAAAGCCGAGGCCGGTCACGTTTAGCACCCCGATGATGAACCCCGCAGCGGCCGAGATCATGATGATCTCCGTGATCGAGCGCCCGGTCTCGACGGCGGCGCCCCAGAGGTCACGGAAGCTCATGCGCGTCTTGCCGTAGCCGACCACCAGCCCGATCACGATCGCGCCGAGGCTGCCCCAGAGAGCGGCTGTCTCGGCCCGCTGGTTGAACGAGAAGAGCGCGAGGATGATCGCCGCGAAGGGAAGGATGAAGACCCAGCCCTTCTTCATCACTCTGCCCACCGCGGGCATGTCGGCGGTATCGAGCGGCTTGATCTCCTGCTTGGCGGCCTGAAGATCAGCCTGCACGAAGAGCGCCACGTAGTACAGCAGCGCCGGCACGATCGCCGCGACGACGATCTCGGTGTAGGGCCTCTGCAGGATATCCGCCATCAGGAAGGCGACCGCTCCCATCACCGGGGGCGCGATCTGCCCCCCGGTCGACGCGGTCGCCTCGACGGCGCCCGCCGTCGATCGCCGGAACCCCGACTGAACCATGAGCCGGATCGTGACCACGCCGGTCGCCACGATGTTCGACACCACGACGCCCGAGATCGACCCGAAGAGGCCCGAGGCGACGATCGAGATCTTGGCCGCGCCTCCGCGCCGGTGGCCCATCGAGGCCATGGCGATATCATTGAAGAAGTCCGCCCCGCCTGAGCGCAGCAGGAGTTGGCCGAAAAAGACGAAAGCGACGACCACGGTGGCCGCGACACCCAGCGTCAGACCGAGTAGCCCGTTTGGATCGAAGCCGAGATAGACCGCCAAGCGCGGCGGCGCGACCTCGCGGGTCTGAAGCGCCCCGGGGACGAGATGCCCGATCAGCCCGTAGCCGACGATCGCCAGCACGACGATCACCAGCGTCCAGCCAACCGTGCGGCGCAGGCCTTCGAGGACCAGAACGAAAAGCGCGATCCCGATGATGAGCGCGTCCCACGGCAGCGACATGGCCCGGCCGACAAGACCGGGATAGGCCATGGTGACATAGAGCGACAGACCCAAGCCCAAGACTGACAGGACCCAGTCGAGCGGACCGGGCGAGCGCCGCTCTCCCCCAGCATGCTTGGCGCGCCAGGGCATCAGGAACACGAGCGCGAGGCTCAGCCCCAGCACGAGCGCGAGAAACTGCTCGGTGTAATAGGAATAGCCCAGACGCGACGGGATGTCGGCCGCCTGCCCCACCGCCACGAGCGTCAGCAGTCCAGCCAGCGCGCCGACGACCGGCCCGGGCCGGGGGGCATCGTTTCCGATATCTGTGTTCTCGCGCACGTCGGTTCCTTTCGGACGGACGGGCCGGGGGGCCCGCCCGTTCTCGGGTTACTGGGCGGGAGCCATGTCGACACCGCGCTTTTCGAAGAAGGCGACCGCGCCGGGGTGATATTCGACGCCCGGATATTCCCTGTATGCCGTCTCGAGATTGAGCGCGCCGAGCGGCGGATAGGCTCCGGCGATAGCTTCCCGTTGATCGAAGATCACTTCCATCAGCTGGGCTACCTGCTCATCCGGGACGTGGGTGCCGGCGACCAACACGTTATCCCAGGTGACGAAGGCCATCGGCTCCTTCACACCAACGCGCACCGGCGCCGGCTCGACCTCGGAGAAGTAGAATGCAGGCCGCACGTCCTGGATCTTCGCGAGCGTTTCGTCGTTCGCCTCGACCGTGAGAAAGCGCACGCCTCCCACCGAAGCGTCGACCTCTGCGACCTTGGGGCCGCCGACCGCGAAGAACGCGCTGTCGACCCGGCCAGACGCCATATCGTCCGAGCCCCGGATCAGCTCCGGTACCGGCACCTGGTCGACGTCGTCCCAGCTCAGCCCACCTGCGGCGAGGATCGCCGAGATGTGCGAGCGTGCGATCGGAAACGCATCCCATCCCGAGGGCACGCTCTTGCCCGCGAGGTCGGACACTGCGGTCATGCCGCTGTCTTCCTTGACGTACAGTCCCACTGGGAATGGGTTAATACGAGCCACGACGCGCAGGTTCGGCATCGTCATGTCGTACTCGCCCGTGCCGGAAACGGCAGTGATGACGTCGTTCACATCATTGAGCGAGAACTCTGCAAGCTGGTCGTTGACGGCCTGCATCATCTGCGCGTTGCCGCCGTAGGGCTGCACTACAAGGCGCATGTCGGTGCTTTCGCGGGCCTCGCCAGAGATGACGCTGGCCATGGTATTCCACACGGAGCCCTGCGGGGGCGTCGAAAAGGACGACACCTGCGCCATCGCAGCACCGCCGCTCGTGACCATAGCCACGGCAGCCAGCGTCGAGAACAGATTTCGGTTTATGAGTTTCATCGCGTTTCCTCCCTTTGGTGACTTGTGTCAGTCAGCAGTCGTCGGTGTGCCCATCAGCGCCTGCCGGTCGATCTTGCCGGTCCCGGTCTTGGGCAGCTCCTCGACGAATTCGATCAGACGCGGGGACTTGTAGGGTGTGAGCACGGACTTGACGTGATCGCGCAGAACCTTCGTCTCCGCCTCGCCGGCCTCGACCCCGTCGCGCAGAGCCACAACGGCGCGCAACACCGTGCGCCTGTCTTCCTGCTGCACAGCTAACACCGCGCATTCGTAAACGTCGGGGTGCTCGTTCATGCAGCGCTCGACCTCGAGCGGCCATACCCACTGGCCCGACACCTTCACGAGGTCGTCTGCACGGCCCTGGAAATAGTAGAACCCGTCCTTCTCGATGAACCGGTCGCCGGTATAGATCCAATCGCCCCGCATCGTGTCGGCGGTCTTGTCCGGCCGGTTCCAATAGGTCGGCGCCGAGGAGTGGCCCCGCACAAGCATCACACCCTCTTCACCGGGCTGTACAGTGCCGCCATCCGCGGTCTCGAGCCGGATTTCGTACCCCGGCACCCGCGCCCCGGCCGAACCCAGCCGGTGATCGTCAAGCGTGTTGGACAGGTAGACGTGCAGCATCTCGGTCGAACCGAGCCCTTCGGTCGGGCCATGCCCCACGAGCGCCTGCCACGCGCTGTAGATGTCGGCAGACAAGGTTTCGGCCGCCGACATCGACTGCCGGATCGACGACAAGTCACGCGCCTTCACGTCCGGCGCGTTGGCGAGCGCCGTGTAAAGCGTTGGCAGGCCGTAAAGCACCGTGGGTTTGTAGGCCTCGATCGCGTCCAGCACCACGTCAGGTCGCGGCTGACCGGGGACGAGCAGCGAGGTCGCCCCGATCGAGAAGGGAAACACCAACGAGTTTCCGAAGCCATAGGCGAAGTAGGCCTTGGGCACGGAATAACAGATGTCGTCAGTGGCCAGCTTGAGCACCCTCCTGGCAAAACTCGCCTCGATATAGGCCACGTCGTGGTGAAGATGGATGATCCCCTTGGGCCGACCCGTAGAACCCGAGGAATACATCCAGAAGGCCATGTCGTCGGGACCGGTATCGGCTACGTCCAGCGTCGTCGATTGCCCTTCGAGAAACGCATCTGCCGCCGTGCGCCCGGCTTCGGCCGGCGAGCCGTTCGCAACGATGGTGGTGGCGAGCACGGTATCCTTGATTGTGTCGCCACTGAACATGTCGGCAAGCGCGGCATCGACCAACGCGACACGCGCTCCGCTGTCCCTGAGGAAATAGTTCAGCACATCCGCACGCGTCTGCGTGTTCAGGAGCACCGGCACAAGCCCCGCGCGCACGGCGCCGTAGAAGGCGGCCGGGAACACCGGCGTGTCGTCGAGGAAGAAGGCGATCCGCTCGCCTCGTTCCAGCCCAGCACCGACGAAGGCATTGCCCCAGCGCGACGCTTCGGCGACCAGGTCGCGATATGTCATGTCTCCCGCCGGCCCGCTCACCGCGATGGCGTCGGGGTTGCGGTCGAGGTTCTGCCACAGGATATCCGAACAGTTCGGATGATCTGCTTTGTCGAAGCCGATTTCCAACGCGCCGGGCACATCCTGTGCGACCGGGTCAGCGATGGAAGTAGTCTGCGCGTCTGTCGTTCCCGACATCCTGTCCTCCCATTTGAAATACGCCGCGCCCGCTCACCCCGGATGCGACGGATACCGGCCTCTCAGCCGGTGGCGGCCTTCTCGGCCTCGTATCGGGCGGCGAAGCCCGGCGCGATCTGACGCAACCGATCCTCGGACAACCGGCCCGAGCGCATCAGGTAGTCATGTGCGAAGTCCAACGGATCGAGATGCATCTTCTCGCCGAACGTCTCGTACCAGTAGGCCGAGGTGTTCGCAGCGTTGACGATCTTGCGCGCGATGGGCTGGCGGCGTTCCTGGTAGGCGGCGAGCGCTGCGTCCACGTCGTCGAATTCCTCGAGTGACTTGACCAACGCGATCGCATCCTCGAGCGCGAGCCGCGTGCCCGATCCGATCGAGAAGTGCGCCGTATGCACGGAGTCGCCCAGCAGCACGTACCGCCCGGCGACCCAACTTTCGCACCACAGGCGCGGAAACTGCCGCCACATCGACTTGTTCGTGATTAGCTGTGCGCCCTTGAGCACGTCGCTGAAAAGGCCACTGCACAGCTTGGCACTTTCGTTCTCGCCCATCTCGGCGAAACCCCACTTCTCGAACGTCACATCCTCGCATTCGACGATGAAGGTCGAACGTTCCGGCGAGAACCGGTAATGGTGCGCGTTCATCGGCCCGTGCTCTGTCTCGATGAAAGTCTGGGTAAGGGTGTCGAACGGCACTTCTACCCCGAACCACGCGAAATGGTTGTCGAAGAATTCCATCGAGGGGCGGAACGTATCCTCGAAGCTTCGCCGGACCAGCGAATTCAGGCCATCCGCGCCGACCACGAGATCGGCCTCAAGCGTATCCAGGTCCTCGACCAGAGTGTTGAACCGGATCTCGACGCCCAGGCCCCGGGCCCGGTCCTTCAGAAGCTCGATCAGCTCGAGCCGTCCGATGGCGGTGAACCCCACGCCGTCCAGCGTGACGGTGTCGCCGGGCAGGTTCAGCGTCATGTTGCGCCAGCGCTCCATGTGCGGCGTGACGAGGTCATGGGTCTCCGGGTCGTCGGCACGCAGGAATTCCAGCGCCTGATCCGAGAACACGACGCCGAAGCCGAATGTTGCACCTTCAGGGTTCTGCTCGGTCACCCGGACCTTAACACTAGGCATCAGGCGCCGCAGCAGGATCGCGGTGTACAGGCCAGCAGGACCGCCGCCCAGGATTTCGACTGTCTTCAATACGCTCATCGCTTCTCCCCAAGTCGCTCGACTTTTCATGAGGCGTAACCTAAAGTTCCATAATGTGCAACTTGTATCATAATACGGAATAACTTATGCGGCCACTCGTCTACCAGAAGATCAGGAAGCTGGACGCGGATCCAAAAACGAATGAAGTTCATGAACTTACGGCGAGCCGGCTCGCTCCGCTGCAAACAGCTTCACGGGCTGGACGGTGAGTACAGTTCGCCGACGAGAGACATGAGGCCCGTCGCCTTTTCAAATCCCGCGACACGGCTATGTTCGGCGCGAAAACGAACGAAATGCTGAAAAGGTAGAAAGGTGACGCGGATGGCTGAGACCGAAGGCCCGGGTCCCGGGCTGAAATCACTTGATGCGGCGCTTGGCGTGCTCGCGCACATGGCACGGGCGGACGCGGCGCAATCGCTGTCCGACATCGCGCGCGACTGCGGCATGCCTCGCAGCAAGGTCCATCGCTACCTCGCATCGTTCGTCGCCGCCGGGCTCGCCAAGCAGGAGGGACGCTCCGGCCGCTATGACCTCGGCAAGGAAGCGATCCATCTTGGCCTCTCCGCGCTGGCCCGGCACGACTTCGTCAACCATGCGGCCGAGGATCTGCCCGACCTCGCAGCGCTCTCAGGTATGACCGTCCTGTTGTCTGTCTGGGGAAACGACGGCGCCACGGTCGTCCGCTGGGAACGCGGCGCATCGCCCGCCGTCACGTCGATGGGGCTGGGTACGACCCTGCCCCTGCTCAATTCTGCGACAGGGCGCGGGTTCCTAGCCTGGGCGCCGGAGGGCGCCATCGGCCGCATCCGTGACCAGGAGCTGCGCCGAGCCACGCGCAACCCCCTCCTCTTGCCCGACGCGACGCCAAGCCGCGCTGGCCTGCGCAGCCTCGTGGCCAAGCTGCGCCAGCGTGGCTACGCCTCGGTCGATGGGGACTTCATCCCAGGTCTCGTCGCGCTCGCGGCACCCGTCCTCGACTGGCAGAACGAAGCGCAGGCGGTCATTACCCTGATCGGTGTCGACCCGGCCGTACTCGACCCCGACTCCGAAGCGGTGAAAATCCTTCGCGACTACTGCGCCCGTAAATCCGTACAGACAGCACCCGCAACGACATAGCCGGATCATTTACGCCGCTCGGGCGTCCCGCCAGCACTGTATGGACGCGAAAGGACCGCGGCTCGAGAGGCTGCGTTCCTGGTTGAAATGATCTGAGGCTGAGACGTGGACGGACGCGAACTTCCGGAAACTTCGCATGCGCCGGAACCGGCGCATGGCGCTTTCCCGTCGTCGGAACGGCAGGTGTCAATTTTCTGCCCGGTTGTTGAGCCAGTGACCGCAGGTCTGCCGATGGGTGGCGCCCTGATCGTTCAGCGCGGCCCGGTAGGAGCGCAATCGGTCGGTCACGATCTCATCTGCGCGCTCATGCTTGCGCATTGCTTTTCTTATGAATTTCATGGCGGCTTCCGGTCCCGGGTCTTGGTCACAAAGCTTTCGAGCACCTCGCCTTCATGATCGACCGCGTGCCATAGCTAACAGCGTTCACCGTTGATTTTCACAAACATCTCGTCGAGGTGCCACCACCAGCGACTGGACTGCATTCCCTCACTCCGACGCTTGCGGATCTCGGCCGCGAAAAGCGGTCCGAACCTGTGCCACCAATATCGGACCGTTTCGTGGCTCACATCGACGCCGCGTTCGTGGAGCAGGTCCTCGACATTTCGAAGCGAGAGCGGGAAACGGACATACAAGAACGGGGCCTCCAGGAACTGCTCGTCGATCTGCCGCATCAGGCCGAGGTTCTGTTCGGTCTCTCCCTTCGGCGCGTAGTAATAGGACGAGCGCGCGATCGACAGCAGCTTGCACTGCTGACCGATGGACAGCCGGGGATGGTGAGGCTCGATCATGCCGCGCCTCACTTCCCGCCCCAGGGCTTCAGCTTTCGTTCCAAAAAAGAGTTGGCCACCGCCAGCTCCCCGATCTTGGCGTGGAGCTCCTTCACCGGCTCTTCGTAGATCTCGGGTCTCTTGCGGCCGCCGCGCTCAAACACGCCGGACGCGCCTTCGAGCAAGGCGCGCTTCCATTGATGGATCATCGTCGGATGCACTCCGAACCGGCTCGCCAGCTCGGCCGCCGTTTCTTCACCTTTCAGGGCTTCCAGCGCGACCTTCGCTTTGAACTCGGGCGCGTGCTCCTTGCGTTTCGACATCTCTGATCTTCTTCTCGTCGAAGATCAGCAGACTGCAAATCGTAGTTTACGTCACTGTCCGAATTACGGGGGGTAGCTCAAGACCCTCCCTTCGAGATCAGGCGCTCGTGTCTCAAATCATCGGACGAAGGACACGCGCATATCGAACAAGCCTTCGACTTTCGCACCGAGAGCGTGGACAGAACTAACAGGTTTCACCGCGTAAATTTAGATATGTAAGGAAATTGTTAAATCCCGTGCGGCTATCAGCTACAAGGAGCTATAGGTCCAGTCTTACCTTTAGAAACATGCTCAAGCTCAGTTGGAGACAGCCTACATGGTCGATGCAAGATTGCTTGAAGATCGGCAGAATAGCCTTCTGGTGGCACTTCGCGTGCGGCACCGCGACGGTGACAGGTGCGCGGAGTTGCTGCAGAAGCTGAATGAGGTGCTTGTTCAGACAGAAGGCTTCAAGAGCCTCGACGTCATCCGCCGCGAGGGCGGGTTGGGCACGGATTTCTACGTCGTGGTGAGATTCCGGGACAGCGCAGCGCTTGATGCGTGGCGCAACTCGCCGAAGCGCGCGGCCGCCTTGGTCGACATCGAGGCCCTGGCGATAACGGACGTTTCACGTCAACAGGCTGCCGGGGCGAATATCTGGTTCGAGCCGGTTGGCTCACTCCCAAGCACACCACGCCCACCCCTGTTCTGGAAGCGTTGGGCCGTCAGCCTTCTGGCGGTCTATCCGGCACTCATCGTCCTGGTGACGGTGTTGTCCCCGCTCACCTCACGCGTTCCCCAAGCCCTGGGGTTGTTGATCGTCGCGGTGATCCTGACCGGCCTCACCACCGCGTTCATCGTTCCTTGGCTTACCCGGGCCCTGAATGGTTGGCTTACAGCACGCTGACGCGCCAACCGGTACGGGCCCAGGCAATTGGACTCAACTCGGACACACTGAAAGGCGTGGCTTTGGCCGGGCCAATCAAAAATCGAGGCCGAAGTCCACCGTGCCGGCCGAATGGGTCAACGCGCCTGAAGAAATATAATCGACGCCGGTCTCGGCAATTTCACGCAGGCGGTCCAACCGGACATTGCCGCTGGCCTCGGTTTTCATTCGTCCGTCAATTCGCTTCACGGCTTCCGCCATGTCCGAGCTCGTCATGTTGTCGAAAAGAACAACGTCGGCGCCACCGACCTTGATCACCTCGTCGAGCTGGTCCAACCCGTCAATTTCAATCTCGACCACGACCATGTGCCCGGCGTGCTTTTTGACGGCCTCCAGCACCTGCGTAACACCGCCTGCCGCGGCGATGTGGTTGTCCTTGATCAGGATCGCGTCGGACAAGGAAAATCGATGATTGTGGCCCCCGCCATGAAGAATGGCGAGCTTTTCGGCCAGCTTCAGGCCCGGCGTGGTCTTGCGCGTACAAGTAATGCGGGTCCCGGTCCCCGACACCGCCTTCACGTATGAGGCCGTCATCGTAGCCGTTCCCGACAGGCGACCAGCAAAATTCAAGGCTACGCGTTCCCCCGCGAGAATGGAGGCGGCCGCACCTTCGATCTTCATCAGGGTATCGCCGGCCTTGCATGCGGAACCATCGGCAACGATCGTCTCAACGCGCAGTTCGGGGTCGATCAGGCGAAAGGCAAGCGCTGCCAGTTGCATCCCGGAGACCACGGCGTCCTGCCGGGCGACCATTTCCGCATTGTACTGGGTGCCCTCCGGAAGAACTGCGCGCGTCGTTACGTCACCGGCAGTTCCCATATCCTCCATGATCGCGTTGCGCACCATCGGCTCAAGGATGATGTTAGGAACAGAAGCAGCGGTATTCACGGTTTGAAGTCCTTCGTATTGAGTTACGGGCGCCAATCACACAGGGCGCGAGTGCTCCTCACGCCCTGTGAACGCCCTGCTTTGAAAGGGAACCCTATTCGGCGGCCTGCGAGTCAGCCTTCGGGTTGACCAGGGTGCGCCAGTCGACGTCCTTGGAATAGACGCCCTCATGCGAGGCTATCAGCGCTTGCGGCACTTCGGCGTCGGTGCCGATGGCACGACCGCCTTCGGCGACCTTCTGCGCCGCATCCACCATAAGGCGGCGGAATTCCACGATTGCCAGGTCCGAGGCGCCGAGCGTGTCGGTTTCGCGCTGCACGCGGCTCCCCATGGACACCCACATGACGATATCCTCGTTAGGGATGCCGTCGACCCCTGTAAAATGCCCTTCCGCCATACGTTCGCGGTCTTGCAGGAAATCGTTTTCCAGCGTTCGCACGGGCCGCCACTTGTCGTCGACATCGACCCCCGGTACCGCATGGGCAAACTTGCGCCATTCCTCCGTCGAGGGCACGTTCGGACCACCAAACGCGATAAAGTGGAAGGCGGTCTCGTCATCGTTAATCGGCACGATCACGCTGGCCACTTTGTAGTTGTTGTTCGGCGGGATCAACGAATAGTAAGGTGCCACGAACTCGGTGATCCGCAGGTAGTTGTGGGTCTTCGCGTTCTTGATCGGCTTGCGGATCGCGGCGTAGTGGAAACCGTAACTTGTGGTCTCGGTTTGCATCCGCGGCGACTTGTCCGTCGATGGCCGATACCAGGACTTTTCGTCCGACGAAGCGCCTTCGACCCGCGCCGGAACCATGTTGGAGGAGTGCAGCGACGAGCTATGCGCGCTGTCGATTTGACCTTCGTGGATCTGCGCCCAGTTAGCCGGCACGCGGATCTTGAGGATCGAAACCTTCGTGTCTTCCTCGGGGGCGAAGGCCGGCGGCTGGAACTCCGGCATCTCGTCGCGGTCGCCAAGCCAGGCCCAAACGAAACCGCCCCACTCGCGCACCGGGTAGGCGCGTGCTTTGACCTTGTCCATGAGGGGGCTGCCTTCCGGTTCGGAAGACATCGCAACCACGTTGCCATCCACATCCATCTTCCAGCCGTGGTAGAGGCAGCGCAGTCCGCAATCCTCGTTGCGGCCATAAACCAGCGACGCTTTGCGATGCGGACAAAGCTCGTCGAGCATGCCCAAGCGGCCCTTGGTGTCGCGGAAAGCGACATAGCTCTCCCCCAGAACCTCGACGCGTAGCGGCTTGCCGTCGTTCTCGGCTACCTCTTCGATGAGACAGACGGGTGTCCAGTGCTGGCGCATGAGCTTTGCCATCGGGGCATCCCCGGTCACTCGCGTCAGCAGCTCGTTTTCTTCATATGTCAGCATGTCGTTCTCCTCCAGCAAGTGCAGAAATTTTCCACATCTATTCTTAGCTATCTAATTTTTTTTGTCAAGCTAGGCCGGCGGCGTCATCGCTGCAGCCAGCCTGCGAGACAGCGGTGCAGAAAGGGAAGGATCAACCCAGTGGACAATCCTGTCAGGCACAGGGCAACCAGAAAAAGTACGGCCGGTGTAGGCACGCCTTTTAGTAGGCTGCGCGAGGCGTATACGAGTAGCACAAGCGGCGGGTAGACCGCGAGCATACTAATGGCCCAACGTTTCCAGAAAGGCGGAGTTCTCGGGGTCGATGTTGCGCGCGTTTCGGCCACGTCTGTTCCTTTGTATCAGCATCGGTAGAAGTCATTCGGTCGGCCGGGCGCAAGAACCGCGCCCGGCCTTTCTCAGGCACTGGTCTCTTTCTGTGGGCCACCGCCGCGCATCAGCAGGGCGTAACGTCCGGCGAATGCGAGGATCACCAGAATCCCGCCCAACGCCACGAGCGTGAAAGGCATCACGGCGGCGGCCGCAGCCAATGTCAGCACCAGTCGTTCCACGCGCCCCAGCGGCAACCCGATTGAGCCTTCCACCGACACCGCGATCGCCAGCGTGGCCAGCACCCCGCCAGACACCGCGATGACATTGAACAGCGGATCCGACAGCAAAAGCAGACCGGGGTTGAACACGAAGGCGAAGGGCAGAAGGAAACCGACGACTGCCAGCCGCACCGCCGAAAACGCGATCTTGAATGGATCCTCGTCCGCGATCGCCGCGGCCGCGAGAGCCGCGACTGCGATCGGCGGTGTCAGCGCCGACAACACGGCGTAGTAGAGCAGGAACATATGGCTCTGGAGGATCGGGAATCCGAGTTTTGCCAGCGCCGGCCCCACCAGAACGGCGGCGAGGATGTAGGCACTGGGCGTCGGCATTCCGAGGCCGAGAATGATCGTCACGATGGCCGCGATCACCAGTGTCACACCGGGCTGGCCATTACTGATCGTCAGGATCACGTTGGCCGCTTTCATGCCGAGACCGGTCATCGACAGGCCGCCGATCACCAGGCCGGCGGCCGCACAGGCACCCGCGACCGGCAGAATCCGCAGCGTGGTCTCGCCGAGCCCTTCGACGATTTGCCAGGGCCGCAAGCGTGTCGCCTTCGTCAGCATGGAGGCAACGACGGCACCGACGACGCCGGCGCCTGCGGTGAAAGTGGGTGAATAGCCTGCGACCAGCGCCGCGACGATCCCCGCGATGGGGATCAGGAAGACCCAGCCGGTGCGGAAGGTCTCTTTCGCCGTCGGAATCTCGTCGTCCGAGGGGCGCAGGTTGAGACGAACCGCTCGCAGGTGCACCTGTGTGAAGACGCCCATATAATATAGAAGCGCGGGGACCAGCGCGGCGAAGACCACCTGCTGGTAGGCCACGCCGGTGTATTCGGCGAGGATGAAGGCAGCAGACCCCATGATCGGCGGCATGGCACTGCCACCGGTGGAGGCCGCGACCTCGACCGCGGCGGCGAAGCGCGCGCGGTACCCCAACCGCTTCATGACCGGGATCGTGATTGAGCCGGTGGCCACCACGTCCGACGTAGGGCTGCCGGACATCGTGCCGTACAGGCCGGAAGAGATGACCGCGATCTTGGCGGGACCACCGCGCGACCGGCCAGTGACCAACGATGCGATGTTGAAGAAGAACTCTCCACCGCCGGCCTTCGACAGGAATGTCCCGAACATGACGAACAGGAAGACATAGCTCGCGACGACCTGGATCGGAACACCGAAGACGCCATCGGTCGTGAAGACGAGAATATCCAGAAGGTAGCTGAATTCATCTACGCCATGCCCGAAGGGAGGGGGCAGCAGGTAGCCGAACAAGTTGTAGACCAGAAAGAGCACGACGACACCGGTCAGACCGAGCCCGGTGGTGCGCCTGGTGGCCTCCAACGTTAGTAGTAGCAACGCGGTGCCGAAAAACAGCTGCGCCGGTGTGAAGGCATGCAGAAGGCTGATCCGGTCAGCAATAGCGCTCGCGTTTACGAAAAAGAATATCCCGCACGCCAAGCTCAGCGCCGACAGCGCCCAATCGTAGAGCGGGATGTGGTCCGGCGCACGAGGCGTGGCCCCGATTGCGCCGAACATGATCGTGTAGATGCCGCAGACGAAGAGAATCCCCAGGATGAGTGGATCCGAGATCGTGAACAGGTTCGCGTAGATGACCCAGGCCGCGAAAACCGCCGCGACGACGATCAACACTCGCTGCGAACCTGCCGCAAGCTTGCGCCTGCGGCCGGTGGCGACGAGAGAACCAATCACTTGATCAGCCCCGCTTCCTCATATGCCTTCGCGGCACCCGGGTGGAACTCGAGCACGCTGGGCGTGGCGAGAAGCTCGGGCGAAAGTTGCTTCATCGAGCTGTGCACGGCGCGCACTTCGTCGATGTTTTTCACCAGCGAGCTTGCCAACGAGTAGGCGGTCTCTTCGGACATGGAGTCATTGGCCACGAGCAGCGCGCCGAGCGCGGAAGTGGTCACATCCGCTTCCTGGTTCGAGTAGCTACTGGCCGGGATGGTCATCGTGCCGGTGCCGAATTCCTCATTGGTGGCCGTGACCACGTCTTCCGGAACTTCGAGCAGAATGACGTCGTTGTTCTCGTCCACCGAGCGGAACGACGAGTGGTTGATGAAGATCCCGTTCGTGATCATGTCGAGACGACCATCCTGAATCAGGTCCGCCTGCTCGTTGGCACCCGCACGCACGAATTGCCCGCCGGCATCTGTGAGGCTTTCCTCGGTCACGCCCGCCTCTTCCAGCATGAACAACGCCACATTGGACGTGATGTTGCCCGAGCGGTTGATGCCGATGCGAAGCGCCGCGCCGCTGCCGGCGATGTCGTCGAGGCTGTCGATGTCGTACTCCTCGGCCACGGCCTTATCGAGGAAGAAGTGCATCGGCGCCCAGTTGTACATGTAGCCGATGGCACGCATGTTCTCGATGGGCTCAGCAAACGGCTCTCCGCCCTGGAGAGCGATCTGCGCTTCGGCGTCGTGCAACAGGCCCAAGTCGGTCCGGTCACTGCCAAGAAGACCGATGTTGGCGAAGCCGCCACCGGTCGCCTGATACGTGACGACAGAATCGCCGTCGTCGGCCTTGACGGCACGGTCGATGCCGGCACCCAGAAGCGACCACAGGCCACCCGGGTTGCCACCCGACAGGGTAAGGTTCACAGGATCGGCGGACACCGCCGTCGATGAGATCGCGAGGCCGAGCGTCGCGGCCAGAATCGAGTACTTCATGAGTCTCCTCCCTTAGTTTTGCATGAATCGCCTCCCAGCGATTCTCGGTTCGTGTCTCCATCCGGACGTGACCGCGGGCCGACCCGCCTGAACACGCGAGAATATTAGACGTCTACTTTCCTAGCTGCGATATTTTGCCACGTCAAGAAATTAGATATCTCAATTATAGCTTCAAACTATTGCTAGATTTCGCCCGACACCGCTCCCGTGATGGTTGCATAAACGCTCCCACACGGCCACTCAAATATGGTCAACCCAATCCGGACACGGTCGCGCCGACACCCCGGCGACGCCCGTCAAATCTTGGCCAGTGATCGGGTCGGCGGGACACGAAGTCCGCGCGCAGCACCATCTTTCTCATCTTGTTCGAGATTGCGGATGATGGTCGTCAAACCGTGTCGCAGGACCTTCACTTCGACTTCGCTTAACCCCTTGACCGCGATATCGTTGCTCTCCACCGCCATCGGCTCAAGCACGTCGCGCAATTCCCAGCCACGCTCGGTCAGAAAGGCATGCACGCGCCGCTTGTTATCGCCGACGTTGCGCCGTGCGATGAAGCCCTGCTCCTCCATCCGAAGAAGCGCGGTGTGGGTCGTGGGCTCCGTGAGGTTTGCGCGCTCGGCCAGTTCACGTTGCGACAGGCCGTCCGATTTCCAAAGAATGCGAAGGAAAATCCATTGCCCGAAGGTCACACCTTCGCTGGTCAGGCGCATCTGAAGCGAACGGTTGAAAGACCGCGCGGCGAGCCGGATGAGACGAGCGAGACGTTCTTCGTCGTAATCCGGGGCTCCGCCGGCCTTGGGGGCCGGCGTCTTACCCCCTGCCGAAATTTCATCGCTCATCGCAGATCAACCCCTTGATCGAAAATCCTCTTCCGGCCGGACCGGGCAGTGAAGCGCAGGATGGCCGTTCAGTCCGGGTCTGGCAAGTGCACGTTGCGAAACCGTGATTGACCCCTAAAGGAATGAGCATACCCGCTCATTCCTGCGTCATTCCTGCCGCCATTGCCTCGCTGTAGCCGGGACGCACGCGGACGTCGACCACCGCGACGGATCCACGGCCGACCGCGGCGATCGCCTCGGCAAATACCTCGCCCAAGTCTTCCATCCTGTCCACGGGACCGAAGGCCTCGGCCCCCTGGGCGCGCGCCATGGCGGCGATATCGATGTCCGGCTCGTCGATGGCCTGGCCTACGTGCTTGTTTTCGACGGGGCGGCCGCGGTCGCGGGCAACACGCTCCTGGTGGATTTCGTCGTTGAAGTAGGACCGGTTGTTGGCCACCACGATCAGCAAGGGCACCTCGTGATGCACGGCCGTCCATAGCGCCGTGCAGCCCATCAGGAAATCCCCGTCCCCCAGCACTGCAACCGGCAAACGCCCCTGCCCGCGCAGCGCCAAGGCAGAGCCGACCGCCATGCCGGGGCCAGAGCCGATGCCGGCACCGCCATCGTAGCCGAGGTAATCCAAGGGTGCCGCGAAGTCACATTTCTCGCCGTTCCAGCTGAGCGTCAACCGCAGGTAGCTGGGCTCATGCCCCCGCACCGCCAGGGCCAAGGCGTCTGCAAGGCTGTCGACTGAGATTTCGCCTTTCGCCCGTGGCTTGGGATCAGCGACCAAGAGCGCCTGTTCGCCCTGCTCCGCGACGTGACCGATGTCGCAAAGCGCTTTGACCACATCATCGGGGCGCGCCAATAGCGTGAAATCCGTGGCTGGCATCGCCTGGTGGTCCAGCGACCAACCGTTCTGAAGAAAGGGCTCGAGCGTCACGTTAACCACGCGGGTCGCGCCGGGCTTCAACCCGGCCTGATCCAGTGTCCCCGCAAGGTCGACCCAGTCGAAGGAAACGACAAGATCCGCGTCCGCGATCACCTTGCCCGCTTCGGGCGAGAGGAAGTAGCCCGGCGCTCCAGCATGCAGCGGATGGCGCGTCGGGAAGGCGGCCGCGACCTTGATGTCGGTCACCACCCTGGCGCCGAAGCGTTCGGCCAGCGCAACCCGGCGCTCCCAGTCTCGGCCATCGCGTGAAACCCGCCCCATCAGGAAAACCGGCGCCTCTGCGCCCTCGAGCATGTCCCACAACTTTTTCGCATCCGGCGCGGCAACAGCAGGAAGCTGCGGGGCCGCGTAGCGCGCCGGGTCGGGAAGCGCCGGCAGGACATCCAGCTTTTCTTCCTGAACGCTCACGTCGAAACAGACATAGGTGGGCGCCATCGGGGGCGTGGCCGTGATCGACGCGGCGCGCAGCATGGATGCCAGCGAGGCATCAAGCGAGGCCGGCTGGTCGTCCCACTTCACGTAAGGACGCACCACCGCCGCCTGGTCCCGCGAGGTATGCAACCAGTCGATCCACGGCCGCCGCTTGGCCGCATCGACCGGTCCGGTAGCGCCGTAGACAAGCATCGGTACCCGGTCGCACCAGGCGTTATATAGTGCCATCGCCGCATGCATGAGCCCCACGTTGGCGTGCAGGATCACGCCCAGGGGTTGCTCGGTCACCTTGGCCCAGCCGTGCGCGATCGCCACTGCGTGTTCTTCATGCAGGCACAGCAGCATCTTGGGATCACGGTTCCCCAAGTGGTTCACGATACTGTCGTGCAGACCGCGAAAGCTGGATCCCGGGTTCAGCGCGACGTAGGGCGTGCCCAGCTCACGCATCATCAATGCGATGGCATCGCTGCCGTATACGTCGGTGGTCTCGCAAGGAACCGGGCGGTCGATTTCGTCGCGCATCGGGCGATCCTCCTCGGGCGCGGGCTTCATTGACCGCCCAGGTTGATGTGAATGTTCTTTTCGTGGGTGAAGGACATCAGTTCGCCGATACCCTCCTCGCGCCCGATCCCCGACTGCTTCACACCGCCGAAGGGCGCGCCGAGGAAGTGGCGCCCCACCTCGTTGATCCAGACGAACCCGGCTTCGACCCGGTTCGCGGCCCGGTGCGCCGTGGAAAGATCGCGGCTCCAGATCGCGCACGTCAGCCCCACGTCGAGCCCGTTGACCTCCGACAGCATCTCGGCTTCGTCGGACCAACGTCGCACCGCCAGGACGGGACCGAAGATCTCTTCGCGGGCGATGGTCATCCCGGGGGTCACGTCGGCGAAGATCGTGGGCGCGATGAAGCAGCCGTCCTCGAGCGGCCCGTCCGTGACGGCATGGCCACCGGCCACGACACGGGCGCCTTCCTGCTTCGCGCTGTCGATGAAGCCCATGACCCGGTCGAAATGCGCCCTGCTGACCAGCGAGCCCATCGTGGTGCCTTCCTCGGTGGGAATGCCAGGCTTGAAGCGCTTTACCTTATCGGCCAGCCGCTCGACAACGGCGTCGTGCAACTCGTCGTGAAGGAACGCTCTGCTGGTCGAACCGCAGGATTGGCCGCACCAGCCGAAGTTCATCCCCGCGACGATCGCGTCCGCCACCTTGTCTGGATCACTGTCCGGATAGGCGATCAGAGCGTTCTTACCGCCAAGTTCCAGAAGTACCGGCTTTATCGTGTCGCTGGCGCCATGCATCACGGCCCGGCCCGCGCCCACCGATCCGATCAGGGTCACCTTGGCGACGTCCCGATGCGCAGCCAGACCAGCACCCGCTTCGGTGCCACCCGGCAGAACGGAAAAAACGCCAGCGGGCAGCAAGTCCTCGACGATTTCCGCCAGCCGCAGTGCCGAAAGCGGCGCCTGGACTGGCGGCTTGATGATAACCGCATTACCTGCCGCCAGCGGCGCGGCCATCTTGCCTCCACAGAACATGAACGGATGATTGAATGCGAGGATGCGCGCCACCACCCCCATCGGCTCTCGCGTGGTCATGTTCACCCGCTCGGGGCCCATCGGGATCGTGTCGCCCTTCATCTCGGTCACGAGGCCGGCGAAGAATTCCATTTGCGCGGCGGCGACGCCCGCGTCCCCTCGCATCTCGGTGTAAGGATTGCCACAGTTGGCCGCGTCGATCAGCGCCAACTCGTCGCCGTGTTCGCGCAGCCGCGCGGCGATTTCCTTGAGAATCCGGGCCCGCTCCAGCGGTGCGACATCGCGCCATTCGCGAAAGCCTGCATCCGCGGCAACCACGGCAGCATCGACGTCGGCCTGAGTGGCCACGGCGACGGGTGCCAAGGCCTTGCCGGTCGCCGGATTCACCGTGTCTTCGTAACCGCCCGCGCTCGGCTTGTGCCAGCGCCCACCGTAATAGAGATCACGGTGTTTCGGCAGCGATGCCTCGATATCGAGGCGCGATGACTCGCCCATCACAGGTCTCCTCCCCGTTTGTCGGGCGCGCGCCCTCTCCCAGAAGCCACGCCCATGAATTTGTCGTTTCGTGCCATATCGGCCGTCGGCGACGTCGCCACGACGTCTCTGCAGGTTCAGACCGCCATGTCGCTCAAGAGTTGCAGGAAACGCTTTCCGGACATCACTTCACGCAGAGGCAACTTGGCTTGCTCGGCGTCCAGTTCGGCGTCGTATGACAGCCCGCGCCCGTCCCAGAACCACCAGTAGACGATCTCGCCCTGCTTGTCGCGGATCGGCATACGGAAGGTAGGGAACGCGCTGTACGCCTCGGGCACGGCGACGTTTTCCACGAAACTGCACGCGGCGCCAGCCTGCGCCAGAGCCCGGTCGACCGGGATCATGGCCATGAACCGGGTCTCACCCGCGACCAGGGTACCAAGATCCGCGGGACGATCTTCGTGGAGCCCGTCCAGCGCGCGAACCACTGGCGGGTAACTCGGGTGCATGTGCGTGACCTGCACGTAAGCAAGTCCGCCGTCGGTGGTGATTTCCAGCACGTCTCCGGGCTTCAGTTCACTCATCTTGCACCCCTTTCAAAGGCTGTAGGCTTCTTGCGTCGACGGATGGAACAACTCGTCCACCGAAACGTGTCTCGGCGACAGTCCCTGCGCGTGGTGATAGCCGAGGAACTTCTCAAGCACGTGCGCATTGCCAACGACGCCGTATGTCCAGGGGTCCTGCCCCATCAGCGCCTGCGCCCGGTTCAGGTTATCCTCGACGAAGGGCATCGTGACCTTGGTCGCCGAGGTATCCTGCAGCGCGTCCTGCGCCAGCTTTTTCGATTCCGAGAATGCCTTGAGCAGAGCGCCGGGAAGCCAAGGGTGCTGGTCCGCCAGGGTGCGGCGCACTCCGAGCACATGCATGATCGGGAACACTTTGGTACGTCGGTAGAAATCTTCGGCAGCGCTCACGCTGTCGGAGAACAGCCGGCCCACGTGCGGATGCCCTTCGGCAAAGCAGCGCGGCCAGCGCGGACCGATGAACCCGTCGATCTCGCCCGCTTCCAGCATGCCGTTCAGGGTGGCACCCTCCGGCGCCGCCTCAACGGTCACATCTTCCGGCAGGTCGACCTTGATCTTCTCCGGACGGCCCGGCGTGTCCATGCCGCCGCGCACCCACGTGACATCCGACGGACGCACACCGAAGTCTTCCTCTAGGATGCCACGCACCCAGACGTTGGCCGAAAGCTGATATTCGGCGATGCCGATCCGCTTGCCCCTCAGGTCTTCCGGCTTCTCGATGCCTTTGTCGGTGCGGATGTAGACCGAGGTGTGGCGGAATGCCCGGCTCAGGAACACCGGGATCGCAACGTAGTGCGGGTCACCGCGTGCAACAGAGATGGAGTACGACGAAAGCGACAGTTCCGAAATGTCGAAGGCCTGGTGGCGGAAGGCGCGGAAGAACATCTCCTCGGGCGAAAGCAGCATCGGAACCGGGTCCACCCCGTCGATCTTGACGCGACCGTCGACGATGGCCCGGGTCCGGTCGTAGTTGCCCATGGCGAGGGAAAGGGTCAGGTCGCTCAAGGTGTCATCTCCTCCTTATAAATTCCGCATTGGCGCGTGAGTTCGGCCGCCACGCCGGTTTCGGCCGAGTGCAGGATTGCGTGGCAAACCTCGAGGCTCGCCCGCCCCCAACGCCCCGTCTGCGCCGGAGGTTTGTTGTGCCGCACCGCGGCCACCAGCGCATCGATCACTGTCTCGCGCGGGACAGTGCTCAGTGGCGTCTCCTCGAAGTGCCGCGCGAAGTCGCCGAAAACCTCCACACCGTCGGGAGTGAGGCGCAGGTCACCCCGGTCGCAGAGCACGATGACCGGGCCGAAATGTTCATGGTGACGCGCGGTCGGCGGGGCGTCTCCGGCGCCATAGGTCCGCGTGGTCTTGAGGCGAGCCTCCGCCTCGGCGTCGAGCCCCTCGAGCGCCCTACGGGCGCGGCCGTAGACTTCCGGTGACTTGTCGCCACCGAGTTCGGCCACATTGTTCATCCAGATGTCGCTGTCGAAGTGGGCGTATCCCGAATAGGTCAGAGTGGCGAAGGCGCCGCCATGGAAGTCCATGAGGGCGGAATAGGCGCCTTCCGTCGGACGCGTCGGGTCCCAGGCCCCTGTCATCGCCGAGACACTGCGCCCGAGTCCGCCGCAGAGTAACCGCACGATGTCGATCTGGTGGACGCCCTGGCTGAACAACACGCCACCGCCCTCTTCGGTGCGCAACTCTTCGGGTCGGCGGGGACGGTAGAGGAAATCCGTGTAGTTGAAGGCCTGCACCATCCGCACGGCGCCCAGCGCGCCGCTGTCGATCACCGCCCGCGCCTGCAGGACCGGCGCATCAAAGCTGTGACTTGGTCCCACGATCAAGTGGACTCCGGCGTCTTCGGCCGCATTCACCATCCGATCGGCATCGTCGAGCGTGACTGCCAGGGGCTTGTCGACGAGAATGTGTTTGCCATGACGCGCCGCAGCCTCGACGTGTTCGGCATGCATCTGATGCGGGGTCGCGACATAGATTGCTTCCACCTCCGGATCGGCGGCCATCGCTTCCACGTCCGAATACCCCGTGCCGCCGAACTCCGCCTCGAAGGCATCTCGGCTCTCGGCCCGCGGCGCGGCGCAGGCCACCAGTCGCACTCGCGTATCGGCGCGGAAGGTGGGCAGCATCAACATGAATGCGCGGCCCAGGCCCGCCACGCCGATGCGGACGGCGTCAGAGGTCAAGAACGAGTTCCCCCTCTTTGGCGCGCGACACGCAGATCATGATGTTTTCGGACTTCTCCTCGTCCATGAGCACCATGTCGCGATGGTCTACCTCGCCCGAGAGCAAGCGCGTCTTGCACGTGCCGCAAGTGCCGCTTTCGCACGAACTCACTGTTGCCACGCCCGCATCACGCAGCGCCTCGAGGATCGACCGATCCTCAGGAACCGTGACGCGCTTACCGGACTTTTCGAGCACAACGTCAAATGCCTTGTCGTCTTCGCGCACCACGTCAACCGGCTTGAAGTCTTCGAAGTTCACGCGCCCCTCCGGCCAGTGGCCGGAGATCGCCTCGATCTCCTCCATCAATGGCGCGGGCCCGCAGCAATAGACATGCATGTTCTTGGGCTCTTCGAAATGGTCCCAGAAATCGTAGACCTTCTCCGGGTCGCCTTCGTCGTGATGCACCAGAAGACGATCCCCGAAAGCTGCGCGCATCTCGTCGAGGTATGCCGTGTCCTCCGGGCTGCGCGTGCAGTAGATGATATTGAAGGGCTTGCCCTCGCGATCGAGTTGCTGCGCCATGGAGTAGATCGGCGTCACCCCGATCCCACCGGCGATCAGCAGATATTCGTTCGCCTCGCCCATGGGAAAATCATTCTCGGGCGGCTCGACACGCAGTTCCGTGCCGACGGTCGCCTCGTCGTGCATGGACGCAGATCCCCCACGCGATTCCGGCTCCCGCTTGACCGCGATCTTGTACACCTCCGGGGCGCTGCCATCATTGATCAGCGAATACCGGCGCATCGCCTTCGATGGCGTCTCTATCGTCACGTGCGCCCCGGGCTCGAACGTCGGCAGCTCGGCACCGTCCAACGGGGCGAGCGTGAATTCGCAAATCTGCTCGGTCAACGGCCGCCGAGCTTCGACGCGCATGGTCAGATCCGTCATGAACCACCTCCTTCAAGCGCTCCCGCCGAACCCCGCGTCATACGGATCGTGGGCGCCGGAGAACATATATTTAGATTGCTAATTTGTTGTCAAGAGTTATGGAAAAGTTGTTTCCGCCTATGTGTTCGCTTTTCAGTTGCTACCCTTTGACCTGAAAACGCTCTCCGCAAAACCCGGGCAAGTCCATATCACAGTGCTTCTGTGCCCGTGCGCACCATCACGAAGTCGAAGCGGGACGACCAGATGGCGTCATCGTCGATCGTGCGGTCGAACGGTGCGACGAGGGATCGTTTGAGGCCGAAGACGTTCACCCGGACGTCACGGTCGAATTCTCGACCCGCATTCCCTCGCAACCTCGCTCCGGCCCCGGCATCCTTCCTGCCGTCATTGAGAAGTTCCGGGGGGGGGGGATGCTCGTTGAGAACGGCTGATCCAACTGGATCTTCGCGCCATCGCGACACCTGAAATTGCCGAAGCCGTGCTTGCCGACGACAAGGACATGCTCCGCCAGACCCACGTTCTGCTGCACGTCACCGAACGCGTCATCTGGGCGAGCCTTTTCGAGATCCCAGCTCTGCCCGGGCTGCGGTCCCGCCCTCTGCTCACGTTCGAGAACTACACGATGTTCCTGCAGACGGTATCACGCGGACTAGGCATCGCGCTCGCGCCGGTCCAACTGATCAAAAACGACCTCGCCAAGGGTCGGCTGGTAACGGTTTCCGACATGGCGGTTAAGTCGCGTAGCGTCGGATACCTGGTCTACCAGCAGCAGATGGAGAACTACCCGCCGCTCGTCGCGTTTCGCGACTGGCTTCGGGAGACCATCGCGGACGACATCGCAAGGACGAATGGCGGGGGCGATCGGCAATGATCACGCGGCTCCGGCGAGGCCCTTCATGCGATTTGGGAATGAGTCGCGCATGTTCCGCCTGCGCTAGCGAAGTACGCTCGCCGCCTTTAATCGCCGCTCGCGCGCAGATACGGCAAGCTGCGCTACAACTGGAGCAACAGGATAGAAATCATGTCCGGCCGGCTCAAATAACGGAACCCCAAAAATTTCGCACTCATTTCTGATCAGTATCAGGAGTCAAGACCAGTCGGCTTGGTTGATGTTCGCTCCGTGACGGCGAGGATCGTGCTTAGTGCGTCGACGATGCCAGGGTGATAACATTGGTCTGTGCCGTAGGCGTCTCCTATTCGTTTTCTGAAGAGACGGCCGACAAGCCGATAGCACTTTCCAGCACGTCCGGCCGGCCGCGCAACTCATCGGTCGTGCCCGAGAAGACCATCTGACCCCGCTGCACTACCAATGCGCGGTCGCAGAAATCCAGAACGGTGGCCACGTGCTGCTCGACAAGGACGCAGCCGAGGCCTGTTTCCTCGACCATTTTCCGTACCGACTTCATGACGTCTTGCGCCAGGGTTGGCGAAAGACCTTCGAGCGGCTCGTCCAGCATTAAAAAGTCGGGCTTCGTCATGATTGCCCGTGCGATGGACAGCATTTGCTGTTCGCCGCCGCTGAGATCGGCGCCGAGATTCTGCATCCTCTCGCCAAGCCTGGGGAACAGTTTCACCGCCAGCTTGGTCCGATCGCGCTCGGCGCTGGCGACAATGAGGTTTTCGCGCACCGTAAGCGACCGGAACACGTCACGAGTCTGCGGCACGACCGCGACACCAAGTTGATTGCGTTGGTAGGCCGGCATGCCGGTTACGTCGACCCCGTAGATTTCGACCGTTCCGTGGTGGACTTTAGCGTCCCCCATCATGGCGCGCAGGATCGTGGTCTTTCCTGCCCCGTTGCGCCCGAGAATGCCCAGTTTCTCACCGGCGCTGAGCCGCACCGTGATACCTTCCACCGCAACAGTGCGACCATAGCCCGCATCAACGCTGTTCCATGCGATTTCCTTCGCCATCAGCTTGCCTCACCCAGATACATTGCCCGCACGTCCTCGTTCGCTGCGATTTCGTCCGGGGTTCCCGTGCAGAACACCCCGCCACTCACCAGAACGATGATGCGACGTGCAAAGCGGAATACGAGGTCCATGTCGTGCTCGATGAACAGGACCCCCAGCTCCGCTGGCAGGTTTTCGATCGCGTCCATGATGATGTGGCTTTCGCTTTGCGGAACACCCGCCGCCGGCTCATCCAACATGAGCACGCGCGGCTCCATGATCAGCGCGACGCCAAGCTCCACCAGTCGCTGCTCGCCGTAGGCAAGCAGGCTGACATCATTGTCCCGGCGATCTTGCAAACGCAGATCGGTCAACACGCGTTCGACGCTCTTCTCGATCAGGTCAGCGCTCCTACCCCCCCAGCCGAAACGATAGGTCATGCCGTTCTTCTGAATCGCGGCAACGCGCAGCGTGTCCGCTACAGTCATGCTGTGAAACAACCGCGTAATCTGAAATGTGCGGATCAACCCGCGATGGGCGCGCTGCCGTTGCGACAGCGCCGTGACCTTGCTCCCGTCGAGCATGACCTCGCCGCCCGTCGGGTCCAGCACACCGCTGATCAAGTTGACGAGCGTTGTCTTTCCCGCGCCGTTCGGTCCTATCAACGCCACCCGGTCGCCCGGGGCGATCGTCAGATCCACGTTGCGGGTAACCTGCAAGCCACCGAAGGATTTCGACAGGTTGCGTACTTCCAGAAGATTGTTCATGTCCGTGCCCCTTCGCGCAGACGGTTCACCGCGGCTTCGAGGCCACCGAACAGGCCCTTCGGCAGGAACAGGACGATCATGACAAGCATCGCCCCGATGAAGAGCATCCAGCGGACCGGATCGACCTCTGCCGCGTAATGGTGGATCATCATGAACACCAAGGCTCCCAGCAAGGCGCCCCAGAGGCGACCTGTTCCCCCCATGACGAGCATGACAAGAATCTCGGCGGAATACGTGACACTCAGCGTGTTCAGCCCGACCACCTGCACGGTCTGGGCCGATAGCGCCCCTGCCAAGCCGGCGATACCTCCGGAGAGGGTGTAAAGCGCGACCCTGTGGGCGAAAATACCCCCGCCGAGGGAGGACACGCGACCTCCGTCATCGCGCACCGCGCGGGCTGTCAGACCAAAGGGGGAGGCCGCGATGTGACGCAGAAGCAGGAAGACAAGCCACAGGACGACCGCCGCGTACCAAAAGGCGAGCCGCCCGTAAAAATCGAACTCGAACCTGCCGAAGAGCGGTTGCATCATGATGCCATAGAGCCCGTCATCCCCGCCGGTGACGGCACGCGACTTGTTGACGATCTCGTATATGATCTGCGTGATCGCGACGGTCATCATCAGGAAGGTCAGGCCGTGGGCACGCATCAGCATTAGTGCCGAGACCAGTGCGACGAGGCCGCCGGCAAGAATGCCTACCACAAGACCGGTCAACGGTTCGGCCCAGACATGCAGGGAATAGAGCGCAGCGGCGTAGGCCCCGGCACCGTACATGGCCGCATGGCCCAGCGTTGCAAGGCCCGCGAAGCCGACAACGAGATCGAGCGACAGGACGAGAAGCGCTGTGATCGCGATCTGGGCCAGAAACGCCTGTTGGTTAGGAAAGATCACGACCAGCGCCACGGCGACGATCGGTATGACCGCGGCGGCGCCAAGGGTTCGTTGGGTGTTTGTCATGGCGGGCCTAGGTCTTGGAGCTGCGCTGGAACAGGCCCTCGGGCCGCCAGCTCAGCACGATGAGCATGAGTGCATAGAGCGCGATGGTCGCGAATTCCGGGGCGAGGTATTTGCCTGCGGTTTCAACTGTCCCGAGCAGGATGGCGGCAACGAAGCTGCCCGCCATATTGCCCGGTCCGCCCACGGCGACGACCGCAAGGAAGAGCACGAGGTACTTCAGCGGATAATATGGCTCCACAGGCAAGAGCTCCGCGCCGGCGACCCCGCCTAGCCCGGCCAGCGCCGCGCCGATGGCGAATGCGGCGGCATAGACCCGGCGGGTGTTGATCCCCAGTTCACCCGCGGCACGCGGGTTATCCACGGTCGCCCTCAGTTTGACGCCGAAACGCGTGCGCTCAAACAGAAGCCAGATCCCCGCGAGTGACAAGAGCCCCAAAACCAGGGGAACGAACCGCTGCGTCGGCATGCTGCGGAAACCGAGATCGGTCGATCCGCGAAGAAACTCCGGCAGACGGATCGGGACCAGGGAATTGCCAAAGATCATGCCCGACAGGGCGATCCCCATGAATACGAGGCCGATTGTCAACAGAACCTGGTCCAGCTCGGGCCGGGCATAGACGCGGCGCACGAGCGCGATTTCAAGGCCGAAGGCAATGATCCCCGCGACCGCCGCCGCGAGAATCAGCGCGAGGACGTAGGGTAGTCCTAGCGCAGTAACAAAGGTGGCGGCCGCATATCCCCCGACCATCGCGAACGTCCCGTGGGCAAGGTTCACGAACCGCATGAGGCCAAGAGTGACCGTAAGACCGACCGACACCATGAACAGGACGAGCCCGTACGAAATGCCGTCGATCAGGATGCTTGCGATGAGCGAGAGCATGCGACCGTTCCCTTAGTCCTGCACGCCGTAGTCAGGCTGTGCTTCGTAGGTCTTGATCTCGCGGTTCACGAGACGACCATTCTCTTCCTGCTCGACCACACGGATATACACGTTCTGGATGATATCCCGAGTTTCGGCATCGATCGTGATCGGGCCCCGCGGGCTTTCCCAGCTGGCTCCGGAGATGGCGGCGATGGCCGCGTCCGGGTCCGGCTGACCTTCGGTCGCGCGGATCATCTCGTAGAGCGCATGAGTGCCGTCGAAAGCCGATACCGTGGCTGGGTTCGGCTCTGCGTCCGGGAACAGCTCCGCGAGCTTTTCCTTGAACGCCTCGTTCTCAGGCGACTCGTGCGCAGCGGAGTAGAAGTAGCCGGTTTCAAGCCCGATAGCAGCCTCACCCAGTGATTGCAGGTCGACTTCTTGTGTCTCGGACGTACCGACGAAGGCGATCCCCGCGTCATCCAGACCGTTGTTTCGGTAAGCGTTGACGAAGCTGTATGTGGGCGGGCCGTAGGGCAGGAACACGAACAGCGCATCCGGCTCCTGCAACTGGATCGACTGCAGGTAGGGGCCGAAATCAGTCGTCGAAAGTGGCATGCGGATGGTCTCTAGCACCTCGCCACCTCCCGCTTCGAAGGCTTTCACGAAACTGGTTTCGGCATCCACGCCAGGGCCGTAATCGCTCACGGCCGTCACCACGGTACGGTATCCCTTTTCGAGCGCGTTCTGCGCCGTCGGGACGGACACTTGCGGAAGCGTGTTCGAAGTGCGCACGTAGTACGGCGATTGCGACACCACGGCCGAGGCCGACGCGTTGAAGATAACCGTAGGTATTTTCGCTTGGGCAGAGATGCCCGCTGCCGCAATGGCATTCGGCGTAAACACGAAGCCCGCCAAGTATTGCACTCCGTCACGCGCGACCAGTTCCTGCGCAAGGGCTCGCGCCCGCCCCGGATCAGGGGCTTGCAGGTCGCGGTAGATGAACTCGACCTCGATGTCTTCTGTTGGCTGCCCGTTCATGGCAACGTAGGTTTCCACGCCTTGCCGGAACGGTTCTCCGAACGAGCCTGAAAACGGACCCGAGAAGGGGCCGATCACGCCGACCTTGACGGTTTCGGCCATGAGTGGCGCTGTCGAAATGGCCGCCACTGCGGCGGCTAGTAGAAGTTTCGTGAGTTTCATGGGGTCCTCCCTTTCCAATATCCGGTTCGAGCGCATCTTTGCGCCCGCCGGTCCTATGCAGCGCCCCATCAAGGCAGCGGGACGCTGCTACGTCAGTAAGATGCTCGACGGTTGTCCTGCTTATAGGGGGCGGGTTGGACGGTGGCCCGGATGTTGATCTGCGGGTGTCCCGGGTTGCCCCATACGACTTCCACCTCATTGCCAATCTCGGCCTCGGCCACATCGATCGTGCAAAGCGAGAGCATTTCCCGAAAGAAATACGAGTAGCCGCGCGAGGTGGTCGTGCCGACGTCTTTGCCGTTCTTCAGAACCCGGTCGCAGTACATGAAGCCGCGCTGATCCCGCGGGATTTCCATCCAGTCGTAGGGCGTTTCCTTGCCGAAAAGCGAGGCGAAGACCTTAATCACGTCCTCAGGGTTCCAAACCAGGGTGCGGATCACCCTGCGTGGGTTGGCTTTTTCTTCGGCCAGCGCGTCGCGACCGATGAAATCGTGACCAAGGTGGATGCGATTGGCCCAGCCCAGTTCAACGGGGCTGCGATACCAGTCCGAAACCTTCTGACCCTCAAAGCTGCCCGCGACGTTGAAAGTCGAGGCGAAGGCAGGCATCGCCGAACGGAACTCTTCAAGATACCCGGCCATCTCCGGTTCAAAGATCGCTGGGAGGTAATCGGTCACGATGGTCGGGAAGCAGGCTTCGAGGTGGTTGATGAAAGCCGCACGCCCGCCAAGTTTGCGGATGCCGAATTCCTGGCCGGCCTCGAGGATCGCGTCGTAAACTTCCTGGCTTTTGTTGATGTCGCCTTGAAGCTCGAACCCGAGTTCACCGGCCATGCCCTGACGCAGTGCCACTACGTCGCAGCCAGCGATCTTGATGTGGCCGTTATACATGAACTTCACGTCGCGCAGCTTCTGTCCGCAGGCCTTTTCGACGACGTGGATCGCGTCGGGCCCCTGAACCTGAAAATTGAACCAGTCGTCGGCTTCAGACGTCGCGTTGTAGTCGCCGTGGCGCATCTTGTAGTCGACCCAGAAAGTGCCCCGGCCGAAATGCATGAACTCGTCCTCGCCCAGCCGCGTCAGGATGCCCTCGGCGATCAGCTTGCCATTCTCGTCGGTGTGAATGACGTGCTTGGACTGATTGAGCTCGAACTTCTCGAAGTTGTTAACCGAGGTGTCCGCGAACAGCTTGAGCGCGTCCGGGCCCCGGAACCGGCGCTCCCAAAGGAACGACCAGTCGCCTATGTAGCACCCTTCCTTCCAGGACATGCTTTCATCCTGCCAGTCGGTGTACTCGGGCTGGCCCCATCGCGTCGTGAAATAGCCTTCCGGCGTGCGCCTCAATGTATCTACTTGGTTCATCTCTTCTTCCTCCAGTTGACAGCAGGCACAGAATCTCCGTTCGCTTTCGACGAGGTCAAAGCGGTGGGGCGCGCCGGCGATTTCGGGTTATTATTTCCTGTTGGCTCTCTTCGCCTTCTCGGCAATCCAAGGAATGGGTTCGTCCTTCGCGCGCAACAGCTGAAGATATCGCGCCGCGCAGAAGGAATGTTCATGTGCCAGCCGTTCGGCCCGCGTGGCTTCGCCTTTCCGGATGCACTCCACGATCGCGCGGTGCTGCTCCTGCGCCATGATGAGCACCTTCTTCACCGCCGCATGGTTAAGCGAAAGCGATTCAACGAAAGCGTTCGGCGAACCGAATGGCAGCGCTTTTATCCGCTCCAGCGACATGGCCAGCATCTCGCTTTCCGACGCTTCCAGCAAAAGCCGGTGAAATTCATTATTGAGGTGGACGTACTCGGTCTGCTCGCTGTCGGTCGTAAGACGCCCCACGACATCATCGAGCTCCGTCACGACGCTCTCCATCACCTGAAGGTGCGAAGCAGAAACATCGGCTTCGGCAGCGAGACGGGCGGCCATGCCTTCCAGTATCCCGCGGATCTCGATCGCCTGGAACACATCCTGCTCCGTATACGATTTGACCTCGTAACCGCTTTTCTCGCGCTTCGCGAGGAGCCCCTCTTCGGCAAGCTGTGCCAAGGCGGCACGCGCGGGCGTACGCGACACACCGAAGCGCTCCACGATCAGCGGCTCTGACACCCGAGACCCAGGGGCGAGCGTTCCATCCACGATGAGCCCGCGCAGCCCGAGAAAGGCCGTGAGTGTCTGGGACTTTGTGTTTTCCGATTCGCTCAAGGCGGTCTCCTCCATATGCTTTTTCTTAAAGCATACAGAAGATAGTTCAAGTCATAACGTATACGTTTGCGCCATATTTGAGCTACAGATGGCGATAGTAACCGCATTACGTATACGTTCTGGCCTTGGCACCGCTCAGGGCATAAGGCTGGGTAAGAGCAATGAAAATGCAGGAAAAATGCTGAGCAGAAGCAATCTGACGAGGTCGGCGGCAAGGAAAGGCATCACACCTTTGAAGATCCCGACCAAACCGATCTCTCGGTCTATGGAGTTGATGACGTATACGTTCATACCCACAGGCGGTGAGATGAGACCGATCGAGACCGTCATGACGATAATGACCCCAAACCAGATCGGATCGAACCCCATCGCGATGACCGCAGGGTATACGATCGGGATGGTCAGGAGGACGATTGCGATTTCGTCCACGAAGGCGCCCAACAGCAGGTAACCCAGCAGAAGCAACGCCATGATCATCGCTGGCGCCATGTCGAGAGCGATAATGAAGCCGGTCAGATTCTGCGTGGTCCGAGTGATTGCAAGGAAATAGCCGAAAAGGAATGCACCGATTGCGATGGTGAAGATCGACGCCGTCGTGCGAAGGGCTTCGATCAGACATTCGCGAATGGCGGGGAAGTCCAGACGTCCCCGCAGTACGCCGATGATCATGGTACCGACCGCCCCAAGGGCCGCCGCCTCGGCTACGGTGACGATACCGAGATACATCGATCCGAAGACGAGCGAAAACAGCAAGAGCGTCGCCCAAACATCTCGTAGCGCCCTCATCCGCTCTCGCCGCTCGGTGCGCTGCGCAACGGGGAATGCCTCGGGTCGGCGAAACGACACGATCCAGATCGCGCAACTGTAGAGTGCAACCGCAAGCAGGCCCGGAAGAATCCCCGCAATGAAGAGCGTGGCGACATCCTGCTCCGTCAAGATTGCATAGACCAGCATCGCGACGGACGGTGGAATGATGATGCCGAGGGTGCCGCCGGCGGCGATGCTGCCCGCGGCAAAACTCGCTTCGTATCCTTCCCTGCGCATCTCCGGCATGGCTATTTTCGTCATGGTCGCGGCGGTTGCGAGGGATGAACCATTGATGGCGGCAAACCCTGCGCAGGCAAGGATCGCCGAGACGGCGAGTCCTCCACGCCGATGTCCGACGAAGACACGGCTCACCCGAAATTGTCAATCGGCGTTGAAGTTTGACCCCCTTTCGGCGTCCATGTTTGGATGCCCCCTTCGA